>DATMEP010000142.1:0-19873 GCA_035556755.1 Solirubrobacterales bacterium
CCGCGACGGCACCGGCGACGTCGCCGCCGAGCACGGCGCCGCGGTCGCCCGCCACGTCACCAACCGCGGCGGCGGCGCTGCGCTGCGCACCGGCTACCGGCTGATGGTCGAATCCGGAGCCGAGGTCGTGGTCACGCTTGACGCCGACGGCCAGCACCTGCCCTCGGAGATGGAGCGCCTGGTCAAACCAGTGCTCGACGGCGAGGTCGACGTCGCTCACGGCTCCCGCGTCCTCGGGCACGCCGACCGCAACCACTTCGCCCGCGAGCTCGGCATCGTGTTTTTCAATCGCCTCGTCTCCACCATCACCCGCACCCACGTCACCGACTGCTCCAACGGCTACCGCGCGGTGCGCGCGACCGCCCTGCCGCAGCTCGTCCTCCGCCAGGAGCAGTTCCATACCTCCGAGTTCATGATCGAGGCGATCAAGCGCGGCATCCCCGCCAGGGAGGTGCCGGTCACGGTCGAGCGCCGCCTTCACGGGCACTCGAAGAAGCCAGCCGTCGTCCGTTACGGGGTTGGCTTCGCCAACGCGATCTTCCGCACCTGGCTGCGGTAGCTCAGCCTGCGTGCACAACCAGGCGCGGCGAGCGCAGAGCGACTCCGCCGACGAAGAGCAGGGCGCGGAAGGTCGAGCGGTCGGCGATGCGCCGGTGGAACCTCGCCACGCAGCCCCGGTTCAGCTGCTTTGCGCCCGACGGCCTGCCGCCCCGGCTGAGGCGCACGGTCGTCCCGCCGAGCTGGGCGCAGGGCTCGACACGCACGGTGAGTCGGAGGAGCTGACTGCCGGCCCCTCCGCTTCCCGCGGCATCGAGACGCACGCGTAGCGGCTGCGGCCCAGGGGGCTCGGGCGGCTGGGCGGGGTCGGTGTCTGCGGTTGGCGTCGGGTCGTTCGTGGTTGGTGTCGGGTCGTCGGTGGCCGGCGGCGACTCCGCCGGTGCCAGCCGGTAGACGTTGCCGCCCTGGGAGACGACGTAGACGCGTCCGTCCGAGTCCTCGCCGAAGGAGACAGGGTTGGCCACTTGGAGGTCCTCGGAACGGTCGCTGGTCGCGACTCCCCCGCCCGCAGCAGGCAAGACCAGGGAGCGGATCTCGCCCTGGCAGAAGTCGGCGTAGACGTAGCGGCCGAAGAGGTCGGTGACGTCCGGGTCGCGGACGACGTAGCCGCCGGTGATCGAGCAGCGATTCGGCCCTCCGCCGGGGTTGTCGTGCGGGTAGTCGAAGACCGGGTCGGCGAACCCGCTCACCCCGTCGCAGTACTCGGCGGGATTCACGTAGGCAATCAGCCCCTCGCGGCAATTCCAGCCGTAGTTGGCGCCTTTGCCGCCTACGAGGCCCACTCCCGGACTGGGCACAAAGTTGACCTCCTCACGTTGGCCTTGGCCGACGTCGGCGACGATCATGTCGCCGCTGTCGCGATCGAAGGAGAAGCGCCACGGGTTGCGCAGCCCGTAGGCCCAGATCTCGTCCGCTCCCGCCACGCCCACGAAGGGGTTATCGGTGGGCACCGCGTAGGGCGGGTCCTCCCCGGGTTCCGGGTCGATGCGGAGGATCTTGCCATGCAGCGCCTCCAGGTTCCCCGCTTCTTCCAGCGGGTCGCCGGTGCCGCCACCGTCGCCGGGCGCGAGGTAGAGATATCCGTCGGGGCCGAACTGGAGCTGCCCGCCATGGTGGTTAGAGAAGTCGTCGTGATCGATGTGAAGGATCTGGTCGCGCAGCAGTTCGCCTTCGCCGTCGGGCCCGGGACGGAACGCGTCGACGTAGATGTCGCCCACGGTGCCGCCCACGTCAGCGCCGGCCGCGAGGGTCCCGGTGTAGGCGGCGTAGAAGCGTTTGCTGGCCTGGAAGTCGGGCGCAAGCGCGATCGAGTGGAGGCCGCGCTCGCCCGTGCAGCAGGCGACCAGCGATTCGAGGTCGCCGAAGAGGGTGACGCCGGAGTCGTCGTCGAGCATGACCCGCCCCTCTCGCTCGACGACAAAGATGCGGTCGGCGTCGTCCGGATCGGAGGTGAGGTAGATCGGCTGGTCGAAGTCGCCGACGAGGTCGAGCGTCGCCGCCGAAGCCCCGGTCGTCCAGATCAGCGATAGCGCTGCGATCAGCAGGACGAGGGCTCGGCGAGGCTTCGCCACAGGTACACCGTCGCATACGAGCGCCAGGGGCGCCAGCCCTCGGCGAGCCGGTCCTCGGCCATCCGGTCGATCGCGGCGTGCCCCCGGAGCTCCAGCGCCCGCCGCAGCCCGACGTCTCCCGCGGGATAGGCATCGGGATCGCCAAGCGCTCGCATCGCGACGTAGGAAGCCGTCCAGGGACCGATTCCGGGCACCGAGAGCAGTCCGTCGACGCTGGCCTTGGCCTCGGCGCCCGCGTCCAGCCTCAGGCCGCCCCCGGCGACCTGCCTCGCCAGCTCGCGCAGCGCCCTCGCCCTGGTGCGCGGCATCGGCAAGCTCTCCGGCTCGGCTTCCGCCAGGGCCGCGGCCGTGGGAAACCGATGGGTGACACCGCCGACGGGCTCCGGCAGCGGCTCCCCGTAGCGCTGGACCAGCTCCGCCGCCACGGTCCGCGCGGCGGCAACCGAGACCTGCTGGCCGATCACCGCTCGGGTCGCGAGCTCGAAGCCGTCGACGCAACCGGGGATGCGAAGGCCCGGGCGCTCGCGAACGAGGCCGCCGAGCCAGCGGTCGCGTTCGAGCTGGGCCGAGACCGTCTGCGGGTCGGCGTCGAGGTCGAGCAGGCGCCGGCAGCGGGCGACCGCCGCGGTGAGGTCGCGAAGATCGTCGAGCCAGAGGCGGCAGCGCACGGCGGTGCCCTCGGCACGCAGCTCGACGACGGCGCCTCCATGCCGAAGGAGGAGGGAGCGCCGGTAGGCGGATTCGTCGAGCTGCTCGACGCCGGACACCGCCCTGACGCCGAGGAACTCGATCGCGGACGCCGCGTCGAAGGGCTGGCGGCAGGCCAAGCGAAGCTCGATCGCCCCGGGAGCGGCATCGCCGCCGCGCCCTCGCGCCCGCTTGCGCAACTCGGTCGGCGTGCGGGCGTAGACGGACCGGATCGTGTCGTTGAACTGACGCACGCTCCCGAACCCGGAGGCGAGGGCCGCCTCCGCGAAGGAGATCTCGGTCGACTCGATCAACAGCCGCGCGGCCTGGGCGCGCTGAGCTCGGGCCAGCGCGACCGGTCCAGCGCCGACCTCGGCCTGGAGAATGCGCTGGAGCTGGCGCTCGCTGTAGCCGAGCTGCCCCGCCAGGCCCGGCACGCCGTCGCGATCGACGGCACCGTCGGCGATCAGCCGGAAGGCCCGCCCGGCGACGTCGGCGCGGCGGTTCCAAGTCGGCGATCCAGGCGCCGCGTCCGGATCGCAGCGCTTGCAGGCTCGCAGGCCGGCCTCCTGGGCCCCGGCCGCGCTGCGGAAAAGACGGATGTTGCGTCGCTTCGGCAGCCGGGCGGGACAGCTGGGGCGGCAGTAGATGCCGGTCGAGAGCACGCCGACGAAGAAGTAACCGTCGTAGCGGGGATCGCGACTGCGCATGAACCGGTAACAGGCCTCGAAATCCTCGATCACGGGCCCATCGTCCCACGGCAACCGCCCCTTCTCTGGCGGCTTTCCGACATCAGGGGCGACTCGGCCGACCATGGCGGATTCCCGCCAGAAATGCGCTCACTACTCACCTATCGTCGCCACGCAGACCGAGCCATGGGCAACGGACGAAAGGAACCCGCGATGTCGGACGTCGAGCGATTCATCCAGGTCTACGAGGAAATCTGGCCGAGCTTCGATGCGGACCGCCTCGAGCGGTTCGAGATGGTGCACCCCGAGGCGACGATCCACCACTCCGGGATGGAGCAGCCGATCCGGGGCGACGAGGAGCCCGACTACGTCAGGGGGATCAAGGCGCTGATGCCGGACATCTCCTTGGAGATGCGGAACTGGGCGGCCCGCGGCGAGGTGATCTTCGTCGAGTACGCGATGGAGGCGACGGTGAACGGCGAGCGCGTCGCCTGGGACGGAATCGGGCGCTTCGTGCTTCGCGACGGCCGCGTGATCGATGCGATCGGGCGCTGGGACCCGGCGGGGATCCAGGCCGCCCTGGGAGCTCAGCGTTCGACCGCGGGGTGACGGACCTCGGCGGGGTCTGGCAGGTAGAGGTCGGCGCCACAGCGGGGGCAGACCTGGACGTAGAGCTTCACCGCCTTGCTGCAGATGGGGCACTGCCGTTCGGGTTCGTCCTTCTCGGAGCGGTAGAGGATCACCGCGATCAGCCCGAGCGGCGGCACCATCGTGCCGATCAGCAGCCAGAGCCAAAAGGAGCTGCCCTTGCCGCGGCCGATTATTCCGGTGGCGAGGCCGAAGGAGAAGGCGATGATGAGGTACTCGAATCCCACGGCCCTATTGTCGCCTCCAGCGGCCTCGGGTGGCCGATCGACCCGACCTCGGCGAGGTCGCGGCGGAAAGGCAGGCTGGCCGTCCAGTCGATCACGGCGCGCGCCTTGCGGGCGGCACCCGGGATCTGACTCATGTGGTAGGTCCGCGCCAGCCACCAGGCCGGGAAGCCGCGGAAGGTGCGGCCGCCGACCCGGCCGACGGCCTTGTAGCGGCCGAGGTTGACGAAGGCGGCGTTGCCCCGGTACTCGAAGGGCCGCGCCGTCCCCACCCCCAGCTCGGCGGCGATGTTGCGTGCCGCGACCGGGCCCTGCCGGACCGCGTGCTGGGCGGTCGGCGGGTAAAAGCCGCCATCCGGGTCGGGAGCCGCGGCGCAGTCGCCGATCGCCCAGACCGAGTCCATCCCGCGCACCCGCAGGTGATCGTCGACGGGGGTGCGGCCGCGCTCGTCGAGCGGCACCTTGAGGTGACGCAGGCTCGGGTGCGGCGCCACCCCGGCGGTCCAGACGACGGTCCGGGTCGGCAGCGTCTCGCCGCTGGAGATCCGGGCGCTGTTCGCCGTCACCTCCTCCAGAGTGGTGCCGAGGCGGATGTCGATGCCGCGACCGCGCAGCTCGCGCAGTGCGTACTCGGCAAGACCGGCGTCGATCTCGGGCAGGACCCGGTCAGCCGCCTCGACCAGGACCCAGCGCATCCCGTGCAGGCGGGCGCGCGGGTAGCTCTCCATCGCGTCGGCGGCGAAGTCCTGCAGCTCGGCCAGCGCCTCGAGGCCGGCGTAGCCGCCGCCGACGAAGACGTAGGTGAGCAGCTCGTCGCGGCGGGCCGGGTCCTCACTGGCGTTGGCGGCCTCCAGCGTCTCGATCACGTGGTTGCGCAGCCAGATCGCGTCGGCGAGCGTTTTGAACCCGATCGCGTGCTCGGAGAGGCCGGGCACGGGCAGCACCCGCGAAACCGAACCGAGGGCGAGCAGCAGCTGGTCGTAGGCGAGCCGCTCGGTCTCGCCCTCGCGGGTGCGCAGCTCGACGGTGCGGGCGGCCGGGTCGTGGCCGACGACGCTGCCCAGCCGCAGGTAGGTGCGGTCGAGGATCTCGCGCAGCGGCGTGACGACGTGCCGCGGCTCCAGGGTGCCGGCCGCCGCCTCCGGCAGGAACGGCGTGTAGAGCAGGAAGTTGACGTCGTTGACCAGCGTCAGCCGGGCCGACTGCCGCGGCATGATCCGCTCCAGCTCCCGCGCCGCCATCGCGCCACCGAATCCACCCCCGGCGATGACGACGTTCCAGGCCATAAGCCCAAGGTAGCACTTTGTAACAACGTGTTACAAAGTTCCAGAACGCACTTTCAGGCCCATCTGCTTCAAGTCCCCCGTCGGGCCCTCGCAGCACGCAATTTCGATGTAGCGCTAAAGTTTCGGCTGTTGGGTGTTCACAAGGTTTGAACGGCCCCGGGTGCGCACCCGGGGCCGTTTCTTTTCGCGGCGTGTCGTCCTAGCGATCAGCGAGCTTCGCCTTGATCAGGCGGTTGACCTCGCCGCCGTCGGCGCGGCCTTTGGTCTCCTTCATCACGGCGCCGACGATCGCGCCGATCGCCTTCTGGTTGCCGGAGCGGATCTGGTCGGCGGCCTCGGGGTTGGCATCGACGGCTGCGGCGACGATCGACTCCAGCTCGCCGCTGTCGGAGATCTGGGCGAGGCCCTCACGCTCGACGATCGCCTCCGGGTCGCCGCCCTCGGCGACCAGGGCCGCCAGCACCGTCTTGCCGCTGCCGTGGGAGATCTTCTTCTCCTGGACCATCCCGACGAGCGCGGCGAGTGCCTCGGGCGTGACCTGCGACCCGGCGGCGCCGGCCTCTCCCCCGTCCTGGCGCAGCGCCGCGGCCAGCTCTCCCGTCACCCAGTTGGCGACGACCCGGGCCTCCACCCCGCTCGCCGCGCCCGCGGCGCGCTCGAAGTAGGCGGCCGTGTCCGGGTCGGCCGCGAGCAGGGCGGCGGTCTCGGCTGAGAGCTCCAGCTCGGTGCGGTAGCGCTCGATTCGCGCGGCCGGCAGCTCCGGAAGCGCCTCGCGCGCCTCGCGCAGCATCGCCTCGCTCGGCGCCAGCGGCACCAGGTCCGGCTCGGGGAAGTAGCGGTAGTCGTGCGCCTCCTCCTTGGAGCGCAGCGGGGTCAGGGTGCCGTCGGCCGGGTGGAAGTGGAGGGTCTCCTGGACCACGGTCCCTCCCGCGGCGATCAGCTGCCGCTGCCGCTCCAGCTCCGCTTCGATGCCCCGCTCGAGGAAGCGGAAGCTGTTCATGTTCTTCAGCTCGGTCTTCGTGCCCAGAACCTCGCTGCCGGCCGGCCGCACCGAGACGTTGGCGTCGACCCGCAGGCTGCCCTCCTCCATGTTCACGTCGGAGACGTCGAGCTGGCGGACCGTGGTGCGGAGCAGGCGCGCCCAGGCGGCGGCTTCGCCGGCGCTGCGCAGGTCGGGCTCGGTGACGATCTCGACCAGGGGCGTGCCGCCGCGGTTGAAGTCGACAAGCGAGGCGCCGGAGCCGTGGATCCGCCCCGACTCGCCGAGGTGGATCGTCTTGGCCGCGTCCTCCTCGAGGTGGGCGCGGTGGATCCGGATCACACCCAGCCTGCCGTTGACCGCAAGCGGCTCGTCGTACTGGCTGATCTGGTACGCCTTCGGATTGTCGGGATAGAAGTAGTTCTTACGGTGGAAGATCGAGCGCGGCGCGACCTCGCACTCGAGCGCCGCGGCGATCTTGAGCGCGTAGCGGATCGCCTCTTCGTTGGGCACCGGCAGCACTCCAGGGTGAGCGAGGCAGACCGGACAGGTGTGGACGTTCGGCTCGTCGCCGAAGGACAGCTCACAGCCGCAGAACATCTTCGTCCGGGTCGAGAGTTGGACGTGTATCTCAAGCCCGATCACGGCCTCCAGCTCAGCCACCGCCATCGCCCCCGGGCCTCGCCTCGAAGCCGAGCGACTGCTCCAGGGCGTAAGCGGCCTCGAGCAGGCGTTGCTCGGCGAAAGCCGGCGCGGCGATCTGGAAGCCGACCGGAAGTCGCGGGCCGCCCCCTTCGGGCTCGGCAAGCCCGGCAGGAATCGAGATCGCCGGGATGCCGGCGAGGCTCATCGGCACGGTGAAGAAATCGTTCATGTACATCGCCAGCGGATCGTCGGTCTTCTCGCCGAGGCGGAAGGCGACCGAGGGCGAGGTCGGGGTGACGACGAAGTCGAACTGGGCGAAGGCGGCGGCGTAGTCGGCGGCGATCTTGGTGCGGACCTTCTGCGCCTGGCCGTAATAGGCCTCGTAGTAGCCGGAGGAGAGCGCGTAGGTGCCGAGCATGATCCGCCGCTTCACCTCCTCGCCGAAGCCCTCCGAGCGGGTCGTCTCGTACATCTCGATCAGGTCGCCCTCGCCGCCGCTCCGCTTGCCGTAGCGGACCCCGTCGTAGCGGGCCAGGTTGGAGGAAGCCTCGGCCGGGGCGATCACGTAATAGGCGGAGATGCCGTGCTCGGCGTGGGGCAGCGGCACCTCGGCGATCTCGCCACCGAGCGCCTCGATCCGGGCCAGGGTTTCGTCGAACACGGTGCGCACCCCGGGCTCGATCGCATCGTGCGCAAGCTCGGCGGGGACCGCGAAACGCAACCCCTGCAAGCTCTCCTGGCTCGGTGCCCTCACGCCTCCCTCGATCCCGACCGAGGTCGAGTCGCAGGGGTCGCGGCCCTGCATCGCCCCCAACAGCAGCGCCGCGTCGGTGACGTCGCGGGTCAGCGGCCCGCACTGGTCGAGCGAGGAGGCGAAGGCGATCATCCCGTAGCGGGAGATCGCGCCGTAGGTCGGCTTGAGTCCGACGATCCCGCAGAGCGCCGCCGGCTGGCGGATCGAGCCGCCGGTGTCGGTGCCGATCGCGCAGGGCGCCAGGCCGCCGCCGACGGCGGCCGCCGAGCCGCCGGAGGAGCCGCCCGGCACCCGCTCCGGGTCCCACGGGTTGCGGACCGGGCCGTAGGCGGAGTTCTCGTTGGAGGAGCCCATCGCGAACTCGTCCATGTTGGTCTTGCCGAGCACCCCCGCGCCAGCCTCGGCCAGCCTGCGCACCGCCGTCGCCGTGTAGAGCGGCCGGTGCCCTTCGAGAATTCGCGAGCCGGCGGTCGTCTCGACTCCCTCGGTGCAGAAGAGGTCCTTGACCGCGACGGGGATCCCGGCCAGCGATCCGCCACCCTTCCCCGCGCCGTCTTCCCCGCGCCACAGGTAGGCGTTCAGCTCGTCCCCGGCGGCAGCCTCGCGCCAGGCCTCGGAGTACTCCTCGCGCGCGATCTCCCCTGCTCCGATCTTCGCCACCGCCTCGGCGACGGTCAGCTTCAGCAGCTCGGCCATCACTCGGCCTGGGGCGAGGGCACCCCGAAGGCGCCGTCGGCCGGGTCGGGCGCCTGCTCCAGGACCGCTTCCCGGGGCCAGCTGGGTCGCGGCTCGTCGGCCCGCAGCACGTTCTCCAGCGCGACCACGTGCGAGGTCGGCTCGACCCCGTCCAGCTCCAGCTGCGAGATCAGGTCGACGTGCTCCAAGATCCCGGACAGCTCCCCAACCATCTTCTCGACTTCCTCGTCGGAGAGCTGCAACCGCGCCAGTTTCGCGACATGGAGCACCTGCTCTTTCTCGATCACGGCCGGGATTCTAGGTGGGCACCCGTCAGATCTGCCGCGCCGGAACGTTTGGCTGCTCAGCCAGTTATTGTCCCCGCACGATGCGGGGAGAGAAGGCAGAGCGCTTCGTCGTCCTCAACCTGCGCCTGCTCGCCGTCAGCTTCGCCGTCGTCGGCATCCTCTTCATCGCGGTTCCCAACGGGGTCCTCGACACCATCTCCGACCTCGGCGACTCGATCGGCGACTTCGCCCGCGCCCCCCACGGCGAGGAGCAGCTCTGGCTGGCCCTGGCCTTCGCCTACATGGTCGTGATCACCGGCATCTGCGTCGTCGCCCAGGCCGACGTCGTCCGCTACCGGCCACTGCTGCTGGTGCTGGCGGCCGGCAAGACCGCCTCCTCGCTCGGCTCGCTCGGCTTCTACCTCTTCGACCAGGACGTCTTCATCTACCTGCTCAACTTCCTCGTCGACGGCTTCCTGGCGCTGGCGGCCCTCTGGCTTTGGTCCCTTGCGGGCCGAGTCGAACGCTCCCCGGCACCCGGCTGACAGCGCCCGCCGGGGTTGTCGGCCACCGAGCAGCGAACCCTCAGCGCGATCTGCGAGGCGATGGCCCCCGCCCTCGACGGCCTGCCCGCAGCCGAGCGTGAGGTCGACGTCTCCGGCCCGGTCGGGCGCTTCCTCACCTCCTTCTCGCCGCGCGTCCTGACCCGCGTCAGGCTCGGCCTGCGCGTGCTCGAGTGGCTGCCCTTCCCGTGGCGCTTCAGCCGCCTCGACCTGAAGGCGCGCGAAGACTTCCTCGCCCGCATGGAGCGCTCCCGCTTCAGCCTCTACCACGAGCTGCTGCTGATGTGCAAGACGTTCACGACGCTCGGCTACGCCGTCGACCCGGGAGTCGAGCGGCGGCTGGGCCTGGAGACGAGCTGCCGCGTCGCCGATGGCTCGCTGCCCGAGCCGGCCGGCTCGCTGGGGAACACCGAACCATCGGGGGAAGGCGAGGAATGCGACGTCGTCATCGTCGGCTCGGGCGCCGGCGGGGCGGTCGCGGCCGCCGCCCTCGCCGAGGCGGGACTGGACGTGATCGTGCTCGAGGCCGGCGGCGACTACGACCGCGACAGCTACCCCACCGACCCACTCGAGGCGATCGCCTCGCTCTACCGCGACGGCGGCCTGACGATCGCCGAGGGCCGCCCCCCGATCCCCGTGCCGGTGGCGAAAACGGTCGGCGGCACGACGGTGATCAACTCCGGCACCTGCTTCCGCGCCCCCGATCCGGTCCTCGCCCACTGGCGCGAGCGCTACGGGATCGAGTGGGCGGGCGACCTCGCCCCCGATTTCGCAGAGGCCGAGGAGTTCCTGCGGGTGACCCCGCTCGACCCCGAGCGGATGGGCCGCAACGGGCAGCTCGCGATGGAAGGGGCGGCGGCCATCGGCGCCAGCGGCGGCCCGATCGCCCGCAACGCCGGCAACTGCGTCCAGTGCAGCTCCTGCCCCTACGGCTGCCGGATCGACGCCAAGCGGGGCATGCACGTCAGCTACCTCCCCCGCGCCGTCGCCGCCGGCGCCCGGGTTCGGGCCGGCGTCGAAGCGCGCCGGGTTCTGGTCGAGGACGGCCGCGCAGCCGGCGTCCACTGCGTCGCCGCCGCAGATGGCGAGCGCAACGGCAATCGCCGCCCCTACACCGTCCGCGCCCGCCGGGCGACGATCGTCGCCGGCGGCGCCTTCGGCACCCCGGAGCTGCTGCTGCGTTCGGGGCTCGGGGGCGACCAGGTCGGCCGCAACCTCCACATCCATCCGGCCTCCTGGGTCGGTGCCCGCTACGAGGAGGAGGTGCGCGGCTGGGAGGGCGTGATGCAGAGCTACTACGTCGACGAGTGGGAGTCGGAGCGGGTCCTGCTCGAGGCGACCTTCACCCCGCTTCCCTTCGGCGGCGCCTGGCTGCTCGGCTCCGGGCGCGAGCACCAGGAGGCGATCCTGAACTTCGGCCACGTCGGCTCGATCGGCGTCCAGCTCGCCGACGAGTCGGCCGGCAGGGTCGGGATCGCCCGCGACGGCTCGCTGCGCGCCAACTACCGGCTCACCGACGAGGACGCCCGGCGCCTCACCTTCGGCATCGCCCGCGCCGCCGAGGTCCACTTCGCCGCCGGAGCGAGTGAGGTCTACCCCAACATCGGCCGGACCCCGGTGCTGCGGCCCGGGAACCTCGCAGAGTTCGAGGCGACGACCTTTAAGCCGTCTGAGCTTCGCCTCGAGGCCTTCCACCCGATGGGCACCGCGCGGATAGCCAGCGACCCCCGCGAGGGAGTCTGCGCCGCCGACGGCTCCGTCAACGGCGTCGGCGGCCTCTACGTCGTCGACGCCTCCCTCTTCCCCACGGCAGTCTGGGTGAACCCGATGATGACGATCACCGCGTTCGCGAAGAGAGTGGCCGCCGGAATCGCCGAAGCGACCCCGGCGGCGTAGAGACTCCTACTGCCCGGCCGGAGGCGGTGGAGGCGGCGGGGGGCTCTGGGAAGGCGGGGCCGGTGGCTGCTGTCCCGACGGTGGTGGAGGTGGTGGCGGCGGAGTTCCGCCGGCCGGGGGTTGACCTCCGGAGGGAGGCTGTTGAGTGCCGCCCCCGCCGAGCCGGTCGCCGACGTCGCCGAAGGTCATCCCTTCCTCGCGCATCGCGCTGTAGCCGCCGTAGGCGATCCCCGCCGCGGCAACCAGGCCGAGGAAGATGCCGAGCTTCAGGGTGACGTCGACCTCGACCCCGCCGAAGTCGCCGCCCCCGCCTGGCTGGTCGATGATCCGGTAGAGGATCAGGAGCGCCGCGAGGCCCCCCAGCGCTGCGACTACCGCGTTGAGCGAGATCGGCGGCTCCAGGTCAGCGTCGGTGAGCCGGATCACGGCCACCCCGATCGCCACGACGATCGCCAGCATCAGGAAGATCGGAATCACGTCGAGCGCATCCCAGGCGCTGCCGCCGGCGCCGCTGACGTCGCCGGTAAAGCCCGGCACTCCGGACACCTCGACGCCGAACCAGTCGAAGAACATGAATACGAAGAGGAGGATCGCGGAGACCGCCGAGATCTTCTCTCCGTTGCTCAGCTTGTCAACTTCCATCTGCACATCCTCCGGGGAGTAGGGGTCGAGGCGACACTACACCCGCGCTCGGGCGGCGCCCAACGTATTTACGAGCAGCATCGCGATCGTCATCGGGCCGACCCCGCCGGGAACCGGGGTGATCGCCGCGGCGACCTTGGAGACCGGCTCGAAGTCGACGTCGCCGCAGAGACCGTCCTCGGTCCTGTTCATGCCGACGTCGATCACAACGGCCCCCGGCTTGACCGCGTCGGCACCGAGCAGCCGCGGCGCGCCGACGGCCGCGACGAGCACGTCGGCGCGGCGACAGACCGCGGCCAGATCGCGGGTGCGGGAGTGGCAGACGGTGACCGTCGTGTTGGCGCCGAGCAGCAGCCTCGCGACGGGCACGCCAACCAGCTTCGAGCGCCCGACCACGACCGCCTCGGCCCCCTCCAGCTCGACCCCCTCGTGGCGCAGCAGCTCCATCACGCCGGCCGGCGTGCATGGGACCAGGCCGGGGGTGCCGTGAGCGAGCAGCCCGGCGTTGGCCGGGGTGAGCCCGTCGATGTCCTTGGCGGGATCGATCGCGGCGACAACGGCGTCGGGATCGATCTGCGGCGGCAGCGGCAGCTGCACGAGGATGCCGTCGACCTCTTCGTCGCGGCCGAGCCCTCCGACCTGCTCGATCAGCTCGTCCCCGCTGGTGGTGGCGGGGAGCTCGCGGTGGACCGACTCCATCCCGACCTCGGCACAGGCCTTGTGCTTGTTGGCGATGTAGATCTGGGAGGCGGGGTCCTCGCCGACGATCACGGTTGCCAGCGCGGGGACCCGGCCGGTCGCCTCACGGTAGTCGGCGACTTCGCCTGCCACGCGTTCGCGCACCGCCGCCGCGACCGCCTTGCCGTCGATGACGCGAGCCGCCGCGGTCATCACCGCTTCCGGATCGGCGCGTAGTCGGCCATCAGCTTGCGCTCGGTGCCGTCGCCGGAGAAGCGGACGACGACGACCCCACCCGGCTCGACCGCGGTGACGACGCCGTCGCCGAAGCTGGCGTGGACGACGTCGTCGCCGGTGTGCAGGGCAAGCGCGGGTCCCGGATCGATCGGTGCCGGTGCCTCACCGGAAGCGCCGGTGTCCCAGCTGGCCACACCCCCTACCCCCGCTCCCGGTGCGCTGGAGTGGCGCTCGGTCAGCTCCGCCGGCAGCTCGTCGACGAAGCGCGAGGGCAGGTTGCGCTCGGCGCGACCGAACAGCCGCCGCTCGCGGGTCCAGGTCATGTAGAGGCGCCTGCGGGCGCGCGTGATGCCGACATAACAGAGGCGCCGCTCCTCCTCCTCGCCCCCCTCTTCGAGCGCTTTCATGTGCGGGAAGGCGCCGTCCTCGCAGCCGATGATGAAGACCGTCTCGTACTCGAGGCCCTTGGCGTTGTGGAGGGTCATCAGCGTGATCGCCGGCTCGTCGCGCAGCTCGTCCTGCTGCGTGTAGAGGGAGATCTGCTGCAGGAACTCCTCCACGGCGGAGACGTCGCCCTCGCCCTCGAGCTCGCGGTTGACGTCGAACTCGGCAGCGCCGTCTACCAGGGCCTCGAGGTTCTCGGCCCGTCCCTCCGCCTCGACGGTGCGCTCCGCCGCCAGCGCGTCGAGGTAGCCGGTCTCGCGCAGAGTCGCCTCGAGCAGCTCGGCGACCGGCGCCGAGTCCGCCCGCGCCCGCAGCCGCTCCAGCGCCTCGTAGAAGCGCGAGACGGCCTTGATCGCCGCCGCACCCAGCCCCGGCACCTCCTCGACCCGGCCGGCCACCTCCCAGATCGGCAACCCGGTCGTGTTGGCGTGGGCGATGAGCCGGCCCTGGCTGGTTTTGCCGATCCCGCGACGGGGCGAGTTGACGATCCGGGCGAAGGAGACCTGGTCCGCCGGGTTGACCAGCAGGCTGAGGTAGGCGACCGCGTCCTTGACCTCCGCCCGCTCGTAGAACTTGGTGCCGCCGATCACCTGGTAGGGCAGCTCGAAGCGGACCAGCGTGTCCTCGAGCACCCGGCTCATCGCGTTGGTCCGGTAGAAGACCGCGACGTCCTCGCGCCGCACCCCCTCCTCCTCGCCAAGGCGCTCGATCTCCGCCGCAACCCAGCGCGCCTCCTCGTGCTCGTCGGAGAGCTCGGACAGCTGCAGCGGATCGCCGCCGGCCAGATCGGTCCAGAGCCGCTTCGGGCGCCGCTCGCGGTTGTGTTCGACCACCGCGTTCGCGGCCGAGAGGATGGTCTGGGTCGAGCGGTAGTTCTGCTCGAGTTTGACCACCTCGGCCTCGCGGAAGTCACGCTCGAAGTCGAGGATGTTGCGGATGTCGGCGTGGCGGAAGCCGTAGATCGACTGGTCCTCGTCGCCGACGACCATCAGGTTGCCGTGCTCGGCGCTGAGCAGCTGCAGCAGCCGGTACTGGGCATGGTTGGTGTCCTGGTACTCGTCGACGAGGACGTGGCGGAAGGTGCGGCGCCAGCGCCCGCGCACCTCCTCGAACAGCTCCAGCGCATTGACCGTGCGGACCAGGAGGTCGTCGAAGTCCATCGCATTGGCCGCGAGCATCCGCTTCTCGTAGAGCGCGTAGACCTCGGCCACGGTTTCCTCGAAGACGCTGCCCTGCGCTTCGGCGTAGGCGGCCGCGTCGACCAGTTGGTTCTTGGCACCGGAGACCTGCGAGCGGATCGCCCGCGGCGGGTAGCGCTTCGGGTCGACGTGCAGCTCCTCCATGCAGCGTTTGAGCATTCGCAGCGAGTCGGACTCGTCGTAGATCGTGAAGTTGCGCGAATAGCCGAGCCGCTCGGCGTCGGCTCGCAGCATCCGGGCGCAGGCGGAGTGGAAGGTGGTCACCCACATCGCCCGCGCCGAGCGGCCGACCAGCTGCTCTACCCGCTCGCGCATCTCGCTCGCCGCTTTGTTGGTGAAGGTGATCGCGAGGATCTCTCCCGGGCGGGCGGCCTCGGTGGCCAGCAGGTAGGCGATCCGGTGGGTCAGGACGCGGGTCTTGCCGGAGCCGGCCCCGGCCAGGACCAGCAGCGGCCCCTCGGGATGGCGAACCGCCTCGCGCTGCGGCTCGTTGAGGCCCGCCAGCAGCCGCTCGGCGCGGTCGGCACCGGGTTCGGTCGGGGCTCCCTCGGGGCTATCCGGGAGGTGCTCGGACATCTCCGACTCGGCCTGGAGCATCGGCTCCGAGAATAGAGACGGGCGCGGCCGGCTCAGCCGCCGGCCGAGGAGCGGCCGGTCCGCGGGCGCAGCTCTCCGCCCTCGCTCCCGGGCGACTCACCCCCGTCGAGCTGGGCGATCCGCTCCTCGAGCGCCGCGATCCGCTCCGAGAGCGTCTTGATCGCCTCGGCGATCGGATCGGGCAGGTGGATCCAGTCGGCGTCGGGCCCCTCGACGCGGCGCCCTTCGACCCTGACCGGGTGGCCTGGGTTGCCGACCACAGTGGAGCCCGGCGGCACGTCCTCGACGACGACGGTGTTGGCGCCGATCTTCGCCCCGCTGCCGACCGCGATCGGCCCCAGCAGCTTGGCGCCGGAACCGACGGTCACGTTGTCGCCCAGGGTCGGGTGGCGCTTGCCGGGCTGGAAGCCCGTACCGCCGAGGGTCACCCCCTGGTAGAGCGTCACCCGCTCGCCGATTTCCGCCGTCTCTCCGATCACCACGCCGGAGCCGTGATCGATGAAGAACTCGCCGCCGATCTTCGCCGCCGGGTGGATCTCCACGCCAGTGATCGAGCGGCTGAGGTAGGCGATCGCTCGCGGCGCCAGCGGCACCCCCGCGTCCCGCAGCGTGTGCGCGACCCGGTGCGCGAGCAGCGCCTGCACCCCGGCCCAGCTGGTGAGGATCTCGAAGGTCGAGACGCCCTGCGCCGCGGGGTCGCGATCGCGGGCCGCCTTGACGTCGGCCCTGACCTCGCAGGAGACACGTTTGAGCGCGTTCACGGTGCAAAGAAGGGTAGGGACATGTAGCGCTCGCCCGAGTCGCAGACGACCGTCACCACCCTCTTGCCGGCAAGCTCGGGCCGCGCCGCGACCTCGAGCGCCGCCCGGATGTTCGCCCCGGCCGAGATCCCAGCGAGGATGCCCTCCCGCTGGGCCGCCAGGCGCGCCGTCTCCAGCGCGTCCTCGTCGGAGACCGCAAGCGTCTCGTCGATCACCGAGCGGTCGAGAACCGCGGGCACGAAGCCGGCGCCGATGCCCTGGATTTTGTGGGGGCCCGGGGTGCCGCCGGAGAGGACCGGCGAGGTCACCGGCTCGACCGCGACGATCAGGGTCTCCGGACTGCGCTCGCGCAGCATCCGGCCCACCCCGGTGATCGTCCCCCCCGTGCCGACCCCGGCGACGAAGGCCCCCACCTCGCCGTCGCTGTCGCGCCAGATCTCCTCGGCGGTGGTGCGCTGGTGCACGTCCGGGTTCGCCGGGTTGGAGAACTGCTGCGGCATGAAGCCCTTGCGCTGCTCGCGGATCGCCTCGGCGAGCTCGACCGCCTCGCCCATCCCGCCCAGCGAGGGGGTCTCCCGCACCTCGGCCCCGTAGGCGCGCAGCAGCTTCGCCCGCTCGCGGCTCATCCCCTCCGGCAGGGTGAGGATCAGCTCGTAGCCGCGCGCCGCGCAGACCATCGCCAGCGCGATTCCGGTGTTGCCGCTGGTCGGCTCGACGATCACCGAGCGCCCCCGCTCGATCAGCCCCTCCTCCTCGGCGGCGTCGATCATCGCCACCCCGATCCGGTCCTTGACCGAGCCGCCGGGGTTGAAGTACTCCAGCTTCGCGCAGACCTCCGCCCCCAGCCCCTCGCCGAGCCGACGCAGCGCCACCAGCGGCGTCTCGCCGACGACCGCAGACGCCTCCGCCCCAATCCTCATCAGATGAAGTACATCCCGGTAGGCGGGACGCGAAGTGGCTTGTCAGAGCGGTTTGCCGTCACGGTGCGCCACCTATGCGCCAGTCAGCGCTCCACCAGCCGCGCGGACGGCATCCTCGTCGCGTTCGCGCTGGGCACTCAGATAGGCGCCGAGCAGCCCCGCAGCCCCTGTCTCTTTGCCAAACATCGAATGGGAAGCGTGGCACTCGTGCAGCGTAATGCGATTGAGGCCCGGCAGTCTTCAGCCCGTACGGCGACACTTGGCGGTCGCCACGACTAGGATGTCCTGGGTAAGAAACTCGCTTATCCCGCGACCGGTGATGCATCGGCCGGACGACCGTAGAAGTCGATAGAAAAAACCCCGAAGCAACTCGCATTCGCCGCGCTGCTTGCCCTGGCGAGCGCCTTGGCATTTTTTGGCTGTTCAAACTCCGAGGGTAGCGCCGCCTCATCGAACCACCCCAAGACCCTCCCGGCGAGCTGTTTCAAGCAAGCCCTCAGCGAAGGGGAGCTGGAAGGGGCAAATCGGAACGCCCGTAGCCATGACTCCGTGGTCCCGAGCCAGGCCAACGAACTCCTTCTGTGCCGCTATTACGGCTTCGGCGGCATGAAGCAAACGCCGGAGACGCGGGCCCGGGCCGGGAAGCTTGAGGCTAAACGCCTACTGCATAGGCCGGGAATCGTTCGCTCTGTTGCCAGGGAATTCAACGGCCTACGTAAAGTTCCTCGGGGCGCTACGTACAGCTGTCCCGAAGATGATGGGGCGGTGCTCTACGCGATCTTTCATTACGTGAGCGAACCCGTCGTTCCTGTTGAAGTGAGACTCGGCGGGTGCGGATTTGCGGGGAACGGCCGGGCTCGGGCAGTCTTCATGAGCCCTCGACTACGGGACCGGCTTGAAAATCTGGTCCGAGGCCGCTCTTAATTCGCTGCCGCCAGCCGCGCGGGCGGTTTCCTCGTCGCGCTCGCGCTGTGCGCTCAGGTAGGTGTCGAGCAGACTCGCGGCCTCGGCCTCGGAGCGGGGCATTAGGTGCCCGTAGCGGTCCAGGTGATCGAGATATTGGCGTGGCCCATGAAGCTCTGTAGCGCCTCGCGTTGACTCCGGCAGCGATCATCAAGGAGGCGAAGGTGTGGCGGCACTCGTGCAGCGTAATGCGCTCAAGACCGGCCGCCGCTGTTGCTTCGACTTGAGCGATGGGCGCAGGAGTACCGACGCTGAGACGAGGGACACCCGGAAGAGACCACTCAGGGGTAGTGACCGTGCAAGCGCTTATGAGCGCGCTCGTAGACGCTGCGGCTTCGGGGGTTGGTCGGGTGGCGCTCTCCGAAGGCGATCATGACCCATGCCAGGCCATCTGGGGTGCGGGATAAGCGGAAAATAAGCCCAAACGGCGCATCAGACGCTCCTTCGGCCCGAAGCGGAACGTAGAGCTTGCGACAGCCAGGCAGATTGGTCCCATCGGCTCCCTCCGGCGAGCAGCGCCGCCAGACGAGCGACGTCAAACCATGTTCGATCTCCTTCCGCGCAAGTTCCGCCTGGATGCGCGGAGATGACCGTGCCGCAAAGCGCCAGACCTCCTCCGCCCAGATCGGCGAGCGGAACTCGACAGGTACAGGCGGCAGGCCTTTTGCGCTCCGGGGAGCGCGCGCACAATAGGGGCCAGCGGAACTAGAAACCGCCGAGGGGCTTTACTAGCCCTCTTGGTCGGTGAGATCGTCGGCGGTCAGCCGCTCAAATGCCTCAGCGTCGGCCGGTGAGGTGCCCCACTCCGCATCAAGCTCGGCCATCGGCGTGATCGGCGGCTCTAGGGTCAAACCGCCCTCACGATCAGGCACGACCTCATAGCGTCGGCCCCCCACTTCCACCAACTCGCCGACCGTCAAGTCCAGCTTCTTGACCGCAGTTGCCATGAGAAAAGTCTAAACGGTCGTTGAGACTTCTCGATCACGCTGCCACTGGCTCGCGAAGGGTGCAGCGAGCCTTGAGAAGCAGATCGTCTAGTCGTCTGCGTCGGCTACAGCGTCCTTGGCGAAATGCGCCGCCAGCTCGCCTGCCGCGATGAACATGTAAAGCAAGTACAAGACCGCAGCCGGGATAGGCGCTCCCAAGCCTTCCTTGGCGACAGTCATTCCAGCCCATCAACTCAGCGCACTTCAAGATCGTGACCATCTCGAAGTACAGAAAACCGCCATTTGATCGGCAAGCCCCGAAGGCAGCGTCATCTTCCAGTTCCTGAACGCCTGCTCCAACGCGGGCGACCTCCCAACGGCGGCAAGGAGCTGCCGGTGCCTCTCCCGCTACTGCGCACTGAATGAATCGAGGGCAGATGACGTATCGGCAGCTTTAAGAACCTGCTCCTGCCATTTGCGGCTCTGGCCGGTAAGCGTCTCAAGCGCAGACGACTTTCCCACCGCTTTCAAATCTGATCCCTCATCCCCTGCTGTTGCCCAGCAAATGCTTCCAAAGCGGGTGACTTGCCAGCCGCCTTGAGGATCTGGCCCCGCATCTCCCAGTGCCGTCCAGCGAACGCCTCTAGCACCGGAGACTTTGCGATGGACGCAAGGATGATCCTCTAGGAGCGCCGTCAACTTAGAGTTTCGGCGATGACTCGATCCGAGGCCCTGCCTTCATCTGGAGCGCTGGAGGAAGTCCGGCGCCTGGCGGGCCCGTCAGCCGTGATCCTGGGTGCCGCGCGCCTCGAAGGCGGCCAGCACGCGAACACCTGGCGAGTTGATACCGAGAATCCCCCGACCAGCGTTGTCGTCCGCCAGTTTCCGGTGGGCGACCCTGCGCCCTTGCGTGAGCAGCGTGTATTGCGAGCCCTCGACGGACTCGGCGGTATGGCCCCGGTGCTGCTCGGCGGCGACCTGAACCGCCGATGGTCGAAGTACCCGACTTCTTTGATCAGCTGGCTTGACGGTCAGCCGGACATC
>DATMEP010000143.1:0-7955 GCA_035556755.1 Solirubrobacterales bacterium
AAGAGCAGGTCGCCGGTCTCGGCCAGCTGGTAGAGCCGGTGCACGCCGGTGGTCGTCTCCTCGGTGACCCCCTTGATCCCCTCGGCGATCCGGGTCCAGCGCTGCGGGTCGGATTCGAGCGAGCGCTGCAGGGTCTCGAGCACGACGCGAAACTCCTCCGAGTCGGCAGAGGCCGGGTCGGGCACGGCGCCTGCCTTCTCGAACTCGACGCCCTTGTGGACGAGCAGGGTGGCGTCGCCGCCGTCGTCGAGGATCATGTTCGGGCCCTCGCCGTCGGGCCAGAGCAGAGCCTGCTCGGTGCACCACCAGTACTCCTCCAGGGTCTCGCCTTCCCAGGCGAAGACCGGGATACCGGCGGCGGCGATCGCGGCCGCGGCATGATCCTGCGTGGAGAAGATGTTGCAGCTGGCCCAGCGGACCTCGGCGCCGAGGGCGACCAGGGTCTCGATCAGCACGGCGGTCTGCACCGTCATGTGGAGCGAGCCGGTGATCCGCGCGCCTTTCAGCGGCTGCTCGGCCGCGAACTCCTCGCGGGTCTGCATCAGGCCGGGCATCTCCACCTCGGCGAGGGCGATCTCCTTGCGCCCGAAGTCGGCGAGGCCGATGTCGGCGACTTTGTAGTCCTGGGTGGCGGTTGCCATCGGTTCCTTTCTCGGTCCTTTTCTTGTTGGTGCCCGGCGAAGGATACGGAGATGAGGAGAACGACTCAAAGACGCCCGAGCGCTGCCTTGAGCTCGTCGAGGGCATCCACCGCCAGGGGGTCGACGCCGCGGGACTCGGCGAGCTTCAGCGAAACCAGGTCGCCCAGCATCGTCGCCCAGAGCAGCCGGGCGACGCGGGACTCTCCCTCGGTCTCGATCCTGACCACCTCTGCCCCGGTGGACTCGATCGTGGCGGCTGTGAGCTCGAAGCGGCGGCGCTCGTGCGGGTGCTGGTCCGCGTCTTCCAGCATCACCGCGGCGAGCCTCGCCCCAGTCGTCGCAGAACCCTCCCAGCCGCAGATCTCGTTGTGGTTGGCCTCGGGTATCTCAGAGATGAAGGCGGGAAGCTTGGCGTTCTCGTTGACCTGGCCTTTCCAGCGGCGAGCGGCGGCGATCGTGAGGTCGGCGCCGTGGATGACCGGCAGCCTCCCCTCGAGCTGCTCGGCGATCTCGGTGGCGCGGGCCAGCAGATCCTCGGTCCGGCCGGCGAGGAAGGAGGCGGCAGCCTCGATCTCGGCGTCGATGCGGGGCGCGGCCCCAGCGAAGGCGGCGACCTCGGCGACGCAGACCATCGTGTAGGCAACGGCGGCGCGCGGAGCCGAGAGCAGGCCGGGCAGCCCGATCACCGGCAGCTCGGCCTCGCGCGCCTCCTCCACCAGCTCCCCCCCGGCGCCGGTGACGATGCGACGGGCACCGAGCGCCTCGGCGGCGGCGAAGCAGACGAGCGTCTCCTCGGTGTCGCCGGAGTAGCTGGAGAAGAGCAGCGTCCAGTCTTTCGTCACCCAGCTCGGCAGCTCGTAGCCGCGCACGGTGAGCAGGGGCTTGGTCAGGCGGTCGCCCAGTGCCGCGATGGCGAAATCGGCGCCGATCGCCGAGCCGCCCATGCCGCAGACGATCACTCCGGCCGCATCGGCGGGGTCGAGGCGCGCGGACTCGACCCGCCAGAGAGCGTCGGGCAGGTGGTCGGGAATGTCGAGGATGTCGTCGAGCATCAGGCGGGCACTCTCTCATCCCGGCCGATCACGGCGCAGTCGACCTCCGCCCCCGCCGCAACCTCGACGCCCGCGGCGAGGATCGAGCCGCGGACCTGGGCGCCGCCGCCGACCGTGCATCGTTCGAGCATGACCGATTCGCTCACCCGGGCGCCGGCCGCCACCTGGCAGCCAGGGCCGACCACGGCGCGGGGGCCGATCGCGGCCCCTTCGGCCACCCGCGCCCCGGCCCCAACCCAGAGACCGGGCGCGGTCGGCGCGACCCGGGTCTCGACCCGGCCCTCGAGGATGTCCCAGCTCGCCTGCAGGTAGCGCTCGGGCGTGCCGATGTCCATCCAGTAGCCATCGAGGCGCAATCCGTGCAGGCCGTCGCCGACCAGCCGCGGAAAGACGTCGCGCTCGATCGAGACCTTCTCGCCGGCGGGAATCAGGTCGAGCACCGAGCGGTCGAGCACGTACATCCCGGCATTGATCTCCGCCGGCGCTCGCTCCCCGGTCTTCTCCAGGAACTCCAGCACCGCGCCGTTCGCGCCGGTGCTGACGAGGCCGTAGGCGGAGGCGTCCTCGACCGGGTGCAGGCCGAGCGTCGCCCGCGCGCCGCGATCTGCGTGGGCGGCGAGCAGGGCGCTCAGGTCGAGATCGGTCAGGACGTCCCCGTTGAGGGCGAGGAAGCGCCGGTCGAGCTCGGCGCCGAGCTCTTCAGCGACGAAGCGAATCGCGCCCGCGGTGCCGCGCGGCTCCGGCTCGACGACGTAGCGGATGCGCACCCCGGCCGACCCCCCGTCACCGAGCGCCTCGCGCAGCGCGTCGGGCATGAAGCCGCAGGCGAGCACGACCTCGGTGACCCCGTGCTCCGCCAGCCACTCGACCATGTAGGCGAGAAAGGGCCGGTCGACGAGCGTCAGCGCCGGCTTCGGCACCGACTCGGTCAGGGGGCGCAGGCGAGTCCCTTCGCCTCCGACTAGGACTATCGCCTGCACGCCTAGTCCGTCGTGCCTGCGGGCACGGGCTCTTCGATCGCCCGACCGATCCCCTCATACTCGAAACCGGCTTCCCTGAGCTGATTCGCGTCGAGGAAGTTGCGCCCGTCGACGAGCAGCGGCCGCGCCATCCGCGCCGCCGCCTCGTTCCAGTCGAGCTCGGCGAACTCGGGCCACTCGGTGACCAGGACCGCCGCATCTGCCCCCGCGAGGGCGTCCAGCGCCGAGTCGCGGAACTCGACCTCGCCGAGCAGGCCCCGGGCGGCCTCGGCGGCGACCGGGTCGTAGGCGACGACCTCCGCCCCCTCTCCTTCCAGCCGCGCCGCCAGCACCAGGCTCGATGCCTCGCGCATGTCGTCGGTGTCGGGCTTGAAGGCGAGGCCGAGCAGCGCCACCCGCTTGCCCAGCAGCGACCCGAGGTGCCTCTGCAGCTTGCCGACCACGCGCCGCTTCTGCAGCTCGTTCACCTCGATCACGGCGTTGAGCAGCTGGAAGTGGTAGCCGCTGTTCCCAGCAAGCATCTTCAGCGCGCTGACGTCCTTGGGGAAGCACGATCCGCCGTACCCGATCCCGGCCCGCAGGAAGGAGGCGCCGATGCGCTGGTCGAGGCCCATCCCCCGCGCCACCTCGGCGACGTCGGCGCCGACCTCCTCGCAGACGTTGGCGATCTCGTTGACGAAGGAGATCTTGGTCGCGAGGAAGGCGTTGGAGGCGAGCTTGATCATCTCGGCGCTGGCCACGTCGGTGCGCACGATCTCGCCGCCCAGGGGCTCGTAGAGGCGGGCCACGGCCTCACCGGCCTCCTCCTCGCCGGCATCGGCGCCGATCACGACGCGGTCGGGGTGCATGAAGTCCTCGACCGCGGACCCCTCCTTGAGGAACTCGGGGCAGGAGACGTAGGCCAGGCCGCGCAGGTCGCGGCGGATCGACTCCCCCGTCCCCGCCGGCACCGTGCTCTTCATGATCAGGACGTGCCCGCTGTCCGCGCGCAGATCACCGACCACCGAGCGGACCCGGGAGAGGTCGGCGTCGCCGGAGCGGGTCGGCGGCGTGTCGACGCAGACGAACAGCAACCGCGCACCGTCGAGCAGCTCGCCCATGTCCGTGGTGAAGGTGAGCCGCTCCGCGTTGCGCTTCAGCAGCGCTTCGAGGCCGGGCTCGTGGATCGTCGTCTCGCCACGCGAAAGCGCCTCCACCTTCTCGGCGACGATGTCGCGCGCCACCACCCTGTGCCCGAGCTCGGCAAAGCAGGCGGCGGTGACCAGCCCGACCCAGCCGACCCCGATCACCCCGATCGGCTCTCTGTCTCCACTCACCGCACAGACCTCCCCCGTTTCGGCTTCTTGTTCGGAACCTTCACATTGGCCGAGCGCGCCATCCCGATCATCTGATCGTTGGTCAGCACCCGTAGGAGGCTGTTCGCCACCCAGTACGTGTTGTCCCCCCGGTGCCAGGCGATCAGTTTGATCCGGTCGCCGTCGAGGAATATCTCGTACTCGCGGTCGCGGATCGTCTGCGTGATGCTGGGACCGCTGAGAATCGGCGGGTCGCTCCAGCCCTGGATCCCCTGCACGCCGAAGTAGTGGACGCCGTCGGGGAGTTCCATGGTCAGGACCATCCGGTAGGCACCGTGGCGATCGTCGTCGGTGTCCTTGAAGTGGTAGACGCGCGGGTCCTGGATGTGGAAATAGGGATTGCTTTCCTCGAAGGCGGCACCGGGCGGCAGCCGCGTCGGGTAGAAGACCGGGAAGCCGTGGTCGACCTTGCGGGCGACGATCTTCGCCTCCTCCTTACCCGCTTCGCCGGCCGGGGCCAGCCCGTCGCTGCCCGGCGGCTTCGTCTCCAGGCGAGGCTCCTTCATCCTCCCGCCACCGCCACCGCGGGCCTTCTTCGACTTCCTCGTTCCCTTCTTCTGCTCTTCGTCCGCCTCGTCGAGCGAGCCGCGCGGCCCGCCGCTCGCTTCGATCCCGAGGAACTGGTCGACAGCCCCCTGGATCGCGCTCGGCGAGGCGTAGACGAAGCTCGGGCCCAGTTCGGCGGGGAAGCTGACCTCGTTGATCGTCGCGTTGCGCGAGGCGATGAACAGTTTCATCACTTCCAGCATCGCCTCGGTGTCGCTGATGTCGGACGTGGTGTAGCGGGTGAAGATGTCGATCAGCTCGTTGCGGCCAAGCACCAGGTCCTCGACCGGGACCCGCGCGCGAGCCGCGCTGAGGAAGTCCTGCTGGCGGGCAGCGCGAACCAGATCCGTGTCGGTGTGGCGGTAGCGGACGTACTCCAGCGCCCTTTTCCCGCACATCAGCTGGTAGCCGGGCTGCACGTTGATTTCGGAATACTGTTCGGAGGGAGGCACCCCGACGTTGGAGTGGTAGTAGCGGCGGTCGACGTCGACGTAGACGCAGCCGATCGCGTAGACCGCGCGGACGAAGCCGAGGTAGTCGACGTTGACGACGTGGTTGATCGGCAGGCCGGTCAGTTCCTTCACCACCTGCAGGGCGAGCTTGGGCCCGCCGTAGGCGAAGGCGGAGGAGAACTTTTCGGTGCCGACACCGGGGATCTCGACCTTGAGGTCGCGCGGAATCGACATCAGGGCGATCGCGTCGTTGTCGGGGTCGAGGCGGAGCAGGATCGTGGTGTCGGAACGGCCCGGGTCTTCCGGTTCGCTCGCCCGTTTGTCGGAGCCGAGGATGAGGATGTTCTGCGGTTCGCCGCCGTGGGTCTGGGCGAGGATGCGGTCGACTTTGTTGCGCAGGACATTGTTGTGGGAGAGCGCGTTGGCGATGCTGCCCACGTAGAGGAGGATGCTGGTCGCGGTTGCCGCGGCGACCACCGTGACGATCGTCAGCGAGGCCACGGTGAAGCGCCACCAGTAGCGCTTCGGCTTCGGCGGCGGCTCGTGGTCGCCAGAGGGCGGCGGCTTCTTGAACGGTTCCTCGATCATCGCTCGCCGCTCAATCGTCGAGATGCTCCGGAATCGCCCGCAGGAACGCCTCGAGCGTCTGTCTGTAAGCGTCCAGCGAGGGGATTGAGACCCACTCGGCCGGGCCGTGATGCCCCTCCCCCACTGGGCCGAACTCGACCGCGGGCACGCCGACCCGCAGGAAGGAGACCGCGTCGGAGGCCCCATCGCGCCCGACGCTCATCGGCTCGCCGCCGTGCTGGGCGGTAACCGCCTTGCGCAGGCCACGGACGAACGGCAGGTCGCGGTCGACCGCCGCCGGCGGCCGCGAGAAGAGTGTCGTCACCTCGGTGTCCGGGACGCCCCCGATCTGCTCGAGCACGGCAGCGGGATCCTGGTCGGGCAGGTAGCGGATGTCGACGTCGATCACGCATCGGTCGGGCACCTTGTTGAGCGCATCCCCGCCCAGGATCCTGCCGAGGTTGATCGAGGGGCGGTCGAACAGCTCCGAGCTGTGCCGCGCAAACGGTAGCGACTCGATGCTGCGGAAAACGTCGAGTGCCTTGAGGACGGCGTTGTCGCCGAGCCAGGGCGTGGCACCGTGCGCGGCGATCCCGCCGATCTCCAGCCGCAGGGCGAGGACTCCCTTCGCCTCGACTCCGATCTGCAGGTCGGTCGGCTCGCCGGTGATCGCGAAGTCGCCGACGAAGCCGCTGTCGACGAGATGGTCGCTGCCGCGTTCGGCCTCCTCCTCGGACTCCTCGTCGCCGACGATCCCCAGCCGCACCCGCACCCCGTCCTGGTCGCGCATCGCCGCCGTCGTCAGCAGCATCGCGGCCAGCGCGCCCTTCATGTCGTAGGCGCCGCGCCCGTAGAGGCGGTCGCCGTCGAGCTTGGGTTCGAACTGCTCACCCCGGCCCGGAACGACGTCGAGGTGGCCGTGCAAAACGACGGTAGGGGCGTCAGGCGGGCCCACCTCCGCCCGCAGCACCGGCAGGTCGCGCACCTCGTCGGTCGACGCCTCGATCCCCCGCGCTTCCAACCAGCCCTCGACGAACCCGGCCGCTTCCAGCACCCCGTCGGCCTCCGACGTGTCGTACCCGATCAACCGCGTCGCGAGCGCAACCACCTCCTCGCTCATCTGGAACTCCGCCCAAGCGATTGCGACATTGACCCCACCCGAGTGTGGTCAATGTCGCATGCGGCGCTGTGGATGGGGGGAGCCGATGCCCCTCTGGGGGAATGTCGCCGAAGGCGGCGATATGCAATCTGGTGGTCGCGCGGCCGTAGGCCGCGCTCCTCATTCGCTCCGAGCGAAGCGAGGTGCGTCAATTCCCACGGAGGGGCATCGGCTCCCCTCCTCACCCCTGGGCAATCGCGAGAAACGCTTCCGCTCGGTCGCGGTCTTTCTCGGCGCGTTTCCTGGCGCCGCTGCCCTCCTCGGCCTCAGCCAAGCGCTGCTCGGCGTCGGAGAGCTGCTCTTTGAGCACCGCCGTGTCGAGCTCGTCGGGCGCGATCGCCTCCTCGACCAGGAGCCGGGCCCGGTTGCCGAAGACCTGCAGCCAGCCGTGCGCCTGCGCGTAGCGGCGCGTCTCGGAGTCGCTCATGTGAAGGCGCAGCTCGGCAGGCCGCAAGGCCGCCAGCAGCGGCGCGTGGTTGGCGAGGATGCCGATCTCCCCCCCCGCGGTGCGGGTCGAGACCTGGCGAACCTCGCCGTTGAAGACCTCACCCTCCGGGGTGAGGACCTCGACCTCGAATTTGCTGTCGCCGGCCACGTTCCGCCCTAGGCCGCCGCAGCCGCTCCGGCATCGGCGGTGACCTGATCGATGCCGCCCTTCATGTAGAAGGCGCCCTCGGACAGGTCGTCGTGCTCACCGTCGAGGATCTCGCGGAAGCCGCGCACCGTCTCCGCCACCGGCACGAACTCGCCGCTGCGGCCGGTGAACTGCTCGGCGACGAAGAACGGCTGCGAGAGGAAGCGCTCGATCTTGCGCGCCCGCGAGACCGTCTGCTTGTCCTCGTCGGAGAGCTCGTCGATGCCGAGGATGGCGATGATGTCCTGCAGCTCCTTGTAGCGCTGCAGCACCTCCTGGACCTCGGTCGCGGTGCGGTAGTGGTCCTCGCCGACGACGTCGGGCTTGAGGATCGTCGAGGTCGAGTCGAGCGGGTCGACCGCCGGGTAGATCCCTTTCTCGGAGATCGCCCGCGAGAGCGTGGTGGTCGCGTTGAGGTGGGCGAACACCGACGCAGGCGCCGGGTCGGTGAGGTCGTCGGCGGGGACGTAGACCGCCTGCACCGAGGTGACCGAGCCGCGCTCGGTCGAGCTGATCCGCTCCTGCAGTTCGCCCATCTCGGTCTCCAGCGTCGGCTGGTAGCCGACCGC
>DATMEP010000144.1:0-20252 GCA_035556755.1 Solirubrobacterales bacterium
TCGGGCGCGAGGAGAAGCGGTCGGAGTCACACTCCGAGGGCCCGATTTCCCTGCACTGACGAGACCCGGTCAGTTTGCTTGACATCCCCTGACTGATCGAATAGGGTCGCGGCAACGTGTCGGTCAACCTGAGGAAAGTTCCGACTCTCGGATCGGCGGGGATCCGGGTGGCTCTGCTCCTGATCGCCGCCGCGTCACTCCTGCTGCTGTCTTCCTGCGGCGGCTCAGACGCATCGGAGGAGGATTCCGCCCAGCTCACCGGCTCGGGCGTCCCCAACGGCGATCTGGCCAACACCCGCAAGGTGACCGGGCCGATCGACACCACCACGGTGAAAGACCTCGAAGTCGCCTGGACGCTGCCGATCACGGGTGAAAGCTCGTTCGGCAGCTACGCCTCCTCGCCGATCATGAGCAAAGGCGTCGTCTACTCGCAGGACCTGGCTTCGAACCTACAGGCGATCAACCAGGAGAGCGGCGAGGTCATCTGGTCCAAAAAATACGAACAGCCGGACCACGGCCCGAACGGCGTGGTCGTCGGGGACGGACTCGTGATGGGAGCCACCCCCACCGCCGCATTCGCACTGGACCAGAAAACCGGCAAAGAGCTCTGGAACGTCACCTTGACGCGCAACGAAGTCGAGGGCATCGACATCGCCCCGGGCTACTACAAAGGCATCGTCTACGTATCGACCGTGCCGGTGAACGTGAGTGAATTCTATGGCCCGGGCGGGGTCGGGATCCTCTGGGCCCTGGACGCGAAAACCGGCAAAAAACTCTGGCACTTCGACACGGTTCCGAAGAGCCTGTGGGGCAACCCCAAAGTCAACTCCGGCGGCGGCCTCTGGTACACGCCGGCCTTCGACGGCAAAGGGTCGATGTACTTCGGGGTCGGCAACGCCGGACCGTTCCCGGGCACCGAAAAAGACCCATGGGGATCGAGCCGGCCGGGACCGAACCTCTACACCAACTCGATCGTCAAGATGGACGCCAAAACCGGGAAAATGGACTGGTACTGGCAGCAGCTCCCCCACGCCGTCTACGACTGGGACTTCCAGGGACCGCCGATGCTGACCAAAGCGGGCGGCAAGGAACTGGTGCTGGCGGCGGGCAAGTCAGGGATCGTGGCCGCGCTCGACGCGAATACCGGGAAGCCGGTGTGGCAGCGCGCCGTCGGCAAACACAACGGCCACGACGAAGACAACCTCTACGCGATGCGGGGCGAATACGACAAACTGAAACTGCCCGCGACGGTCTACCCCGGCGCGCTCGGCGGAGTGATCGCACCGATGTCGACCGACGGCGAAACGGTCTACGTGCCGGTGGTCAACAGCCCGATGGAAATCATCACCCAGGAAGAACGCCAGGAACCGGGTCCGTCGAGCGGGGAAATCGTCGCGCTGGACGTGGCGACCGGGAAAGTGAAGTGGCAGCACAAATTCCCCACCGCCTTCGCCTTCGGTTCGACGACGGTGGTCAACGACCTCGTCTTCACCACCACCTCCGACGGCAAAGTGTATGGATTCGATACCTCGTCCGGACGCCTTGCCTGGGAAGTCTCACTGCCGGCCGGCACCAATGCCGGGGTGATGGCCGAGGGCGACACCCTGATCGCCCCGGCCGGGTTCCCGCAGGCCGAAGGGCAGACGCCGCAGATCGTCGCCTACCGCCTGGGCGGCGAATAAGCCCCACCGAAGACGACTGCCGCGGTCGCCGATGGCTCGCCCGACTAGGATTTGGGCATGGTGCTATTCGGACAGGAGCACGTCGATCGCTACCGAGCCACCGATGGCGAGGAGGGCCACGACTGGCTGGAGGGATCCAAGACGTTGCTGCTGACGACGACGGGCCGCAAGTCCGGCGAGCCTCGCACCAACCCGCTGATCTACGCGCCGCACGGCGACGCCTACATGATCGTGGCGTCGAAAGGCGGCACCGACGCGCCACCCGCCTGGTACCTGAACCTCTCCGAGAACCCCGAGGTCGAGGTGCAGGTCAAGGGCGACCGGTTCAAGGCCCGCGCCCGCACCGCAAGCGCCGAGGAGAAGCCGGAGATGTGGCAGATGATGCTCGCCGAGTGGCCCCACTACGACGCCTACCAGCGGAACACCTCACGCGAGATCCCGGTCGTAGTGCTGGAACGCGTCTGAACCAAGATGACGCGGCGCGGATAGCGCTCAGTCGCCTGCGTCGGAGCTGAACTTCACCAAGATCACGAGCACCGCAACGAAGGCGGCCGCAATCGCCGCGATCAGCAGGTACAGGCCGAGCTTGCTTGGCCGCGCCGGCTCCACCGCTTCGTCGGCAGCGCCGAGACGAGAGACGACGACCTTCTTCCACACACCCTGCTGCTGGGCGAGGATCTCGTTGATGCTGCCCACGCCGGGGTTCGTCACGTCGACCGGGACGGTCGCGTTGCCCTTGCCGTCGGCACGCGTCGAGTGCCACTCGTCACGGTAGGTGCGGTAACAGAGGATCGAACCCGGCTGCACTTCGCTCAGCGCCACGGACTCGAGGTCGGGTTCGGCCGACATGCGGCTGACAAAGGCGATCCTTCCGCCCACGCAGGGAATGCCCGGTGGAAGGGCAGACAGGCCGGTGGGCGCGTCGGCGACCTCTTCGACGTCGAAGGGCGGCGGCCGTTCGTCCGGGCCAGGCAGCGCCGGAAGCGCCTCCAACCTCCCTTCCTTCGCCGCCCGCAGTACCGGAAGCGCTTTGCGCACCAGCAGTTCGTGGCCAAGCCGGTTTGGGTGCAGCGACCCCTTGGCGATATCGCCGAGGCTGCCGAGCTCGATTGGCGCGCCGCGCGTGCGCTCGAGTTCGACGAAGTTGACGGCGGTCTGGCCGAGCGGCTTCTCGCAGAAGCGGTGGCCGTCGACCGCCTTTTCGAAGTCGATGACCCGGATCCGCGCCAGGGCCGCGGCGGACTTGACGATCCGGTTCAGGCGCGGGGCGAACACTTCGCGCACAAACGCCATCTCCGCGCGGTTCAGCCCGACCAGGTCCTTACAGAAGCCAGGGCCGAGCGGGTTCGGGTAGGTGAAAGCGAACACCGGCGCTCCCCCCGCGGCTCGACGGACCGCGCGGTAGGTGCGGACCAACCGTGGATACACGGCGGTGTCGAGGCGGTGCAACCAGAAGGAAGCGGCGCGGCGGCAGTCGGACAGGCCCGGCAACGCACAATCGATCCCGATTTCGGCGAAGCCGGCATCGTTGCCGCCGATGCTGATCAGGACCATGTCCGGTTCGGCGCCTTCAAGCCGTGCCAGCTGCCGCTCGCCGCCAACTACGTCCTCCCTGCTCTGCGGATACTGGGCGCGCGCAACAACGTCGGCGGTCCTCGCGCCCGAGCAGGCGATGAAGTGGAGTGACGCACCCAGTTCCTCGGCAATGATGTATGGGTACGCGGTGGAGGCGCGGTGGCAGAGGTTGCGGTGCGCCGAGTCCGGTTCGTCGGTCCCTTCGAAGTAGCGCTCGGCACCCTCACCGGCGATGTAGGAATCGCCGAGGGCGACGATCTGGAAATCCGAGGAAGGGTTCGGATCGAGCGGCGCCAGGTCCGGTGAGCGGGTGACGTGGTTCTGAGCGAGGACGAAAGCGACGGCGAGCAGCAACGCGCCCCCGACGATTCGTCCGACACGCCGCCGTCTCGCCCCCGCGATGACGACGGCGAGGCCCACGAGGGCCAATAAACCAACCAGTATCCAGATCACTGACGCTCTTTCATCAGACGACGCGCCAGTGTAACCGTGAAATCCATAGAGTGTCATCGCGTGAAACCGCGTCCCCTTATCGTGCGGCGTCCCTTTGTCGCATTTGTGTCCGTAGTTGCCCTCTTCGGTCTCTATGGCGTAGGCGATGCGCTCGTGTGGTGGATCGCTGCCCTGGTCGGGGTCGTGACGGTGCTCCTGGCCTTGTCACCGAAGCCATTCGACCTCCTCGGCGCGCTGTTGCTGGCGTTGCTGACGCTGGTCGGCGTCAACGTCATCGCCCACCTCGTCGGGGTTCCGAAACTGCCGATCCTGATCGGTCTGGCGATCGCGCTCTTGGTCGTCGGCGCGACCATCTGCTGGCTCCTGTACCTGAAGGACGAGGACCTGGGTTGGGCGCTTGGGGCAGGGGGCACGATCGCCGTCGTCGTCATCCTCGGCGTGCCCATCCTCGTCGATGTGCTCAACGCGAAGAGCACCCCGGTGCCGAAAAGCGAACTGGTCGCCTCGAAGTTGGATCTGCTGATCGTCACCGACGGCAGCCGCCACCCGGCTCCGCGTGAGGTGCCGTCCGATCCTGCACTCGAAGAATTCGACGTCCACTACTCCGTCGGCCACGCCGAGGGCACGCAGGTGCGCTGGACGTTGGTGGACGGCGAAAACACCACCCAGGCCCTGGCGGCGGCGGCGCAGGGAGCCGACCGACCATCGGTCGGCAGCGCGCCGGCACGGCGCCAAGACGCCGATACAGCGCTGGTTCTCCTCGTCGACGGCGCCGACCCCGTGACCGACAGCGTGGTCGAGCTGCCGAACCTGCCGGCGCGAGCGGGCGAGGTCGCACGCTGGAAGCAGATCGCCGAGCGCGCCGCGCCAGCCGGTACGCCGGCCTTCGCCCTCCTGCAGACCACCCGGCGCGACCGCCTCCGCACCTGGAGGAGGTTCCAGTCGAGCGGCAAGGCGATCTCACTGCAGGCGCTGGGCAGCCAGACCGCAACCGACGCCGCGTTCCGGCTCGCCGTGGGAGCGCCGACCTCGCGGACCGACCTCGCCCTGGCGACGGCGTACCAGCCGATTCTGTTGTTCGACCGCGACGAGCCGGTGCCGTGGGCGCTCTCGATCTCGGCTCTCTTCGCCGAAGGGCACGTAAGGCTCTGCGACGACAAGGCGGCACTCGGCACCGACTGCGGCTCCGGCCCGATTCTCCACCCTCGCGAACTCAGAAGCGGCGGCACCCACCTGCGGCTGGCCACTCGGCCCCCGACCGAGCTGCAGGGGCTAGCCCGGAGGGAACTGGCGAACGACGCCGTGGACGCTGCGCCCGTGGAAGCCGCCGAGGGACTGGGGGCGGCACCGGAAGGGACGCCGCCGCCGGGGACCACCGCCGTCGCCGCCGAGAAAGTGCCGGGCCCGCTTCCGGGCGCCGGCAGCGCGATCTACGTCCACCCCGTCTCGGTGAACCGAGACCACAGACGCCTCCTCTACCTCGACTACTGGTGGTACCTGACCGACAACCCGGTCGGCGTCGGTGGCGGGGCGCTCTGCGGCTTCGGCCTGGTGATCGCCGGAGTCACCTGCCCGAACCATCAATCCGACTGGGAGGGAATGACGGTGGTGGTCGATCGCAGCGAAACCGAACCGCAGCCGATCGCCGTCCAGTACGCCCAGCATGACAGCGTCATCCGCTACGGCTGGAGCGAGCTGCGGAGCTACTGGAACCAAGATCAACGCTCCTCCGAACTGACGGAGCGGATCGCGGGCGCCTCCAGCCGGCCGCTCGCCTACATCGCCAATGGGACGCACGCCACCTATCCCTTCCACTGCGGCGGGTGCAACCAGGTGGCGCACTCGGAGCGGAGCGAGGGTTCGCACCGAGGCGGAATCAGCTGGATCGGCAACGAGACCGGTGCCTGCGGCGAAGCCGGCTGCCTGCAGATGCTCCCCACCCGGCAGGCCGGTGGAGAGCCCGCCCTGTGGAACGCCTATGACGGACCATGGGGCGAGCGTCACTGCCAACTCACCTACTACTGCGACTCCGGCTCGCCGCCCGGAGCGCCCGGTGAGCAGGACCGCTACAAGCACCCCGCCCACCATGACGGAACCGGCGACGAGCAGGGAGGCTTCGTCCCCGGCTTGGTCGAGTGAGCCAGCGATCGCTGGCCTTCAACCAATGTCAGATGAATCCGCACTGGATCTCCGGCCCGATCAGAAAGCGGACGACTGGGAGGACATAACCGGGGAGTCCCTGACGTCGCTCAAATCCGGGGAGGGCTACAGCCTGGAGCTGCGGTCCGGCGAGGTGGCCGCCCTCATCGAGGGGCTCGAGGCCCGGAAGGAGCTGTACGAGAAATTCGGCATCTCCCCCGGGCAGCACGACTACCTCGCGGGAGCGGGCGATCTCGTCGACGGCGTCACCTGGCCGCCGGGCTGGGTCGAGGATTCTGGGCCAGCGGAATACCTGATCTCTGCGGACTAACCCCACTCGAAACTAGCCGCAGGCGACGTGGCCCCGACCCGACGCCGCGCTTCGGGTGTGGAGATCGGATGTAAGCTTTCGTCATGGCTGTGCGCGCAGGGGGCAGCGGCCGCCGCTCGTCGGTTTGCGTTCGTGCTTTCGTTGCCGCAAGCTGCATCACCTTCCTCGTAGCAGCGGCTTGCGTCAGTGGCTTCGGCCTGGTGAGCACCAGCCAGGCCAAGACGCCGAAGCACCCCGTCGCTTCTCCAGACACCTCCCTTGCCCCTGCGGTCGCCACGGGCGCATTCGGCCTAGACCTGATGCGCGCCCAGGGGCCGGGGAACCTCGTCCTTTCGCCCGACAGCGTCGCGACGGCGCTGGCGATGACGGGGACCGGTGGGGTCGGGCGCACCGCCGAGGAGATCGCGCACGTCCTCCATCTGAAAGGTTCAACCGCACTCGCTGCCGTAGGGGATCTCCAGCGCGCCATCGCCGCCGGACAGGCTGCCGCCGCAGCGGGTAACGCCGAACCGCCCACGCTCGAGATCGCCAACGGCCTATTTCTCCAGCAGGGGCTGCCGTTCGCGCCCGCCTTTCTCTCCGGTGCCCAGCAGCGCTTCGGCGCCGCCCCGGAAGCCGTCGACTTCGCGGCCAACCCAACGGGCGCTCTGGAAGCGATCAACGGTTGGGTGAGCGAGCGCACCAAAGGGCTGATTCCCCGGATTCTCGACTCGCTTCCCGAAGGCATGGCGCTGGCGCTGGCCCACGCCGTCTATCTCGATGCGGACTGGGAGCATCCGTTCAAGAAAGGCAAAACCAGGCCCCGTGTCTTCCGTAAGACCGCAGGAGAGGTCACGGTCGACTTCATGCACCAGACCGAGTCGCTGCGCTACGGCGCCGGTCCCGGTTACAGAACCGTGGCGTTGCCCTATCGCTCCTCGACGCTTTCGCTGCTTGTCATGCTGCCAGTGGAACAGGAACTCGGAGCACTGCAGCACAGCCTCGACGGTAGAAGCCTGGCTCGGATTGCGCGCGACCTGACGCCGAGGCCAGTGGACCTCAGCCTCCCGCGCTTCCACCTGAACACCGATACCGAGCTGACCAACTCCCTAAAAAAGCTGGGCATGCCGACGCCCTTCAGCGAAAGCGCGAACTTCTCTCGCATCACGACGGCGGCCGACTTGAAGATCGCTTTCGTCAAGCATGCCGCCGATTTCACCGTCGACGAGGCAGGCACTGTCGCCGCAGCGGCGACGGTCGTCGGCGTACAGGTCAAGTCGGCCCTCCGCCCTCCGCGCGACGCAATCACCTTCAACGCTAATCGCCCGTTTCTCTTCTTCCTGCGCGACGACCGAACCGGCGCGGTCCTCTTTGCAGGGCGACTAACTGACCCGGCATCCGCCGGCACATAGCAAGCGTCACTCGCACAGGCGATGGCATTCTGCGACCGATGACCAGCGAACCGTCGGTCCGTGACCCACGCGAACCCGGGCCCGGTTCACCAGCACTCGCCCATAGAGATGAGCTTCTTGCTGGGAGGGAATACTTGGATCGCTTGCGAGTACATCATCTCGATCACGATGAGGATCGCCACCTACACCCGGATCTCGACCGACGAGGCGACCCAGCCCTACTCGCTGGAGGCCCAGGCGACCCGGCTCGACTCCTACGTCGATAGCCAGGAGGACTGGCGGATCGTGCGGCGTTTCACCGATCAGGCTTCGGGGGCGATTTTGGAGCGCGACGGTCTGGAACGGGCGCTGCGGGAGGCCGAGGCCGGGCGCTTCGATCTCCTCCTCGTCTACCGCGTCGACCGCCTCTCGCGTTCGGTGCGGGGACTCGCTCAGATCCTCGAGCGACTCGACGCCGCAGAGGTGCTCTTCCGCTCGGCCACCGAGCCCTTCGACACCGCCAGCTCGGCGGGACGGATGATGGTCCAGATGCTCGGCGTCTTCGCCGAGTTCGAGCGCGCGACCATCGTGGAACGAACCGTCGCCGGGATGCAGAGGAAGGCAGAACGCGGCGAGTGGGTCGGCGGCAACATCCCCTTCGGCTACCGGCTCGACGAGAATCGCCACTTCCCCGTCCCCGAGTCGACCGACCTTCCGTCGTCCCGCTTCTCTTCCAGCGCTACGCCGAGCGCCTTGAAGGATCGTCGGCGCTTGCCAAGTGGTTGACCGAGCGCGGTCTGCGAACTCGCCAGGGAAAGCCCTTCAACGTGCGCGCCGTACTCGGCATGCTGCGCAACCGCACCTACCTGGGCGAGGTGTCCTTCCAGGGCAACCACTACTCCGCCCCGCACGAGCCCTTGGTCGAAAGGATCTCTTCGAGCGCGTTCAGGAGATCCTTGGGGAACGCAGCGAGGACATCTCGCTGCGCCGCTCCAACCAGTCCGAGTACCTGCTGACCGGGCTCGTCAAGTGTGCCCACTGCGGCAAGCGCTACCTGGGTGCTTCTGCCAACGGCAACGGCGGTCGCTACCGCTACTACGTGTGCTTCTCGCGCCAGCGCTACGGCAAGAAGGCGTGCGAAGGAGAACGGCTTCCCGCCGACGAGCTGGAGGAGGCGATCCTCGGTCAGCTTCTCGCCGTGCTCGAACGTGAACCGATGGTGCGCGAGGCGATCTCCGAGGCCTTCGCCGAGCTGGACGCGGGTCGCCCCAAGCGCGAGGCGGAGCTGGAGCGGATCGACGCCGAGCGGCGCCGCACCTCCGAGTCTCTTGAGCGCTACTTCCGCGCCTTCGAGGAGGGCACGATGCCCGAGTCGGCCTGCGGCCCGAGGATCAAGGAGCTGAGCGAGCGGCTGCGCGGACTGCAAGCCCGGCACGAGGAGCTGGTGGCCGAGGAACCCGCCGAGCGCGAGCCGCTGAGCGACGAGGACTTGGCCCTGCTCCAGGCCGAGGTACGTGAGGTGATCGAGGGCGGCGACCCGCCGACGCGCAAGGCGCTACTGCAATCTCTGGTCGACGAGATCCGGGTCGTCAGCCGCGCGGAGATCTACCCGTCTTTCTCTTTGCCTGCGGTTAGACCACCGCAACGAGCAGTACCGCTACGGGGATTCGAACCCCGGTTTCCGGACTGAGAATCCGGCGTCCTAGTCCCCTAGACGATAGCGGCGAGGAGGCGACAGTTTAGCGAGCGCGATCGATGTGTCGCGGGTCGGATCGGAGCCTCCAGGCGCTAGATTGCCTGGTCCCGCGGCTGTGGCGGAACTGGTAGACGCGCACGGTTCAGATCCGTGTGGAGGAAACTCCGTGGAGGTTCGACTCCTCTCAGCCGCATCGCCGCGCCGGCGAGCGCTCAGGCCAGCTGCTTCGCCGGGGCGGCGTCCTGCGCCCGGGCCGCGGTGGCGGCGATCTCCTCGACGAACTCGGGCCAGAGTTCGCGGGGGAGGTCGTGACCCATGCCCTCGAAGATGCGCAGGTGGGAGTCGCGGATCGCGCGGGCGGTGGCGCGGCCGGCGACCGGGCGGATCAGCGGGTCGCTGCCGCCGTGCAGGACGGTGGCCGGCAGGCGCAGCTTTTCCAGCGCCGCGGTGCGGTCGCCGGAAGCGGTGATCGCGTGCAGCTGGCGGGCGACGCCGGCACGGCTGTGGGAGCGATCGTAGGAGGCGCCGGCCATTTCGCGGAAGCGTGCCTCGTCCATCGGGTAGGCCGGCGACCCGATCGTGCGGAAGGTCCTCACCATGTGCTCGATCGCCGCCTCGCGCCCGGCGGCGGGACGGGCGAACAGGGTGCCGAAGGCCTTCCGGGCCGGCACGCCGAGCCAGCGGTTGCCGGTGCTCGACATCATCGAGACGAGGGAGCGCACGCGCTGTGGGTGTTCGATCGCGACGGTCTGGGCGATCATCCCGCCCATCGAGGCGCCAACCAGGTGGGCGGCGTCGATCTCCAGGAAGTCCATCAGCCCGGTCGTGTCGGCCGCCATGTCGCGCAGCAGGTAGGCAGCCGTGCTGCGACGCCCGAGCAGCATGTCCCTCCGGCCTGGCACCCCGGCGGCCTCGATCTTGGTCGAGCGGCCGATGTCGCGGTTGTCGAAGCGGACGACCCGGTAACCGCGTTCGGCCAGCATCGCGCAGAAACCCTCGTCCCAGGCCAGCATCTGCGTCGCCAGGCCCATGATCAGCAGCAGCGGCTCGTCGCCCGGGTCGCCCGTCTCCTGGTAGGCGATCTCGATCCCGTTGACGGGTGCCAGCCGCTCCTCGCTGAGGCTGTACATCGGGACAGCTTAGCCGTGACTGGCCACGCAGCCAGTCGTACCCGGCTAAGTTGCGTCGATGCGAACCGCGATCGTCTCCGACCTCCACCTGAGCAGCCTCTTCGGCGAGGACGTCCTGCGCGACGCCGAGATCCGGCAGGTCCTGTTCGAGGAGATCGCCGGTGCCGACCGGCTCGTCCTGCTCGGCGACGCGCTGGAGCTGCGCGAACAGCCTCTGCCGAGGGTCCTCGACCGCGCCGGGCCGTTCTTCGACGAGCTCGGCGAGGCGATGGCGGGCCGCGAGATCGTCCTCGTCCCCGGCAACCACGACCACCGCCTTGCCGAGCCGCTGCTGGAAGGGCAGGCGCTGGCCGGACGCGCCCTCGGACTGGAGCAGCGCGCCGAGGCCGCCGGCGAGGCGGCGAGCCAGATCGCCGGCCGGCTCGGCGGCGCCACGCTGTCGATCGCCTACCCCGGCATCTGGCTGCGGGACGACGTCTACGCGACCCACGGCCACTACATGGACTGCCACATGAGCCTGCCGCGACTCGAGTGCCTGGCCGCGGCGGCGGTGATGCGCGCCTTCGGCCCGCTGCCAGAGCGGCCGGGGCCCGCCGACTACGAGCGCGTGCTGCGACCCGTCTACGGCCTCACCTACTCCCTCGCCCAGTCAGGCCAGGCGCGCCGCGCGACCCGCCCCTCCGAACGCGCCTGGCGCGCCGTTTCCGGGCGCAACGGGAACCGCGGGCGGGCGGGTCGGGCCGCGGTCCGGGCCGCCATCGGAGCCGCCATCCCCGCGTCCGTGTGGGGCCTCAACCGCCTGCTCCGCGCCGACTTCGAGCCCGACATCTCCGCCGCCGCGATCACCCGCAGCGGCATCGCCGCCGCGACCGAGCTGGCCGAGCGGGTCGGGGTCGACGCCTCCCACGTGATCACCGGCCACACCCACCGCGGGGGCCCGGGCGAGGGAGAGGCGGAGTGGGAGCTACCGGGCGGTGGCCGCCTCCACAACACCGGCAGCTGGGTCTTCGCCTCCGCCTTCCACCGCCCCGGCACTCCTCCTGGCCCCTACTGGCCCGGAACCGTCACCTGGGTCGAGGACGAGGGCGCACCGCGCCACGTCCGCCTCCTGCTCGATCACAGCCGCGATGAGCTGGGCGCTACCGCTAAACGCCTCGCCTCCACCTCTTAGGCTTCCGGTCAACTCCGCAGCCACTCGGCGATCACCCGGCCGATCTCCTCGCCGGCGTCCTCCTGGAGGAAGTGGCCGGCGCCCTCGATCGGTCGCGGCGGCGGGAAGTTCAGCTCCGAGGAGACCCGCTCGCCGACTGAGAAGGGCAGGATGGGGTCGGAGTCGGCCCAGAGGACGAGGGTCGGGCGCTCGTCGGCCCGCAGCGCGTCGGCGACCCGTTTGCCCTCGGCCGCGCCGGGCGCGTCGGGCTCGGTCGGCAGGATCAGCGGAAAGGCGCGGGTGCCGGCCTTCGACTCGGGGCTCGGATAGGGGGCTTCGTAGGCCGCGATCACCTCGTCGCCGGGGTCGTTCTTGCAGCCGCCGCGGACGAGGAAGCCGACCGGGACGTCGGCGTTCTCGCGGACGAACTCGCGGAATTTGAGCCAGACCTCGCTCATCCGCTGGTGACCGGTGAACGGCCCGGTCTCCATGATCACCAGGCGCGAGAAGCGGTCCGGGTGCTCGACCGCGAGCCGCAACCCGATCGGCCCACCCCAGTCGTGGACGACGGCGGTCGCGTCGCGCACGTCGAGCTCCTCCAGCAGCTTCGCCATCAGCTCGACGTGGCGGTCGTAGGTGTACCAGGAGAGGTCGGTGGGCTTGTCGGAGCGGCCGAAGCCCGCGTAGTCGGGGGCGATGCAGCGGAAACCCGCGTCGCGGACCGGCGGGATCGTCTTGCGCCACAGGAACGACCAGGTCGGCTCGCCATGGAAGAAGACCACCGGCTTGCCCTCCCCCTCGTCGAGATAGGCCAGTCGCAACCCGTCGACCTCGCGGTAGTTCGACTCGAAGGGGAAATCAGGCAGCCCCTGCAGCCGCTCCTCCGGCGTTCTGAAGACGTCGACGCTCATCGGTCAGGGCAACTGTCGCAGGAAGCTGGCGATCGCGGGTCCGAAGTAGGGCGAGTGGAGCTTGGTCGGCCGCCCGGCGTAGCTGTAGCTGGTGACGCCGTTGACGTACTTGCCCTCGTAGAGCCAGCCGCCGCCGCTCGCCCCCGCCGCCATGTCGCAGGAGGCCGGCAGGGTCGGCGGCCCGATGAAGGGGTTGGTCAGCGGGTCGGCGCCGAGCCCGTGCGCCCGGCAGCTGCGCAGCTCTTCGCCCCGCAGCGCGGCCGCCGGGTAGCCGAAGATCTGGAAGCGGAAGAGCCGCGATTTCGAGGTCACGTACCCGCGCCCGCCGACCATGTCGACGAGCCGGCCCTGCGGGCTCGGTGCGACCCGCAGCGCGGCGAGGTCGAAGTCGGGGTTCTCGCTGCGGCGCCACTGCGGCATCACGTAAACCGACTTCACCCGGAACGTGCCGAAGGGACGCCTGCCATGGTCGTAGGCGGGCACGAAGACCATGCGCCGTCCCACCCGGTGGCCTTCGATCACGCAATGGCCGGCGGTGAGGACGACCGAGCGGCTCGGAGTGTCGATTGCCGTGCCGGAACAGGAGTAGACACCCTCGCCCGGGGAGACGGCCAGGATCTTGCCGTTGGTCCGTGTCTCGGAGTCGAAGGAGTTGGCGACGCGCAGGCTGCTGGCATTGGCGAGGGGAGCCGGGCGAAAGCGCGCGAGTGGAGCACGGCCGGGGACCTCGAGCGGCGCCCCGGAGGCAAGACCCGGTCGCAGCTCGCGGACGGTCGGCGCACCGAGAGACGAGGCGGGAAGGAGCATCGCGACCGCCAGCGCCCCCACCGCAGGAAGTACCCCGGCAGCGCCGAAGGTCCTGCCAGAACTCCCTGCTGCGCGGAAGAAAGGGTTACGCATGAACGACGAGAGCTTAATCAGCGGTTGGTGGGTCTTTGCCGGCGTCCTGCTACTGGTCGCGGGGGTGCTCAACATCATCTACGGCATCGCCGCGATCGGCGACTCCAAGTTCTTCACCGAGAACGCCTCCTTCATCCTCAGCGGCCTCAACACCTGGGGATGGATCCTCCTGATCGTCGGCGTGCTCGAGCTCGTCGCCGCCTTCTCCCTCTTCTCGGGCGGGGAATTCGGTCGCTGGTTCGGGATCTTCATCGCTTCGCTGAACGCGATCGGCGCGCTGCTCTCGATCCCGGCATACCCGTTCTGGTCACTGGCGCTCTTCGCGCTCTCGATCATCATCGTCTACAAGCTGGCCGAGGGCCCGGAAGGAAGCCAGACGGTCTAAACCCCCTGGCGCGGGATCAGCCGCCCAGCGGCCGGCCCGAAAGCTGCTGTGGACGAAGGCCCCGGGCTTCCGGGGCCTTCGTCGTTCCGGGCTCTGCTGCCACGGCCGCATCGACCGCGTCCAGGGTCGACCACGGCGCCGGGGCGGGCCGGCGGTCCTCATAAAGGACGTCGACGCCGGCGAGCCGGTCCTGCCAGCCGCGCCGCCGCTCGTCGAAGAGGATGCCGAGGAAGCCGAGGCCGAAGGGAATCGCCGCCAGGGCAAGGCCGAACAGGCGCCGCAGCGACCTTCGCGGCGGCAGGCCGCGCCCCTCGACACCAAGCCTGACCCCGAAGAAGCGCATGCCGGGGGTCTGCCCCGCCAGCGACCAGAAGGTGACCAGATAGAGGCCTCCGAGGAGGAGCCAGGTGCTGCCGCCGACCGCCAGCGCGAGGCCGGAGACGTTGCTGCCGTCGCCCGAGAAGAAGGAGCCGATCAGGGCCACGATCGCGGCCAGGCCGGAGAAGGCGAGGTTGACGATCAGCATGTCGAGCGCGAATGCAAGCCCCCGGGTCAGCGCCCCGGCGCGGTTGGTCGGCTCGGTGCGGCGCCGGCGGAAGAGGATGCGGCGCGCGACCCGCTCGACGACCGCATCCAGGCGTCGGGTGGATTTGGCGATCGTGTGGCCGATGTCCTCGATGAAGCCGACGCTCTGGGCGCTGATCGCGGCGCGCAGCTCGGGCGCCTCGGCGATCCGCTCGACCAGCCGCTGGGCCTCGTCGCTTGCCAGCAACCGCCGCCAGACCTCGTCGACCATCTCGCTGTCGAGCGCCTCGATCAGCGCCTTTTTCACCGACTCGCTCTCGAGCGCTCCGTTGACGGTCTCTTCGACCAGCGGGCCCTGCAGCACCCGCACCAGAGCACGCTCGACCGCCTCGCTTTCGACCGCGGCGACCATCGCCTCCTCGGCGGCGGACTGGACGGCGCGCTCCACCCCGGTCGCCTTGCCGACGGTTCGCGCACTGCGCACGCCGGCGCCAAGCAGTCGCACCGGGAGCGGCAGCGGCCTGCCGGCGGGACCTTCGCCGGCGGGTGAGTCCTGCGGAGCGGGACCGTCTGCCATCGCCCGGCGAGTATACGTTCGCCGCAGAGGCCCGGCGTTACTCGGGTTTTCCCGCGAGGTGGTCGAGCAGGCGGTCGACGAACGCGGCCTGCGCCGGATTGATCCTGCGCCGCGCCTCGTCCGGGTCGAACCACTCGGCCCGATCGACCTCCGGGAACTCCCGCTGCGCCCCGGAGCGCGGCGGCCACTCCATGGCGAAGGTGTTGCTGCGCAGCTCCGCCGGGTCGAAGTCGGCCTCGGCCGTCCAGCCATGAACCTCCTTGCCGCCCTTCTGGCGCACCGGCCCGAGGTCGATCAGCGCTTCCGCCTCGAGCGGCGGCGCCGCGTCGCCAAGCTCCTCCCCCAGCTCGCGCAGCGCGCAGGCACGGGACTCCTCCTCGCCCTCGTATTCGCCCTTCGGGATCGTCCAGGCGCCCGCGTCTTTCTTCGCCCAGTACGGCCCGCCGGGATGGACGAGCAGCAGTTCGGGCGTCTCCGCGTTGAGGCGAAACAACAGGACACCGGCGCTGGTCGGGCTGCGTGCGATCGCACCAAGATATGGGCGGCGACCGGTCGATGGTGGAGGATGCGACTCATGCGAAACAAAACCCGCCTCGCGACCGCACTCAGCCTCATCACCCTCGTCCTGTTCGCGGCGGGTTGTGGAGATTCCAGCTCCGACGACAGTGACTCGGACGCGTTCCGGGTCGGCCTGGAGGCGCCGCTCTCGGGCGAACTTTCAGTGCTCGGCGAGGGAATGCTGGACGGAGCGGAGCTGGCGGCGAAGCAGCTCAACGCGCGCGACGGGATCCTCGGCAGGCAGGTCGAGATCGTCCCGATCGACGACGGGGGCGACCCCGCGACCGGCGTGGAGGCGGCAAAGTCCGCTATCGACGACGGCCTCGACGGCATCGTCGGCCCCTACAACTCCGGTGTCGGGATCGAAACCCTGCCGCTCTACATCGACGCCGGCCTGGTGCCGGTCAGGCTTACCTCCGATACCTCGACCAACGGCCTCGGCTTCACCCTGCAGCCGATGACCTACCAGATCGCCCCCGTCGCATCGGAGGCGCTGACCGAGTGGCTCGGCGCCCAAACCGTCGCGATCGCCTACGACCCGACCCAGAACTACACCGTCTCGGTCTCCAGGGCCCTGAGGAAATCGCTCGAGCAGGCGGGTGTCACGGTGACCGCTTACGAGAAGGTCCAGCCCGGCAAAAAGAGCTACGCCGACGTGGTCGACAAGCTCGCGGCTCAGGAGCCGGATGCCATCTACGCGGCCGTCTACTACCCCGAGGGCGGCCTGATCGCCAAGCAGATGCACGAGGACGGGGTGAAATCGCAATGCGTCGCCGACTACGGGTCATACGACACCGGCTTCGTCGAAACCGCCGGAGTGCCGGCCGCACGAGCCTGCCCGGTCGTCGGTGTGCCAGCCCCCGGGGACTTCTCCGGCGCGGCCGCCAAGGTGGCCGAGTACCGCGAGGAGTTCGACCAGGACCCCGGTACCTGGAGCCCCTACACCTACGACTCGGTGAACTTCCTCGCCGACGGCGTCGAGAAGGCGGACGGCACCGCCGCCAAGAAGCTCACCGGCGCCCTCGACGGCGTCAAGGGCTGGCAGGGCTGGACCGGCTCGGTCACGATCGACCCCGGCAACGGAAACCGTCAGCCGGCGACGGTGGTGATCGTCGAGACGGACTCGAAGGGACAGTTCAACGTCGACGACAGCTGGGCCAAGGCGGTCGGCGCTCCCTATCGCGGCTAGCGCAGGCGCTTTAACGCGGCGGCGATCCTGGTCTTAAGGTTGAGGGCGCCGAACATCGCCTTCTCGGCCGGTGACCGAGCGGGCGGCAGCGCACCGAGCTGGCGCGCCATCTCGGCCCCGTTCAGGTAGGCGTTCAGGTCGACGATCCTGCCGTCGCGGACCTCGACCACGTCGCAGCCCTCGATATCGACGCTGCTCCCGTTCGGGTCCAGCCCCTCGAACCGCCCCTCGCCGTCGAAAGTTCCGGTGGCGCGCCAGCGCACCGCCGCCCGCTCCTCGTCGGCGATCACCTCCAGGATCTCGAACCGGTAGTCGGGAAAGGCCCTGAACATGGCGCCGAACCACTCGCGGTAACCCTCAGGCGCCCGCAGGTCGGCGATCCCGTGGATGTGCCCCACCCCACCCGTCTCCCAGTGGCCGATCATCGCCTCGACGTCACGCGCACCGACCGCCTCGAAGTAGGACCGGGCGACGCTGGCGACCTGGGCTGCCTTCTCGCTCACCGTCCGAAGCTACCACCGGACACAGGACCACGACAGGCGGAGGGTCATTCCTTCGCTTCGACCGGCAGCGCTCGGTCGGCCGCCGGCTCGTCTTCGACCGGCGAGGCGGAAAGGACCCGCCTCCAGGCGGTCGCAAGCAAGGCGACCACCGTCAGCAGCACCCCGCTTGCCGCCGTGACCGCCTTGGGGCCGAATCGCTCGTAGTTGAAGATCACAAACGAAGCCACGAAGCAGACGACGGGCAGGGACAGGACCGCGACCCAGCCCATCGCGAAGCGCAGTGTGAACCAACGCTCGCGATGCTTGTGCCGCTGGTCGAAGGCGAGCGTGTCCTGCCGGAGTCGCTCGGCCCTCTCTGCCTGGGCTGCCTCGGCATCAGCGGGATTCACCGGCCGCCTCCGAGAAGATCTGCTCGCACATCGCCCAGAAACCCGACCCCCGCCGCACGAACCAGCGCGTGCGATCGCGCATCTGGCCATCTTCCATGTAGCCGAGCTCGACGAACGCGATCAGCTGCGCCCGCACCCGGTTCGCCTGCAGCCGCACCTGCCACCCGATCTCCGTCGCATTGACCGAGCCGGTCGAGCTGCGAGCCACCGCAACAGCGACCAGGAGCGTGTCCTGGTTTCCGAACAGCATCTTCGAGTGCTTTCGCACTCGCTCCCGGGCGCCGTCCGAGAGTTGATCGATCGCGACATGCACGGCGTCCCTTCCAGTGTTGGGGACGCAAGATTTAATCAGGAATCAGGAAGACTTACAAAGGAACACTGAAAACTTGATCGAATGCCCAGGGTTGCCTTTCCAGCCCCCAGGGATGTAGGCTCTTTCATTTAGACGATTATGCGTCTAATCGTCTAAGCTTCTGACCATGATCTACGCGACCCCGCCCATTGCCCCGGCTCTGCGGCAGCAGCTCGATGAGCTGGCCGAGCTGCGTGCGGCATTGGGCGATGAGGTCAAGGCCCGCAGTCGCTGGATGGGCAGCCTTCGGCGGGAGGTCCGAGCCAGCTCGATCGAGAGCTCGACTTCGATCGAGGGTTTCAGCGTCTCACCGGAGGAAGCGCTGGCGCTGGTGAACGACAGGGACGTCGCCGACCGCGGCCAGGAGAACCGCCAGGCCGTGGCCTGCTACGCCCGAGCCATGGACCACGTGGGGACGATGGGTGTCGACCATTCCTTCCGGTGGGTCGACCGAGTGATCCTCGACCTGCATTTCGACACCTGCTATTTCCAGCGCGACAAAGATCCCGGCCTTTGGCGCACCGGGCCGATCGGAGTCACCGCCCCTGACGGCTCGCTCGAGTACGAAAGCCCGGAGGGCGAGCGGGTGGTCGAGCTGATGGGCGAGGTGGTCGAGTGGCTGGCGACCGGGGATCCGGAGGTGGATGTCGTCGTCAGGGCGGCGATGGCACACCTCCACATCACCTCGGTCCACCCCTTCCGAGACGGCAATGGCCGTGTTTCGCGAATCGTCCAGTCGCTTGTCCTCGCCCGCGAGGGCCTCGCGGCGCCCGAGTTTTTCTCGATCGAGGAGTACCTGGGGAGCCACACCCAGGAGTACTACGCCGCATTGCGCGAGGCGCAGGGAGGGAGCTATCGACCAGAACGCGACGCGAGCGGATGGGTCTCCTTCTGCGTGGTTGCCCACCTCGCCCAGGCACGACAGCGCCTGGCGCAGATAAGGAGCGCCGCCGCACGCTGGGCCTCCCTGGAGGAACTGGTCGAAGCTCGCAACTGGCCGGACCGGCTGGTAATCGCACTCGAGCAGAGCCTCGTCGGTGGAACCGACCGCAGCAGATATGGCGAGGAGGCCGACGTGTCACCGGCGACCGCGAGCGCCGACTTCAGGCGCCTACTCGATGCGCGGCTCGTAGAGCAACGCGGACGCGGCAGAAACATCAAATACCTCGCAAGCGACGGTCTGCGCGAAAAGCTAAAAGACAAGCGCAACGAAGACCATCACCGAGCCGAGGCCTAGGAGTGCTCGGCGGCCTTCTCGCGCGCCTCGCCCTTCTCCTCGAGGGTCATCGCGCCTGGGTGGCCGTCTCCCGGCCAGGGGCTGAGGATCAGCAGCAGGCGCGAATCGGATCGCGCCGCGACCGCGTGGCGTTCGCCCGGCTCGAACTCGAGCAGGTGGCCCGACCTTCCCGACAAGCTCTCCCCGCTCGGCAGTGAAACGTCGACCTCCCCCTCGATGACGACAATGCGCGCCCGCTCGTGCACCTCGTGCTCCTGCAACTCCTCGCCGGCTGGCAGGTTCAGCAGGATTACCCTCGCATCATCCGCCGAGGTGAGAATCTCCGGCTGGTGCGGTTCGATCGCGACCGCTCTCAAGTCCCAACTCTTCATCCCACCCCTCCTTCGTCGTGGCTCGGGTTCGTCGCGGCAACCAGCCAAACGGACGCCCGGCCGACTATCGAGCCGTCGCCCCGCTGCCAGGGGGCGTAGTGGTCGGCGAGGGCTTCGGCTATTTCCGCCCGCCGGCTCTCGCCGTGCTCACCGTTGAGGCGAATCAGCTCGGCTCCCGGGCCGATCGCGAGCAGAGAGTCAACCGCCTCCGCCATGTCCTTGCCCATGAAATAGTCGAAGTCACGAGGAAGTAGCTCGATCGCCTCGAACCCGGCAGCCTCGAGAATGCCTCGCAGGGTGTCGGGATTGCCGAGGGAGAACGGGCCGGGGCCGCAGGTATCGGCCTCGTACTCGTCCGGCCGCGCGAGGAAGCGTTCGACCACCTGCTCGGTCTCCGCCCAGAAAGAACTCTCCTCCTTGCGCCGCCAGCAGATCTTGCGGAGCCCGCCACCGGGTTTCAGAGCTCCCCCGATCACACGCATAGCCGGGACCGGTGCGGCGAAGAACTGGGTCCCCATGCGCGAGAAGGCGTAGTCGTAGGCCCGATCCCACTCGGCCGTCTGGGCGTCGGCAGTTTCGAATTCGACGTTTCCAACGCCCGCTTCGCTCGCCTCGCGACGCGCATCCGCGATGAAGCGAGGGGAGGAGTCGGTGCCGAGCGCGAAGCCCCGGGGACCGACGAGCGCAGCCAGTTGCCGCGTCGTCTCGCCGAACCCGCAGCCGATGTCGATGCAGCGTCCGCCCTCCGGCGGCGGATGCCGTTCGAACAACTCCGCGGTGACCTCCTCCAGCGCCCCGACGAAGACCTCGCGATTCTGCTTCCACCGCT
>DATMEP010000145.1:0-2535 GCA_035556755.1 Solirubrobacterales bacterium
CAGCCGCTCGACCGCGCCGCAGAAGGCCTCCATCTGGAAGAAGTAGGAGACGTAGTCCATCCGCTCGACGAAGGGGATGACCTTCCAGTAGCTCTTGTCCTCGCAGGACTTTTCGATCCCGGTGTGGACGTAGCCGATAACCGGCTTCAAATCTCTGACGATCTCGCCCTCCAGATCGACGACGAGCCGCAACACACCGTGGGTGGCCGGGTGGTGGGGACCGATGTTGATGGTCATCACCTCGGTGTCGAGCTGCGCCTCAGCCATAGTTCCGCTCGTTGTAGGTGAAGGTGACCGGCTCGCCGCCGATCGGGAAGTCGCGCCGCTGCGGCCAGCCCACGTAGTCGTCCGGGAGCAGGATCCGGGTCAGGTCTGGGTGGCCCCTGAAGACGATGCCGAAGAAGTCGAAGGTCTCGCGCTCCTGCGCCTCCGCCGTCGGGAAGAGCTCGACGCAGGAGTCGATCTCCGGCAGCGCGTCCTCGCCGGGGTCTTCCAGCAACGCCTTCACCCTGATGCGCTCCACCCGATCCCGGTTCAGGAGCTCGTAGTGCACTGCGAAGCGGGGTTGGGCGGGCAGGTAGTCCGCGGCGTGCAGGCTGGAGAGGAAGCGGTAGCCCTGGCCGGGCGCGTCGCGCAGCCAGGTGAGGACGGCGATGATCTGGGATGGGTCGACGACGAGCGCGGCCTGGCCGCGGTCGAAGCTGCTGTCGATCACGGCGCCGGGGTGGTCCTGCTCGATCTCGCCCCGGATCAGCTCCAGCCCGGGGGCGTCAGGCATGGATCAGCTCTCTGGCCGCCGCGTAAGCCTCGGCTGCCTCCGGGCTCGGTTCGCTGCGCGGGCCGCCGCGCGCCCACTCCTCGGTGCCGGCCGCGTCGTAGCGCGCTCTCCAGCCCTGGTCGGGGTTGCCCATGATCTTGCGCTGCAGCTTGGTGAAGCCGTAGAGGACCGCCTCGGGCCGCGGTGGGCAGCCGGGGATGTGGAGGTCGATGGGCATGAACTTGTCGGCGCCCTGGACCACCGCGTAGTTGGAGAACATGCCGCCGCTCGAGGAGCAGGCGCCCATCGAGATCGCCCACTTCGGCTCCAGCATCTGGTCGTAGAGGCGGCGGACGACCGGCGCCATTTTGATCGAGACCCGGCCCGAGAGGATGATCATGTCCGCCTGTCGCGGCGACGCCCGCAATGCCTCGGCGCCGAAGCGAGCCAGGTCGTAGCGGGCGGTGACGATCGAGATCGGAGCCTCGATCGCGCAGCAGGCGAGGCCGAAGGTGAGCGGGAAGCACGAGTTGGCCCGCGCCCAGCCGAGCAGTTTGTCGAAGTTGGTCATCACCACCCGCTCCTCGACGTAGCGCTCCAGCTCCTCGCCCTCGAGGTCGCCGCGCAGCATGTCGCGCGCCCGCAGCTGCCGGTCCCGCATCGTCTGTCGCTCTACCTCCAATCCAGCGCACCCTTTCGCCAGACGTAGACGAAGGCGACCAGCAGCAGGACGACGAAGACGACCAGCTCGCCGAGCACGAAGAGGCTGTCAGCGTCCTTCAGGATCACCCCGATCGGGTAGAGGAACACCACCTCGATGTCGAAGAGGATGAACAGCATCGCGATCAGGTAGAAGCTGACCCCGAAGCGGAGCCCGTGGGAGGGGCTGACCGGTATCCCCGACTCGTAAGGCTCGGTCTGCCGGCGGCTTGCGGAGGTGGCCCGCTTTGGCCGCTTCGGCCCGATCAGGTGGTTGAGCATCACGAAGGCGCTCCCCACGGTCAGGCCGAGGAAGGCGAAGACGAGTATCGGCAGGTAGCTCTTCAGCATTGGGAGGGGCGCGCGGGTCTCGCACCGGGGAGCTTGCGGCTGCCCGGCCGTCCGCGCCGCAACCGCTGTTATACACCCACCTTGTGACAACTTGCTACATAGTGCTTTTCCGCATCAGCAAGCGGAATCCCGACCCTTTCGGGAGGAAATAGCGCGATGCCCGAGGTGCACCTCGTCGTCGGCGTCACGCTGATTGTCTTCAACCTCGCCGCCTTCGCCGTCGGCGGGATCGCCTGGCTCCGCTCCCAGCCCTCCGTTTCCTTCTGGTACCTGCTGCGCGCCGCCCAGGTCGCGGTCTTCGTCCAGGCGCTGCTCGGCGGATTGCTGGTCTTCACCGGCCACGAAGCGAGCGACGATCTCCACTACCTCTACGGGATCGCCCCGCTTGTCGTCTCCTTCATCGCCGAGGGCGCCCGCGCCGGCGCCGCCGAGCGCGAGCTGGGCGACGTCGACTTCGAAGCCCTCCCCGCCGCCGAGCAGGAATCCCTCGCCATGGCCATCGTCCGCCGCGAGATGGGCATCATGGCGGTCAGCTGCGGCGTGATCCTCTTCCTCGCCCTCCGCGCCGCCGGCACCAGCACCGCGTTCTAGACCCTATGGCCGGCCCACCTGAGCGCCGGCTCGATCCGAACCCGGCGTAAAGGTCGGCACCCGCGCATGAGATGCGCGGGTTTGTCGCCGAGGAATGGCCTCGGCGAGGACCGCAATCATGGGGGTGCCGACATGGC
>DATMEP010000146.1:0-24012 GCA_035556755.1 Solirubrobacterales bacterium
GCGGTCGCGCGCACCGCGCGGTAGCCGTTGGAGCAGTCGGTGACGTGGGTGCGGGTGATCAGCGAGACGAGGCGGTTGAAGAAGACGATTCCCAGCTCGCGGGCGAGGTGGTTGCGGTCGGCCTCGCCGAGCACGCGGGAACCGTGGGCGACGTCGACTTCGCCGTCGAGGACGGGTTTGACCAGTCGCTCCATCTCCGAGGGCAGGTGCTGGCCGTCGGCGTCGAGCGTGACCACGACCTCGGCACCGGAGTCGACCATCAGCCGGTAGCCGGTCCGCAGCGCCGCGCCGCCGCCGCGGTTGATCACGTGCCGGGCGACGATTGCACCGTGCTTGGCGGCGACGTCGCCGGTGCCGTCGCGGGAGCCGTCGTCGACGACGAGGACAGAGATCTCGACGCCGCAGACCTCGGCCGGCATCCGATCCAGGACGACGCCGATGTTGTCCGCCTCGTTGTAGGCGGGGACGACAACCGCCACCTTGCCGCGGAAGCGCTCCGGCAGCTTCGCCTGCCGGAACTCCTCCCAGGCGAGACCCTCGAGCACGGCCGAGAGTTGACGGGAGTTGCGGGCGGCCTGCGAGAGCGCCCGCAGGATCAACAGGAAGAGGACGAAGATCGCGAAGACCGCGAGGCCGAGGATGCGGCCGCCGCTGCCCTGCTCGAAGGAGAAGGTGGAGAGCAGCGCGTCGGTCAGTTCGGTCCCCGAGACGATCGCCAGGCCGAGGCCCGCGAGCAGCAGGATCAGGACGTCGGCGTTGCGCAGGCTGCGCCGGCGCAGGACCGCGAAGGCGACGATCGCGGCGGCGACGAGGAGGCCGGCGGCGCGAAGCGCGGTCAGCTCTGGGGGGAAGAGGCCTGCTGTGAGGACCATTGGCGCCTGGAGGATATGGCCGCGTTCGCCCGGGAAAGGGCGACGCCGGCAAGAGGAAAGATCAGCGTCATCAGGACCTCGTTGCGGCGTGGGGCCGCCAGCGAAGCTGCGCCGACCATCGTGACGAGCACGAGCGGGGTCGCCATCGCGACCAGCTCCCACCAGCGACGGCGCGCTGCGAGCACGCCGAAACCGGCCAGCCCGAGCAGCACGATCGCGACCTGGACGACCCGGCCGGCGGTGGAGCTCATCGCTTCGCCGATCCCGCCGCTCCACATCCGCCACACCTTGCGCACGGTCATCCCGGCGTAGCCGAGGGGGTCTTCGCCGAGGTAGTCGTAGAAGTTGTCTTTGCCGATCTTGCCCAGTGCCTCGTCCCGCGGCAGGTCCGGGTAGCGAGCCGCGACCCGGTCGAAGAGCGGCGCCGGGTCGATCCGGTCGAGCGCCTCGGAGCCGGGCTCCAGTTCACGCCCCAGATAGCGCTTCACGAGCACCGCCTTGACCCGTTGGTACTCGCCGTCGGCGGGCAGGTAGGTGCCGACATAGAGCGCCTTGCCGCCGCCGGTGGAGATCGGCACGACCCGGTCGAGCACGACCGCGTTGCGCACCGCCCAGGGCACGATCGGGAGAAGGAAGGCGGTGAGGAACAGCGCCGTCGCGGCGGCACCGGGGCGCCAGCCGCGCTCGCGGCCGATCCGGACCGCGGCGAGCACGGCGAAGGCGGCCCCGACCAGCAAGTACTCCGGTCGGATCATCGCGGTCACCCCGAACAGCAGGCCTGGGACCAGCCACCTGGCACGCGAGTCGGCATCCGCCGCCCAGAGGAACGCGAGCACCGCCGCCGGCAGCGTGAAGATGGCGGGGGGCTCGCTGAACAGCGCCCCCGCGGAGTGGATGAAGGGCGGGTAGACGGCGACCCCGAACGCCCCGATCAGCCCGGCCGGGCGGCAGTTGATCCGGCGGCCGAGGAGGTAAACGACGACGATCGCGGCCAAGCCGAGGAGGAGCTCGACGATCCGTGCCGTCCCTTCCCGGGCGCCGCCGGTCGCGTAGAAGGCGCCGGCGTAGATCAACGGGGCACCGGGCGACCAGTCGCTGGAGTCGCGGAATTCCGGTCCGCCGTAGCTGCCCTCCTCGTACAGAGCCTTGGAGAGCGCGTAATAGGCGCGGGCGTCGTCGCCCGGGGTCGCCAGCGGCTCGACCACCCTGTAGGCGCGCAGGCCGAAGCCGAGGGCGAGGATCGCCACTAGGAGGATCAGGGTGGTTCGCCCGTGCCGCTCGGGCAGGGCTCGCATCCGGTCGGCGATCGCGGACAAGGTCGGATGAGGCTATCCAGCACAAGGGCGGCGAGAGCGGTTGTCGAACACGCCCCCGCAGACTCGAAACCCCAACGGAAGGAGCCCAGATGTCCCGTCTCTCCCTGATCGTCCTCGGCGTGCTCGCCTGCGCGGCGCTCGTAGCCGCCCCGGCTGCGGTCGCCGCGCCCACGACCGAAACCTGCACCGCGGCCTCGCCGCAGGTAGTCGGTGGCAAGGTCACCGCCAAGCTGGCCTCGAGCAACGTCGACCCGCTGCAGGCCCAGTTCGCGACCTGCGGCCACGCGAAACGAGTGATGAAGAAGGTCACCCAGCTCGGTCTCGAGCAGCCGCGGGGCGACGTCGCCGGCTTCTACTGCCGGCCGACGGTCTTCTCCACCGAACCCGATTTCGTGCTTTACGTCTGCACCTTCCGGGGGGCCGACACGGCGACCTTCATCAAATCGACCTTCGCAGTCCAGTACAAGTCCTGACGCCTTAGGCCGAGCGGGGTCGGGTCGCACCGGCGCTCCGGCCCCGCTCACCGAGCTTCTCCCAGGCCCAGGCGGCCCCAACCCCCGCCAGGGAAGCAACCAGTGGCATCGCGACCAGAACCCGCCGCGGCGAGGCGACCAGCAGGCCGACGATCGCGCTGACGGCGACGAGCAGGGCGCCGAGCAGCAGCGCCTCGCGCGGGTGTCGGTGGACCAGAACCGCGAAGCCGAGCAGCGCGAAGCCGAGCAGCGCCCAGTGCAGCAGCTCCCAGCCGGGCTTCTCCATCACCTCGCGCGGCCCGTGCCCCCAGGCGTTGGCCAGCTTCTCCGCGACGAAGCCGACGTACTGCAGCGGCCGCTCGGAGACGTCGTCCCAGAGCCGTTCACGGCCCATCCGCGCCAGCGCTTCGTCGCTTTCCAGCCCGGGGTAGCGCTGTGCGGCCAGCGCGGCGAGGATCTCCTCCAGCCTCGAATCCGGCGGCAGCTGCCTGGCCAAGCCGGGGTGCCGCTCCAGGACCTCTTCTCCGACCCGTTCCGGGTCCCCGCCCGACGGCATGTAGGACCCCGCGAACAGCACCTGACCGCCGCCGGTCGAGACCGGCACGAACCGGTCGAGCACGACCTCGTTGCGAACCGTCCACGGCACGACAACAAGTAACACGCCAACCAGCAGGATCGCGGCGTTGGCGAATCCCGATCGCCATTGAGGGCGACCCCACGCCAGCACCACGACAGCTACGAGCAGCGAGATACCCAAATACTCCGGCCGGACCAGCACCAGGGCTCCGAGCAACAGGCCCGGAACCAGCCATCTCGCGTGGGTGGCGCGGTGGCGGGGGTCCCCCATGGCGGAGGACGCTTTGCGTCCGAGCACATGGGGGAGGGCCGCCGCGACAGGACCCGCGCGCCGGGGGGCTGGTCCCTGACCAGATGCCCAGAGCATCGCCAGTACCGCGCCGGAAAGCAGGGTGGCCGCCAGCGGCTCGCCCATCAGCATGCCTTGGTACTCGAGGAGCGCGGGATAGATCGCGATCGCCGCAGCCCCGATCAGGCCTGCCGCAGGGCCTGACAGGCGACGGCCGATCAGATAGGTGAAGGCGACCGCCAGCGAGCCGAGCAGGGCCAGCACCAGCCTCGCGGAGCGTTCGTGGACGCCGCCGGTGAGCTCGTAGATGCCGCCGGCCAGCAGGGGAAGGCCGGGGGAGTAGTTGCTCGCGGGCTGGGTCGCGCTCTCGCCGAGAGTGAACCCGTCTCCCTCGGACAGGCGCTCGGCGATCTTCGCGTAGGCGAGGGCGTCGTAGACCGGCGCGCGGCCCTCCCAGGCGTAGTCGGCCCGCAGCGCCAAGCCAAGCAGGACGATCGCGACCAGTGCGGCGAGCCCCGCCCGCCCACCGTTGCGCGCCGCCAGTCCGGTCATCGGTCTGATGCTATGTCGCCCCCGTCCGTTACCCTGCCGCGACCTATGCGCGTTCTCATTCTTGGGGGCGACGGCTACCTGGGCTGGCCGACCGCGCTGCGATTCTCGGCCCGCGGTCTCGAGGTCGCGGTCGTCGACAACTTCTCACGCCGTCGCTGGCACAGCGAACAGGGCACCGATTCGCTGACCCCGATTCGCGACCTCGGCGAGCGGATCGACGCCTGGCGCGAGCTGAGCGGCGAGCAGATCCAGCGCTACGACGGGGCCGTCGAGGACGGCGACTTCCTCGACGGGGTCGTCGCCGAGGTCAAGCCCGAGGCGATCGTCCACTACGGCGAGCAGCCCTCGGCTCCCTACTCGATGATGTCGCGTGAGCGGGCGGTCGAGACCCAGCACACGAACGTGATCGGCAATCTCAACCTGCTCTTTTCGATGCGCGACCACGTGCCCGAGGCGCACCTGGTCAAGCTCGGCACGATGGGCGAGTACGGCCAGCCCAACATCGATATCGAGGAGGGCTACATCGAGATCGAGCACAAGGGGCGCAAGGACACGCTGCCCTTCCCGAAGCTCCCCGGCTCGCTCTACCACTGCTCCAAGGTCCACGACTCGACCAACATCCACTTCGCCTGCCGGACCTGGGGCCTGCGCGCCACCGACCTCAACCAGGGCGTCGTCTACGGCGTCGAGACCGACGAGACGGCCCGCGACGAGCGCCTCATCACCCGCTTCGACTACGACGAGATCTTCGGCACGGTGCTCAACCGCTTCTGCATGCAGGCGGTGATCGGCCACCCGCTCACCGTCTACGGCACGGGCGGCCAGACGCGCGGCTTCCTCAACATCCGCGACACCCTGCGGTGCGTCGAGCTGGCGGTCGAGAACCCCGCCGACGCCGGCGAGTTCCGCGTCTTCAACCAGTTCACCGAGCAGTTCTCGGTGCTGGAGCTGGCCGAGCTGGTCAAGGCGGCCGCCGAGCACCTCGGCTACTCGGTCGAGGTCCAGCACTGCGACAACCCGCGGGTCGAGAAGGAAGAGCACTACTACAACGCGATCCACACCAAGCTGCTCGACCTCGGGCTGGAGCCGACCCTGCTCGGCGAGGAGCTGGTCGAGTCGATGATCCACGCGATCGAGCGCTACAAGGGCAACGCGATCGAGAGCTCGATCGACCCCCACACCCGCTGGGACCCCTCGAAATTCCCTGCTGGCCGGGCATAGAGCCACTGGTACCATCGCGGGTCCGATGAGAGCCGCAGACGCGTTGATGGAAAGCCTCAAGGCCGAGGGTGTCGAGCACATCTTCGGCATCCCCGGCGGGGCCAACCTGCCTACCTACGACGCCCTCGTCGACGCTGGGCTGCGCCACATCCAGGTCCGTCACGAGCAGGGCGGCGGACACGCCGCCGAGGGGTACGCCCGCGCCTCCGGGCGGGTGGGGGTCGCCTTCGCGACGTCCGGCCCCGGCGCGACCAACCTGGTCACGGCGATCGCCGACGCGATGATGGACTCGACGCCGACGGTGTTCGTCACCGGCCAGGTGCGTACCGAGCTGATCGGCACCGACGGCTTCCAGGAGGCCGACATCCTGGGCGCGACCCTGCCCTTCGTCAAGCACTCCTTCCAGGTCACCGACCCGCGCCAGATCCCCGAGTACGTGCACGAGGCCTTCCACGTCGCCTCGACCGGGCGGCCGGGCCCGGTGCTGCTCGACATCCCCCAGGACCTCTCGCGGGCCGACATCGAGTACGCGCCGCGCACCGAGCCGGTCGAGCTGGCCGGCTACAAACCGATGAGCAAGGGCAACATCAAGCAGGTCCGGATCGCCGCCAAGGCACTGGCCAACGCGAAACGGCCGATCCTCTACACGGGGGGCGGCGTGATCAACGCCAACGCATCGGAGGAGCTGCGCGAGCTGGCCGCCTCCGACCGCTTCCCGGTCACCTCGACCCTGATGGGCCTCGGCGCCTTCCCGGCGTCCGACGAGCACTGGCTCGGGATGCTCGGCATGCACGGCACCGTCACCGCCAACTGGGCGATGGACAACGCCGACCTGATCGTCGCGATCGGAGCCCGCTTCGACGACCGGATCACCGGCAAACTCGCCGAGTTCGCCCCACACGCGAAAATCATCCACCTCGACGTCGATCCGGCCGAGATCTCCAAGAACGTCGGTGCCCACATCCCGATCGTCGGCGACGCGAAGCTGGTCCTGCCCGAGCTGACCCGCGAGTACCGGGCGCTGCAGACCGACCCCTCGCGCCTCGACGCCTGGTGGAAGCAGCTGCGCGCCTGGCAGGAGGAGCACCCGCTGCGCTACGAGCCCGGCATGGACGGCGAGATCAAGCCGCAGTTCATGATCGAGGCGATGCACCGGGCGACGCAGGGCGACGCGATCATCACCTCCGACGTCGGCCAGCACCAGATGTGGGCGGCCCAGTACTACGGCTTCGAGAAGCCGCGCCGCTGGATCAACTCGGGCGGGCTGGGGACGATGGGTTTCGGGCTGCCGTCCGCCGTCGGCGCCAAGGTCGCCCACCCCGACGAGCACGTCGTCTGCCTCGCCGGCGACGGCAGCCTGATCATGACCTGCCAGGAGCTGGCCACCTGCGTCACCGAAGAGATCCCGGTCAAGGTCTTCCTGATGAACAACGGCTACATGGGGATGGTCCGCCAGTGGCAGGAGCTGTTCTGGGACCGCCGCTACAGCTCGGTCGAGATGGGCGCCAGTCCCGACTGGGTGAAGCTGGCCGAGGCGTTCGGCGCCACCGGGATGCGCTGCGAGAACTCCGCCGACCTCGAGGAGACGATGGTCAAGGCACTGGAGGCCGACGGCCCCGTGCTGCTCGACGTGCGGGTCGCCCAGGAGGAGAACTGCTACCCGATGATCCCGCCGGGCCAGGCGGCGCGGGACATGGTCGAGGCGCCGGAGCCGGTGAGCTGATGGAGGCCGGCACCCCGCAGCTGGTCAAACTCGAGGACCTGCACGTCCCCGGGCAGCTGAGCGGGCGCAAGCACATCCTCTCGATCCTGGTCGAGAACAAACCCGGTGTGCTGGCGCGGATCGCCAGCCTCTTCTCACGACGCGGCTTCAACATCGACACGCTCGCGGTCGGGCCAACCGACGACCCCAGCATCTCCCGGATCACGCTCACCCTCGACGGCGCCGTCCACCCGATCGACCAGGTCACCAAGCAGCTGCACAAGCTGGTCAACGTGCTGAAGATCCGCGACATGGAGCCGGAGGAGACGGTCGCCCGCGAGATGGCGATGTTCAAGGTCTCCGCGGCCGTGGAGAACCGGGCCGAGATCATCCAGTTCGCCGAGATCTTCCGCGCCAAGATCGTCGATGTCGCGCGGCGTACGATGACGATCGAGGTGACCGGCTCGGCCGACAAGATCGAGGCCTTCGAGCGGATGATCCGCCCGCACGGCCTGATCGAAATGGTCCGCACCGGCGAGATCGCCATTGGTCGCGGCGGCGACTGAACGCCTCCTCGTCCGCCTGCGCGACGCCGTCGAGCGAGCCGCGAACCGCGAGCGCCGCGTCCTGGTCAGCGCCACCGTGCCGGCGGGGGACGTCGACCCCTGCGCGGTCGTCTTCGCCTCCAGGCTGGCTTCTGACCGCTGGTTCTGCTGGGAGCAGCCCGATCGGGGCTTCGCGCTGGCGGCCCTGGGCGTGGCGCACGAGGCCGCCTCGCGCGGCACCGGCCGCTTTGGCGACGTGGCCCGCGAGTGCCTGCGGTTCCGCGACGAGGCGCTGCTCGACGAGCCGGTCGGGCTACCCGCGGGCGCCGGCCCCGTCTGGACCGGCGGCTTTGCCTTCGATCCGGACGGGGCCGGGTCGGCGCCCTGGTCCTCGTTCGAGCCGGCCTCGCTGGCGCTGCCGGAGGTCTCGCTTTGCCGGGACGGCGCGGATGCGTTCCTGACCGCCAACCTGATCGTGCAACCCGGCGAAGACGCGGGGCGCCGGGTGGACGCGATCGCCGCTCGGGTCGCGGCGCTGCGCCCCGACCCGGTGCCGCTGCTGGACCCCCACCCGGTCGAACGGCCCCGGATCAGCAGCGTTCATCCGCCGGGGGAGTTCGAGCAGATGGTCGAAGCCGCCACAGCGCGGATCGACGCCGGCCCGATGAGAAAGGTCGTCCTCGCCCGCGAGGTCCTGGTCACCGCCGCCTCCGCCCACGACCCGGCGCCGGTCTTCGGTGCCCTGCGGGCGCAGTTCCCCTCCTGCTTCTGCTTCTGCTGTGGCACGCCCGAGGCGGCCTTCCTCGGTGCCACCCCCGAGCTGCTGGTGCGACGCTCCGGGGCCAGCGCCTCGACCGTCGCCCTGGCGGGCTCGACCCGGCGCAGCTCCGACCCGGCGGTCGACGACCACCTCGGCGAGCAGCTGCTGCGCAGCGACAAGGACCGCCGCGAGCAGCGGATCGTCGCCGAGCGCATCGTCCGCACCCTGCGCCCGCATGCCGTCTGGGTCGAGGGCGCGGCCGAGCCCGAGGTGGTCAAGGTGGCCAACATCCAGCACCTGGCCACCCCGGTGATCGCCCAGCTCGCCGAACCGCGCTCGGCGGTCGAGTTGGCGGGCCTCCTGCATCCGACCCCGGCCGTCGGGGGCGAGCCGCAGGCGGACGCCGAGCGGGTAATCGCCGAACTGGAGCGGATGGACCGCGGCTGGTACGCCGGACCGGTCGGCTGGATGGACGCGACCGAAGACGGCGAATTCTGCGTCGCCCTGCGCAGCGCCCTCCTCCGCGACCGCGACGCCCACCTCTACGCCGGCGTCGGCGTAGTGGCCGGCTCCGACCCCGCCGCAGAGCTGGAGGAGACCGAGGTCAAGCTCCAGGCCCTGCTGCCGTTGCTCGCCGAGTAGCCGCTAAGCGACCTGCCGATAGATCAGAATGCCCCGTGTGATCCGACGCGGGCTGGCGGTGGCAGGAGTGGGCGCGTTGCTGGCGTGCGCTGTCGCCGAAGTGCCGGCAGCCGCCCCCGACGGCCCCCGCTTGGCGTTCGTGAGCCTGGTGAACGACAAATCGCGGGCGCTCCGGCTGGAGACCGTCGATGGCTCCGGCGCCGTTCGCAGGACCCTGCTCGCCGGACGGCTGGCGAGGGATGGCAAGGGGCCCATGCCGTTCTTTGCGCCGAGTTGGTCCCCGGACGGAACCCGACTTGCCGTCATCGTCCTCGCGGGGAAACAGCCGCGCTCGATCCACTTGATCTCATCTGACGGACGCGGCTCGCGGGTCGTCCCCGAAACCAAGGGCGGGACCGATCCCGTCCTCTCGCCCGACGGGAAGACACTCGCCTTCGCGCGTTCCCGCATTCGCTTTGAGGTCGATATGGACAGGCCGACGGGGGGCCACTTCTACTCGAGCACGACGACTTGGACGATCGATCTCACCAGCGGTCAGACCCGCCGTCTGACGCCCTGGAGGGACGGCCTCGAAAACACGCCCACCTCGTTCTCCCCCGATGGATCGGTGCTGGCGCTGACCAAGCGCGACAACCGGCTCGACGGGCCGAGAACCGTGCTGTTGCACGTCGATGACGGCCGTACGCGACTGCTACTCCGCGAAGCGACCGAACCAGCCATCTCACCGGATGGCACTCAGGTTGCCCTGATCGGCTACAAGGATGGCAGCGTGGTCGAAACGGACGAGGGCAATCAGGTGTCGGTCGGGGAGCTGTACACGATCCGAATCGACGGCACCCAGCTCACGCGCTTGACTCGCACGCACGACCAGCTCGAGTCCAGGCCGAGCTGGGACCCATCGGGACAGCGCATCGCCTACAACCAGTTCCACGTAGGCACGGGTCTGTCCCCAACGCTGAACACGCTGTTCCCCTACGGCAACGCGATCATGCAGATCAACGCCGACGGCTCCTGTCGCAGCAAGGCCCTCTCGATCCCGCGCGTCGCCATCTACGGCGCCGCCTGGCAACCCGGGGCGGGTAGGGAAGCTGGCCGAATCTCATGCTGACGCGTTGGGCGGTGCTGGCGGCCATGGCATTGCTGACGGTCGTTACGCCGGCGGCCGCCGAGGCGCCTGACGGGCCACGGCTGGCGTTCCTGCTGGAAACCGCGCTGCCGGACGCGCTTGTGGTGGGGACGAGCGACAGCGCACTGGGGATGCAGGCGAACGTGGCGGGGGGCGCGTTCCAGGATGGCCCATTCCCCTCTGCCCGCTCGGGGCCCGCATGGTCGCCCGATGGTGCGACGATCGCGTTCGGCGGCTTCGATTCGGCCGACACCGTCGCCACGCGGTTCAACAGGCAGCTCTACACCGTCGCCGCCGACGGCACCGGCCTGCGCGCCGTTCCACACACGCGAGGCGGATTCAACCCCGTCTTTTCGCCGAATGGACGGAGGATCGCCTTTGCGAAAACCGTCAGCTTCATCACCAACCCAGATGACGCCTTGCCCGCGCTCTGGGATGGGACCACGGTCTGGTCGGTTCGAGTCGACGGCACCGGCCTGCGGCAGCTGACGGAGTGGAAGAACGGAGTGGCAGATGTTCCGTCGTCGTTCTCGCCGGATGGATCGGTGCTCGCTCTGACTCACCGTGACGTCTTCCGGGACCGCGCAGACGCAACGGCTCTGCGGCTCGACGGTCGCGGTTCGTACGTGCTCGCTCGGAGCGCCAGCTGGCCCCGGTACTCGCCGGACGGCAGACAGATCGCCTTCCTTGGGATTCGCAGGATCGGCGAGACGTCGTGCTGCGAGCTGGGAGATGGGTTCTCCATCGACCTGTACGCGATGAACGCCGACCGCTCGCGGCGGCACCGCCTCACGCGCACTGCGGCCAAGGCTGAGCGCCCGCCCAGTTGGGACCCCTCGGGTCAGCGACTCGTCTACACGACCAGGGGCGAGCCGAGCACGCGGGCCTCCGGCGATCTCGAAGCCGGCGTGATGCAGATCAATGCCGACGGGACCTGCCTGTCGAGGGTCTCGGTTCCCGTGCGCCGGCTCGGAGGCATCTACGCGTTCTTCTACTTCCCGACCTGGCAGCCCGGGCCCGGGCGGGAGGCGGGCCGTATCGCCTGTTAGGAGATCGCTTCGCTGACCCGGTCGGCGAGGCGGCGGTGCAGGTCGACGTTGGTCTGGCGGTCGACCTTGACCTCGACCAAGCCGGTGCCAGCGGCGAGGGCGTCGGGGAGCTGGTCGAGGGAGTCGAGGCGGCGGTGGGGAAGGTCGAACAGGTCGGCGGCCTTGGCGACGCTGACGCCGCGCGGGGTGCCGAGTAGGGCCTCGAACTCCCCGCCGTCGAGCGCCTGCTCCTGGGGGAGGAAGTGGAAGATGCCGCCGCCGTTGTTGTCGACGACGAGGATGCGGACCGGGGTGGAGACGTCGCGCAGGGCCGCGAGGCCGCCGAGGTCGTGAAGCAGGCCGAGGTCGCCGGTCACGATCGTGGTCGGGCGGCCGGTCGCGTGTGCGGCGCCGATTCCAGACGAGATCAGCCCGTCGATCCCGTTGGTGCCGCGGTTGGCGAGGAAGGTGGCGTCGGCATCGCCAGGCGGCAGGAAAGCCTCCTGGTCGCGGATCGGCATGCTCGACGCCGTGTAGACGAGGTCGCCGTCATCGTGGGCAGCGCCGAGTGCGAGCTGCACGCCGGGCTCGCTCGGCGCCTCGATCTCATCCAGCTCCGCCTCGATCGCCTCGCGCGCCGCTCGCTCGGCATCGAGCCAGGCGGTGGGCGGCTGGCGCTCCTCGCCCAGCCTCGCCGCCCAGCCCGCCGCCAGCTCGGTCGGATCGGCACGGAGCAGCGCCGCCGCGCGCCGGGTCGGCTCGTTCCAGCCAGCCACCGGGTCGACGACGATCTGGTCGGCGCCCGACTCGGCGAGCCATGCTTGCAGGGGCTTGCTGGTCGGCATCTCGCCGAAGCGCAGCACCAGGTCGGGCACGACCCGGGTCGCGAACCTGTCGTCGCGCAGCAGCAGGTCGTAGGCGGTGACGACGTGGGAGCGGTCGTGCGGACCGCAGCGGATCTGCGAGGTCGGCTCGGCAAGGATCGGCATCCCGGCGACGCGGGCGAGGTGGGCGAGGGGCTCGCGCAGCTCGGGATCGAGCTGGCGCCCGGCGACGATCACCCCGGAGATCGCCTCGTCGATGTGCTTGGCGACCTCCTCGAGCAGGAACTGCGAAGGCTCGGCGTCGAACGGGGTGATCGCGGTCAGCGGCCGCTCGTCGCGTCCCCGCAGCGCCAGCGGGTCGGTTGCCGTCACGGCACCGTCGACCGGCACCGGTGCCAGCGGCTCGCGCCAGGGGAGGTTGAGGTGGACGGGGCCCGGGCGCGGCTCGCCCCGCGCGGCGGCGAAGGCGCGGCAGGCGGTAGAGCGGTAGTGGAGGAGGCCGTCGTCGCCGGCAGTGTGCGTGCCGACCTCGCAGAACCACCGCACCGACGACCCGTAGAGCTTCAGCTGGTCGATCGCCTGGCCAGCGCCGATCTCGCGCAGCTCCGGCGGCCGGTCCGCGGTCAGGACGATCAGCGGCAGCGCCGAGTGATCGGCCTCGCAGACCGCCGGGTGGAAGTTGGCGGCCGCCGTGCCCGAGGTGCAGAGGATCGCCACCGGAGCCCCACTGGCCTGGGCGGCGCCGACGGCGAAGAAGGCCGCTGAGCGCTCGTCGACGATCACCGTCGTCTCGATCTCCGCCTGGCGCCACAGTGCCACCGCAAGCGGCGTCGAGCGGGAGCCGGGGGAGAGGACGGCGTGACGCAGCCCACAGCGGGCCAGCTCCTCGACGAAGGCCGAGGCGAGGGCGGTATTGGCGTTGGTGGGATCCACGTGTTGGAACCTAGAGGCGGTGTTCCTTCAGCGCCTTCTCGTCGATCTCGACTCCCAGGCCGGGACCGTCCGGCAGGTGCAGCAGGTCACCGCGAAGCTCGGGGCCAACCGAGGCCACGGTCGAGGCAAAGAGGCGCTGCGTCGCCAGGCCGTGCGCCAGGCCGGTCCCGGGGCGGTCGCCCGACTCGCTCAGAGTCTCAGCGACCTGTGCCGCCGCGGCGATCCCCACCGGCCCGTCGAGCGCGCTCGACAGATAGGCCGGCAGGACTTCTCCGATCGCGATCGCTTCCTCGGGCCCACCGACCTTGGAGAGCTTGATCCCCGTCATCGCACAGGCGCCGGCGTCGGCCGCCCGCTCGGCGTCGGCGCGGCTCTCGACGCTCTCGTCGGCCGCGATCGGGATCAACGTCGAGGCGGCCAGCTCGGCGGCCTCCTCCAGCGTCGCCACCGGCTGCTCCGCGAGCTCGATGTCGAACGGCTCCAGCTCGACCAGCTTGCGCTTTGCCGTCTCCAGGTCCCAGACCCCATTGACGTCCACCCGGATGCAGGCCGCCGCGCCGAGCGCCTCCCGCACCGCTCGCACCTGGTCGACGTCGTCGCCTGTTCCCAGCTTTAGCTTGAACGAGGTGAACCCGTCGGCCGCCCAGCGTTCGGCTTCCACCGCCACGCCGGCGGGCTCGCCGGCGACGAGGGTCGCGTTGCAACGAACCGGAGAGGCGGATGGGCCTGCGACCACGCCGCGCTCCGCCGCCGCCCGCCTGCCGCGCAGGTCGAGCAGCGCCGTCAGCGCGGCGCAGCGAGCCGGTGGCGAGAGGGCCGTCGCGTCGCCGCTCAGCGTCGCCTCGTCGAGCGCGTCCCGCTCGCCGAGCCGCTCCAGCTCGGCGACGACCTGCGCCAGCGTCACACCGCCACGCAGCGAGAGCGGCACCGCTTCGCCAAGGCCGCTAAGCCCCTCCTCGTCGTGCAACCGCAGCAGCACCATCTCGCGTCGGTTGAGCCTGCCTGCCGCGGTCACGTACGGCTCGCGGAACGGCAGCGCGTAGGGAACGACCTCAACCGAGGCGATCTTCATACGCCAAGCTTCTCAGGCCGCGAGCAGCAGGCCGAGCGAGACGAGCAGGCTGAAGGCGCCCAGCAGGGCACCGGTCTGGGCCAGGGCGGCGTTCAGGGCCGGGCCGTCGGTGCGACTGCTCATCGCCCGCAGCGGTGGGATCGCCAGCGGCAGCGAGGCGAGGCCGATCAGCGGCAGCAGGCTGGTGTCGGCGCCGATCAAGGCGATCGGCAGCACGACGTAGGCCCCGAGCACCAGGAAGCGGTAGAGGACGACCGCTTGCTGCCGCCCTACCCGCACGGCCAAGGTCGTCTTGCCCGCCCGCCGGTCGGTCTCGATGTCGCGGACGTTGTTGACGACGAGGATCGCGGTGGCGAGGAAGCCGACGGAGATCGAGAGGCCGAGCGGTAATGCCTGGAGTTCCTCCACCTGGACGTAGTAGGAGCCGTTGACCGCGACCAGGCCGAAGAAGAGGAAGACGAAGACCTCGCCCAGGCCGGCATAGCCGTAGGGCCGTGGCCCGCCGGTGTAGAGGACGCCGGCGGCGATCGAGACCGCGCCGATCAGCAGGATCACGAACCCGGCCACGACGGTCAGGTAGATGCCGCAGGCGACCGCGACGCCGAAGGCGACCCAGGTGGCGACGAGCACCCGGCGCGGCGTCACCAGCCCGGCCGAGGTCACCCGTACCGGTCCGAGCCTGTCCGCCGTGTCGGCGCCTCGCTTCGCGTCCGAGTAGTCGTTGGCGAGATTGGTCCCGATCTGGATGAAGATCGAGCCGATCAGAGCGGCGACGAAGGCCGCGGGCCGCGGCAGCTCGCCGACCCATTCGACCGCGGCGGCCGTGCCCACCAGCACCGGTGCGATGGCCGCGGGCAGCGTCCGCGGACGCGCCGCCATCAGCCAGATCCTCATGGTCGCTTCGGGAACTTGGAGAAGTCGGGCTTGCGCTTGTCCTTGAACGCCTCGCGGCCCTCGCGGGCCTCCTCGCTGCCGTAGAAGAGCAGGTTGGCGTCGTGGGCCAACTGCTGGATCCCCGCGTAACCGTCCTCGTGCGCGTTGAAGCTGGCCTTGACCAGGCGCAGGGCGAAGGGCGAGAGCGCCAGCATCTCCCGGCACCAGGCGACCGTCTCCCGCTCGAGCCGCTCGAGCGGGACGACGGTGTTGACCAGGCCCATCTCCAGCGCCTGCTCGGCGTCGTACTGGCGGCACAGCAGCCAGAACTCCTTTGCCTTCTTGGTCCCGACGAGGTCGCGCAGCAGCGAGGCGCCGAAGCCGCCGTCCCAGGAGCCGACCCGCGGGCCGGTCTGGCCGAAGCGGGCGTTGTCGGCGGCGATCGTCAGGTCGCAGCAGACGTGCAGGACGTGGCCGCCCCCGACTGCGTAGCCGGCCACCATCGCCACCACCGGCTTCGGCAGCCGCCGCATCTGCACCTGCAGGTCGGTGACGTGGAAGCGGCCGAGCGAGCTTCCCTCGGCGACGTAGCCGCTGTCGCCGCGAACCGTCTGGTCGCCGCCCGAGCAGAACGCCAGCTCTCCCTCCCCGGTGAGGACGACCACGCCGACCTCGGTGTCCTCGCGGGCCAGCTCCATCGCGGCGGAGATCTCGACCAGCGTCTGCGGGCGGAAGGCGTTCCGCACCTCGGGCCGGTCGATCGTGATCTTGGCGATCCCCTCGGCCTTCTCGTAGCGGATGTCCTCGTACTCGGCGACGCTCTCCCACTCGATTGGCGCGTAGAGGTCCTCTTCGGGCGGGGCGTCCCTGTGGCGCTGCGGCATATCGGCAACGATATCCCGGCCCCGATGAAGCTCGACGACTGGCTAGACCAGAGATCCCAGACCTGCCCCGACCGGATCGCGCTCGTCGCGGACGGGTCCGCGGTGACCTACGCCGAGCTGGAGGCGGAGGCGACCTGGGTGGCGCGGCGGCTGGAGGCGCACGGGGTGCGGCGCGGTTCGGTCGCTGCGCTGACGATGGAGCCGCGGCGCGAGCAGGTGGTCCTGGTCCACGCCCTGATGAAGGTCGGCGCCGTCCTGCTCCCGCTCAGCCCTCGCCTCACCGAGGCCGAGCGGGCCGCGGTGATCGCAAGCGAGGAGCCGACCGTCGAGCTCAGCGATCCCGGGCAGCTGACCCAGACCGAGGCCGACCTGCCCCTGCTCGGCGAGCACGACATGGACGCCCCCTGCTGCCGGGTGCTGACCAGCGGCAGCAGCGGTACCCCCAACCCGGTCGAGCTGACCTACGGCAACTTCCTCTGGAACGCGGTCGGCTCGGCCTTCAACATCGGCGTCGAGCCGGAGGACCGATGGCTCTGCTGCCTGCCGCTCAGCCACATCTCCGGGCTGGGGATCGTGATGCGCTCGGTGATCTACGGGACGACCGCCGTGCTCCACGACGGCTTCGACGTCGACCGCGTCGCCGCCGCGCTCGAAGGCGACGACATAACAGTCGTCTCGCTGGTGACGACGATGCTGACCCGTCTGCTTGAGGCCGGTGCCGATCTCTCCGGACCGCGAGCGATCCTCGTCGGCGGCGGGCCGGTGCCGGAGGAGCCGCTCGAAGAGGCGACCCGGCGTGGCGCGACAGTCGTGCAGACCTACGGGCTCACGGAGGCCTGCTCGCAGGTGACGACCCTCGCTCCCGCCGACGCCAAGCGCAAGCTCGGCTCGGCCGGACGGCCGCTGCTCACCACCCACCTGCGGATCCTGGACGGCGAGATCCTGGTTCAGGGACCAACCGTCGCGCCGAGCCGCATCGACGCCGACGGCTGGCTGCACACCGGCGACCTCGGCCGCATCGACGAGGAGGGATTCCTCTACGTCGAGGACCGGATCGACGACATGATCGTCAGCGGCGGCGAGAACGTCGTCCCGGCCGAAGTCGAGCAGGTGCTGCTGCGCCACCCGGAGGTCGCCGACGCCGCCGTGGTCGGTCGCGAGGACCCCGAGTGGCAGCAGGCGGTGACCGCGGTCGTCGTCCTCGTCGACGGCTCCGATGCGACCCCGGACGAGCTGCGCCGCCACTGCGCCGAGCAGCTGGCGGGCTTCAAGGTGCCGAAGCGGGTCGAGCTGGCTGCGGCGCTGCCGCGAACGCCCTCGGGCAAGCTCCTGCGCAGAGCGCTCCGATAGCCTCCTCGACCATGAAAACCGACGACATCTATTACGACAAAGACGCCGATCTCTCCAAGCTGCAGGGCAAGACCGTCGCCATCCTCGGCTACGGCTCGCAGGGCCACGCCCACGCCCTCAACCTGAAGGACTCCGGGGTCGACGTCGTCGTCGGCCTGCGCCCCGACTCCTCCAGCCGCGCGAAGGCCGAAGAGGCCGGCCTCGAGGTGCTCGACATCGCCGAAGCGACGAGCCGCGGCGACGCCGTCATGGTGCTGCTTCCCGACGAGAAACAGGCCGAGGTCTGGGAGGCGGAGATCGCCGACGGGATCGCCCCCGGCAACCTGCTCCTTTTCGCGCACGGCTTCTCGATCCACTTCGAGCAGATCCAGCCGCCCCCGGGCGTCGACATCGGCATGATCGCCCCCAAGGGCCCCGGCCACCTGGTCCGGCGCCAGTACGAGGAAGACCGCGGCGTGCCCTGCCTGATGGCCGTCCACCAGGACGCGACCGGCGACGCCCACGATCTGGTGCTCGCCTACGCCGCCGGGATCGGCGGCGGCCGCGCCGCGATCATCGAGACGAGCTTCAAGGACGAGTGCGAGACCGACCTCTTCGGCGAGCAGGCCGTCCTCTGCGGCGGCGCCTCGGAGCTGGTCAGAGCGGGCTTCGAGACCCTGGTCGAGGCCGGCTACGACCCCCGCCTTGCCTACTTCGAGTGCCTGCACGAGCTGAAGTTGATCGCCGATCTGATGTACGAGAAGGGGGTGCAGGGGATGCGCTACTCGATCTCCAACACCGCCGAGTACGGCGACATGACCCGCGGCAAGCGCGTGATCGGCGAGGAGTCGCGGGCGGCGATGAAGGAGATCCTCGGCGAGATCCAGTCGGGCGAGTTCGCCAAAGAGTGGATCGCCGAGAACCGTGCCGGCGGCGAGAACCTCTCGCGGATGCGCGAGGAGGGCGCCGGTCACGAAGTCGAGGAGGTCGGCAAGGACCTTCGCGACATGATGCCCTGGATCGACCAGAAGTTCTAGGCGGCAGCAGGGTGGGGGACGGGCGCTGGTGCCTGTCTCCGTGAATTGATGTCGCACGCGCCCTTCGGGCGCTTAGCGACTATGTGAGAGCGCGGCTTCGCCGCGCAGAAACCGGATTGCATAGGCCGCCTTCGGCGACATTCCCGGAGACAGGCCCCACCGCCCGCCTCTCAAACAGCTTCCGGCTGGCTGAGCTGGCTCACTTCCGGCGTTGAAGGCCAACGCCCCGGCGTCGAAGCTGAACAGCTCCGGCGACAGAGCGCGACGGCTTTTTTACAGCGAGCTGTTCGCGTCGGCGGCTGATCCTCATGGAGCAGATCGGTGTGATGAAGGAGCCCGGTAGTGCTCTGGGCGAATGTCGCCGACAGGCGGCGATATGCAATCTGTCTACTGCGCGGCGTAGCCGCGCTCAACCTCAGTCGCTAAGCGGGCAAAGCCCGCGTGCGACATCAATTCGCCCAGAGGACTACCGGGCTCCTCTCCCAGACAGCTCAGGCCCCAGGGGGACCGTCTGGGCCGAAGCGGGTCTCGCCCTCGGGGAGCTTGCCGTCGCGGCCGACGTAGCCGTCCTTGCCGCCGACGACGACGTAGACGGCGTCTTCGGAGTCGCTGCGGTTGCGGATCTTGCGGACGGTGGGGGCGTCGACCCAGGCGAGTCCGCCGGGGTTCAGCTGATGGGTCGAGCCGTCGCCGAACTCGATCTCGATCTGGCCGCTGTGGAGGAAGTAGAGCTCCTCCTGCTCCTCGTGCAGATGGCCACCGGTCTCGTAGGAGGGAGGGATGACGATCGCGTTGGCGCCGAAGGCGTTGACCCCGAGGCCCTTGCGGATCTTGCGGAACCCGTAGCCCTCGCCGAGGTCGTCGAGGTGGGCGACGGAATAGCCCTCGCCCTTGACGACTCCGTTGTCGCTATCTGCGCTCACGGCGGACAGACTAGTCCACCCGCGGCGGTCAATAACCTGTCGCTCCCCGATGGCACTCTCCACCGCAGCGCAGATCCCAACCGACCTCAAGCCCGCCGACGGGCGGTTCGGCTGTGGGCCCTCGAAGGTGCGGCCCGAGGCGCTGGCCAAGCTGGCCGAGCGCGCCGACCTGATGGGGACCTCGCACCGGCAGGCGCCGGTAAGGGATCTGGTCGGGCAGGTCCGCGACGGCCTCGGCGAGCTGTTCGGGCTGCCCGACGGCTACGAGGTCGCGCTCGGCAACGGCGGTGCGACCGCCTTCTGGGACGCCGCCGCGGCATGGTTGGTCCGCGAACGCGCTCTCCACCTCGTCTACGGCGAGTTCTCCGGGAAGTTCGCCAAGGCGACCGCGGGGGCGCCCTTCCTCGCCGACCCGATCGTGGTCGAGGCAGAGCCCGGCGACGCGCCCGCGCCGGCCGCGGACCCCGGCGCCGATGTCATTGCCTGGGCTCACAACGAGACCTCGACCGGGGTGATGGTCGAGGTGCGACGCCCGGCCGATGCCGGTGACGCCCTGGTCCTGATCGACGGCACTTCGGGTGCGGGCGGACTGCCGCTCGACGCTTCGCAGGCCGACGCCTATTACTTCGCCCCGCAGAAGGCCTTCGGCGCCGACGGCGGGCTCTGGCTGGCCCTGCTCAGCCCGGCGGCGATCGCGCGGGCGGAGCAGCTCGACGGGGCTCCCAACCGCTGGCAGCCGGCCTTCCTCTCGCTGCCGACCGCGATCGAGAACTCGCGCAAGAACCAGACCTACAACACGCCGGCCCTGGCGACCCTGCTGCTGCTCGCCGACCAGGTCGAGTGGATGCTCGGCAACGGCGGCCTGGAGTGGTGTGTGGGACGGACCCGGGCCTCCTCCGGGCACCTCTACGGCTGGGCCGAGGGCGCCGACTTCGCCTCGCCCTTCGTCGCCGACCCGGCGAAGCGCTCCCTGGTCGTCGGCACGATCGACTTCGACGACTCGGTCGACGCGGCCGCCCTGGCGACGACGCTGCGCGCCAACGGCATCGTCGACGTCGAGCCCTATCGCAAGCTCGGTCGCAACCAGCTCCGTGTCGGGACGTTCCCCGCGGTCGATCCGGCCGACGTCGAGGCACTGACCGCGTGCGTCGACTGGGTGATCGAGAACGCGCCCGAGGTGCGTCCGTGAGGGTCCTGGTCAAGGAGAAGATCGCCGACTCGGGGGTCGAGCTGCTGCGCGAGAACTTCGACGTCGACCTCGGGCTCGAGATGTCGGACGAGGAGCTGATGGATTCGATTGGCTCCTACGACGCGATCCTGGTCCGTTCCGCCACCCAGGTGACCCCGGAGCTGATCGAGCGGGCAGAGCGACTGAAGGTGATCGGCAGGGCCGGCACGGGGGTCGACAACGTCGACATTCCGGCGGCGACGCGCCGCGGCATCGTCGTCGCCAACGCGCCCGAATCGAACTCCGTCGCTGCCGCCGAGCACACCGTGGCGCTGATGCTGGCCCTCTGCCGCAACGTCCCGCAGGCGCAGGCGACGCTGGTCGCCGGCGAGTGGCAGCGGTCCCGCTTCAAGGGCGCCGAGCTGTATGGCAAGACGCTGGGAGTGATCGGTTTCGGCCGCATCGGCCAGCTCGTTGCGAAACGGGCCCGGGGATTCGAGATGGACGTCGTCGCCTTCGACAAGTTCGTCTCCGCCGAGCGCTTCCGGGAGCTCGGCGTCGAGGGTGTCGCCGAGCTTGATGAGCTGCTGGGCCGGGCCGACGTCGTCACCCTGCACACGCCGAAGACGCCGGAGACGATCGGCCTGATCGACGCCGAGGCGCTCGCCGCGATGAAAGAAGGGGCGCGCCTGGTCAACTGCGCCCGCGGCGAGCTGGTCGACCTCGACGCGGTGCTGGCCGCCCTGGAATCCGGCAGGCTGGCCGGAGCGGGGCTCGACGTGTTCCCCTCGGAGCCGTTCACCGACCACCCGATCTTCGCCCGCGACGACGTCGTCGTCACGCCCCACCTGGGTGCCTCGACCGCCGAGGCGCAGGACCGTGCCGGCGTGGTCACCGCCGAGCAGGTGACCGCCGCGCTGACCGGCGGGGTCGTCACCAACGCGGTCAACATCGCCGCCGTCCGCCCCGAGGAGATGGAGGCGCTGGCGCCGTTCGTGCCGCTCTGCGAAAAGCTCGGCCGCCTCGCCCAGGGCCTCGGCGACGGCTCGGTCGACCGGGTCACAGCCGAATTCCGCGGCCGCATCGCGTCGCACGACACCCGCCTGCTCGGGATCGCGGTCCTCGTCGGGATTCTCTCCGGCCACACGGAGGAGCCGGTCAACCTGGTCAACGCCCCGCAGATGGCCGTGGAGCGCGGGATCGAGCTGACCGAGACCAAGGACACCGGCTCCGATGACTTCACCGAGCTGGTCACCGTGAAGCTCGGCTCGGGCGATGACGCCGTCGAGGTGTCGGGAACCGGGGTCGGCCCCCGCAACGAGCCTTACCTGGTCGCGCTCTGGGGCGAGGGCTTCTACCTGCCCTTCGCCGACCATCTAGCGGTCTTCCGCTACGCCGACCGCCCGGGGATGATCGGCCGGGTCGGGACGATGTTCGGCGAGGAGGGGGTCAACATCATCTCCGCGGCTGTCGGCGCCGAGGAGGACGGCAAGCGCGCGGTGATGGCGCTGACGACCGACGCCCCGGTGCGCGAGGAGACGATCGGCAAGATCCTCGAGCTCGACGGCTTCTCAATCGGTCGCTCAGTCGATCTCTAGCGGTCACGAGTAGGGTTCTCGCGCATGCGAGCGGTGGTGCTGACGGGGACGGGCGGGCCCGAGGTTCTTCAGGTGCAGGAGCGCCCCGATCCGACCGTCGGCCCCGGCGAGGTGAGGATCGCGGTCAGGGCCGCCGGGATCAACTTCGCCGACACGATGGCGCGGGTCGGCCTCTACCCGGACGCGCCGAAGCCGCCCTGCGTGCTCGGCTACGAGGTCGCGGGCGAGGTCGAGTCGGTGGGAGAGGGGGTGACGGATCACGCTGTCGGCGACCGCGTCGTCGCCGGCACCCGCTTCGGTGGCCAGGCCGAGCTGGTCACGGTCCCCGCCGAGCAGGTGCTGCCGCTGCCGGACCGGCTCAGTTTCGAGCAGGGCGCCGCCTTCCCGGTCAACTACGGAACCGCCTACGCCGCGCTGGTGATCATGGGAGGTCTGCGGCCCGGCGACAGGGTCCTGATCCACGCCGCCGCCGGCGGAGTCGGCATCTCCGCCACCCAGGTCGCTCGCAACGCCGGTGCCGAGATCTTCGGCACCGCCTCCGCCTCCAAGCACGAGGCGATCCGCGCCCAGGGAGTGACCCACGCGATTGACTACCGCAACCAGGATTTCGAGCGTGAGGTGATGCGGATCACCGGCGGCGAGGGACTGGACCTGGTCATCGACGCCCTCGGCCCGACCTCGTTCCGTAAGGACTACCGCCTGCTGCGCTGCGGCGGACGGCTGGTCATGTACGGGCTGTCGGAGACGACCAAGGAGGGCAAGCGCGACCTGCCGGCGACGCTGAAGGCGCTGGCGAAGATGCCGCTGGCGACCGTTCCCTGGTGGAAGAGCCTCGCGACGATGAACGAGAACAAGGGCATCTTCGGCCTCAACATGCTGACCTGGTGGGACCGGGAGGGCAATCTCGACAGAGTGACCGAGCCGCTGATGGCGGATCTCGAGCAGGGACGCCTGGAGCCGGTCGTCGCCGAGGCCTTCCCCTTCGAGCGAGCCGGGGAGGCGCACGAGTTCATCAGCGAGCGCCGCAACGTCGGCAAGGTGGTGCTGTTTCCATAGTGGAAGCCCCGACCCAGCGCGCGGCGGGGACGGACGGGCGATGAAGAGAGCCATCCTCATTTCGTTTGCGATCCTGGCGGTGCAGGCACCGTCGCTTGCGCCTGCTCAGCCGCCGGCGATCACGGTCCTGCTCGCCGGCGGGTCCGCCTCGAACGTGATCCAGATCTGGCTCACGCCGGAGGGCCGCGACTACGTGATCGACTCGATCGTCCCGCTCGAAGTGGGGGGCGAAGTCTGCACCAACCCCGAAGGCAATCCCAATGAGCTGATCTGCCCGGCGCCGCCGATCGCGGGCTTCGAAGTCAACGCCGACGGCGGCGACGACAAGATCTCGGTCTCGAAGGACGTCTCGATCCCGGTGACGATGCGGGGCGGCCCGGGGCGCGACGTCCTGCTCGGCGGGGGCGGGCCGGACAAATTGATCGGCGGCGTGGGCGACGATCGTCTGTCCGGCTGGAAAGGCAACGACCTTCTCGCCGGCGGTCCCGGCAACGACGTCCACCTCGGCGGCCCCGGCGGCGACGTCATCTACAGCGGCCCCGGCGACGACGTCGTCCGCGATGGCCGCGGCACGGACGTCGTTCGCCGCGAACACTCGGCCGCGCTTCGCCCCTAGGCGGTTTCCCGGGCCGCGTCTTCCGGCTCACCCCGGCGCAGCAGCCTGCCGCCGACGAAGAAGAGGGCGATCAAAAAGCCAACGAGCGAAAGCGCCGCGTCGAGCCTGAACGCCGCCTGGATGCCCTCGACGAACGTGTCCTGGGCCGAGAACACGGTGGTCGTCAGGCCCAGCCCGATCGCGCCGCCGGCGATCTGGGCCATGTAGAGGATGCCGCCGGCGAGGCTGCTCTGCGATTCGTCGACCGAGGTGACACCCGCCGTGGTGGCCGTGGGGTAGAAGCTGCCGATGCCAATACCGAGCACGACCATCCCGGGGACGAGGGAGGCGTACTCCGAACCCTCCCCGATCTGGGAGAAGAGGAAGGGTGCGACGGTGATGCAACCGGCGCCAAGCACGGCAAGAGGCTTCGCCCCGACCCGGTTGTAGAGCGGACCGGCGACGAAGGAGACCACGGCAAAGGTGGCGAGGAAGGGAAGCACCCCGACGCCGGCCTCCAGCGGCGAGTAGCCGAGGTGCTTCTGCATGAACTGGGGCAGATAGAGCAGCGCCGCGAAGAAGGTCGCCGACATCAGTAGCACCGCCACGCACGACGCC
>DATMEP010000147.1:0-5323 GCA_035556755.1 Solirubrobacterales bacterium
TCGCCACCGTGTTGAACTCCATCGGCGTGCCGCCGGCAGCGCGAACTCCCTCTTTGATGTGCTCGGCGAGGCCGCGCAGGTGGAAGTTGCAGGGCATCGCCTCGATCCAGGTGTTGGCGATGCCGATCGTCGGCCGGCTCAAGGCGTCGTCATCGAACCCGATCCCCTTCATGTAGGCGCGCGCGGCGGCGCGCTCGGGACCGTCGAAGACGACGCTCGAGCGTGGACGGGGAAGGCCGGTCGAGGTGCTGCCGTTGCCGCTCATGCCTGGAATCTAAACGCCGCCGTCGTCCGGCCGCCGGTTGGCGAGGTCGAAAACGTCTACAGGCCCAGCCCCCCGGCCGATACTCCGCAGACCCGCTGCGACCGCGGCGGAGGTGATCTCGCGCGCCTTGCGAGCGGCCTCCAGCGGACTCTCGCCGCGGGCGAGGAACGCCGCCAGAGCCGAGGAATGGGTGCAGCCGGAGCCGTGGGAGGCCCCGTCGGGGTGGCGCTCGCCGGGGATCTTCACCAGCTGCTCACCGTCGAAGAAGACGTCGACCAGCTCCTCGCTGTGGCCGCCGGTGACGACCACCGCATTCGGCCCCAGCCCCAGGACGCCGCGCGCCAGCTCCTCTTGCGTTGCCCCCTCCCCCAACCCCGTCAGCGCGCGTGCCTCGGGGATGTTGGGGGTGGCGATCGCGCAGCGCGGCAACAGCACATCGACAAGCGCCGCCCTCGTCTCATCGTCTATCAGCGCCGCCCCGCTCTCGGCCACCATTACGGGGTCGATCACCACGGGCGCAAGCGCGACCCCGGCGTAGGTGAGCCCAACCGCGACCGCGTCGATAGTCGCCGCCGAGCCGAGCATGCCGATCTTGACCGCGTCGGCCCCCATGTCCTCGGCGATCGCAAGGATCTGGGCGAAGACCATTTCCGGCGAAACGGCCTCGACCCGCTCGACCGCACGAGTGTTCTGGGCGGTGATCGCGGTGATCGCGGTCATCCCGTGCACGCCGCAGCGCGCAAACGCCTTCAGGTCGGCCTGGATGCCGGCCCCCCCGCCCGAGTCGGAACCGGCGATCGAGAGGACGGTTGGGACGCGCGGGGGGCTCACGGCTGGGAGCCTAGATGCCCGCGGGCTGCCGGAGGGTTGTTCGCGAGTAGACGCCGACCATCGAGCAGCTGGCGTAGCCGTTCGCCTCGAGCTCGGCGAGAGCCGCGGCGACCTCTCCCCCGGCGAGCCCCAGCTCGACCGCGATCGCGTCGCAGGTCTCGGCGCCGCCCTCCAATGCCTCCAGGGCGGCGAGCGCCAGCGGCCCGAGCGGTGGACCGGTTCGCTCGATCTGCCGTACTCCGGGGCCGAGCATCGCGTCGAGCACGTCCTGGGCGTCGCGAACGAGACAGGCGCCACCGGCCAGCAGGTTGTTCGGCCCGGCCGAGAGCCTGGAGCCGACCGGCCCCGGCACCGCGCCGAGGTCCCGCCCGAGGTCCGCGGCGAGGTCCGCCGTGATCAGCGAGCCGGAGCGTGCGGCCGCCTCGACGACGACCGTCATCCCGGCGAGTGCCGCCATGATCCGGTTCCGGGCCGGGAAGGACCAGCGCCAGGCACCCTCCCCAGGCGGCAGCTCGGAGAGGACCAGGCCGTTCTCGCAGACCTGCCGCCAGAGCGAGTGGTGCGCGGCCGGGTAGGAGACGTCGGCGCCGCAACCGAGGACCGCGACGGTTCGCCCGCCTTCGAGCGCGCCGCGGTGCGCGCAGGCGTCGATCCCGAACGCCAGCCCGCTGACGACGACCAGCCCGGCGGAGGCCAGCTCGCGGCCCAGTCCACGAGCAACCTCACGGCCGTAGGTGCTCGCCCGCCGGGCGCCGACCACCGTCACCGCCCCCGTCGGCTCCAGGCTTGCCAGCAGCGCGGAGTCCCCTCGGCCGATCAGGGCCCAGGGAGCGTCATCGGCATCGCGGAGACCGTCCGGGAAGAGGGCGTCGTGCCGGCAGCAGGCCCAGCACTCCGCCGCGAGTAGGTCCTGCGCGAGGCGGCGCTCGGGAACCGCCTCCAGCCGGGCGAGAATCTGGCCCGCCACCTTTGGCGCGACGACCTCGGCGAGATCCTCATTCGAGAGCCTCAGCAGTTCCGGCGATCGCGACCCGGGCGCACCGGTCGCCACCTTCTCGATGTAGGGGGCGAGGTGGGCGAGCAGCCGCGAGCGGCGCAGGCAGTCCGGGCAGGCTCGCGGCTCGCCGCTACTCACGGTCTCTCCTCCTCAGCTGCAGCGCCTGCGCCATCTGGTCGCGCTCGATCGCCTCGGTCCCGGCCAGATCGGCGACGGTGCGGGCGAGGCGCAACACCCGGTCGTGGGCGCGCCCGCTGAGACGGCGGCGCGAGTAGGACTCGGCGAGGAGCGCCGCGGCGGCATGGTCTAGCGGGCACTCACGCACCTCGCCTGGTGTCATCTCGGCATTGCTGCGACCGGGCCCGAGGCGGCGCTCCTGCAACTCGCGCGCCGCTGCGACCCGTTCGCGAACCGCCGCCGAGGACTCCCCGGGAGGGCCGGCGATCTCCTCGGCGCTGGGCTGGCGGATCGCCGCGAGGACGTCGATGCGATCGGCCAGCGCTCCGCTCAGCCGTCCCTGGTAGCGCCGCACGTCGAGCGGCGCGCAGCTGCACTCGGGATCGGCCTCGCCGCGGCCGCACGGGCAGGGATTCGCCGCCGCGACCAGCATGAAGCGACAGGGCAGCCTGCGGCTGGCACCGGCGCGCGAGATCGACACCCACCCCGTCTCAAGCGGAGCCCGCAGCGCCTCCAGCGCGTCGCGGCGGAACTCGCAGAGCTCGTCGAGGAAGAGGACGCCACGATGGGCCAGCGTCGCCTCACCGGGGCGAGGCGGGTTCCCGCCGCCGACCAGGCCCGCCGCGCTGATGGTGTGATGGGGGACGCGGAAGGGACGTCCCCCGCCGAGACCGGCCTCGAGCCGGCCGCAGGCGCTGGCGATCCGCGCCACTTCCAGCGCCTCGCCGGGAGCCAGCGGGGGCAGGATCGAGGGCAGTCTGCTCGCCGCCAGCGACTTGCCCGCACCGGGCGGTCCGACCATCAACACGCTGTGGCCGCCGGCGGTGGCGACCTCGAGCGCGTGGCGGAGGTGCGGCTGCCCGCGCAGGTCGGCGAGGTCCGGCGCGTCTCCCTCCTGCGCCGGCGACAGCGACATCGGCTGCGGTCGCTCCGGCGCCCACTCCCCGGCCGCCAGGGCGGTGACCTGGGCGAGGCCCTCCAGGGGGATCACGTCGATCCCGCCCGCCAGCGCAGCCTCGGGCCCGTTCGCGGCCGGGACGACGATCGCCTCCACGCCCCGCTCGCGCGCCGCCTCGGCGATCGCCAGGACGCCGGGCACGGAACGTACCGATCCGTCCAGCGCCAGCTCCCCGACCATCGCCAACCGTGGCAGGGCCTCCCAGCTCAGCTGCCCCGAGGCAGTCAGCAGCGCGACCGCGATCGGCAGGTCTAAGCCGGGCCCCGCCTTGCGCAGGCTGGCCGGCGCCAGGTTGGCGACGATCCGCCGCAGCGGGAACTCGAAATCGCAGTTGGCGATCGCCGCCCGCACACGCTCCCGCGCCTCCCTGACCGCCGCATCCGGCAGGCCGACGACGGAGAAGGCCGGCAGGCCGCGATGCACGTCGACCTCGACCCGGACGGGCCGGGCCGCGATGCCGTCGAGGGTGAAGGTCCGCGCCGTGGCGAGCATTCCCCCACGCTCGCCGGCCCCGGCGCGCGTGTGGTGCGCCAAATGGAAATTGTCCGCGCCATCTCTGTGACCGAAGGCAAACGTGCAGCGAGTGCCCTAGCTTCGCCGTCGATGACCGCGACCCGCCAGCGCATCGGCAGGGCGGCCGAGGAGCTCGTCGCGACCCGACTCGCCGCCGCCGGCTGGCGGATCGTCGAGCGCAACGCCCGCACCCGCCACGGCGAGCTCGACGTCGTCGCCCTCGACGGCCGGACGCTGGTCTTCGTCGAGGTCAAGGCGGGCCGCGCCGGCTCGGCCTTCGGCCCGGAGCGCCCGATCCTCTCGGTCGACTTCCGCAAGCAGCGCCGCGTCCGACGCCTCGCCACCGCCTGGATGGCGGATCGCCGCGACCTCCCCCGCTACACCGACATCCGCTTCGACGCCGTCGGCGTCACCTACGACCGTGCCGGCCAGGTAGCCGACTACGAGCACATCGAGGGGGCGTTCTAACCGGTCAGCTCGAGCTGACTGTAGGCGACCGAGTCGAAAGACCTGCGGTGCAGGGGCGAAATCCCGATCTGCTCGATCGCTGCTCGGTGCTCGGGGGTCGAGTAGCCGACGTGCTCGTCGAAGCCCCAGCCCTCGTGCACCCGCGCCGCCTTGTGCATATAGCGGTCGCGGCTGACCTTGGCGACGACCGAGGCGGCGGCGATCGCGGCGCTGGTCCCGTCGCCTCCGACCACCGCCCGGTGCGGGACGGTGCACTCGCGCAGCGAGAAGCCGTCGACCAGGCAGGTCGCCTCCTCGCTCGGCGCCAGCCGTTCGAGAGCGTTGCTCAGCGCTTCGATGTTGGTCACGTGCAGGCCCCGGCTGTCGATTCCTCGCACGCAGCGCACCGTGACGCTGACCCGCGTCGCCGCCCGCAGCACCGCCGGATACAGCTCCTCGCGCCGCTCCGGTTTCATCTGCTTCGAGTCGTACAGGCCGGCGAGGGCGCGCCGATCGGCACGCGAGAGCGCCTCGTAGTCGATCAGAACCGCGGCGGCGACGAGCGGCCCGGCCAGGCAACCCCGCCCGGCCTCGTCCGCGCCGGCGACCAGGCGAGTGCCGAGTCCGCGGTCGAAAGCGAAGAGTCGGCGCGATCGCGCGAGCCGCCGACGGTGCGCCTTGCCCGGTTTAGAAGATGCCGACCCGGTCGGGCGGCCAGTAGGTGGCAAAGGCCTTTCCGATGATCCAGTCGCTGGGGACTGGGCCCCAGAATCGGCTGTCGTCACTGGATCCACGATTGTCGCCCATCATGAAGTAGTGATCGGGCGGGATCGTGATGGGTTCCCGCAGATTGCAGCCTCGACCGCCCCCGCAGGGCTTGATGAAGTCGTCCTCGATCGGCTCGCCGTTGACGATGGCGTGCCCGTCCTCGATGCTGAGCGTGTCGCCGGGGGTCGCGACGACCCGCTTGATGAAGTTCGTCTCGTCGGGCTCGTCGACCGGCTCGGGGCAGGCTTCGTCGTTCGGCAGCGGCTCGACACCGCAGCGCTCGTTGACGTCGGCGTCCTTCGGCGGGTGGAACACCACGATGTCGCCGATCTCCGGATCGCTGAAGTGGTAGGAGACGCGCTGGACG
>DATMEP010000148.1:0-35149 GCA_035556755.1 Solirubrobacterales bacterium
TGGCCGAGGGCGACTTCTTGAAGCACCCGCGGATTTCTACAGCTCGCGGCGGTTAGATGTCTTGGCGGCCGCTCAGCCGCCGGATTCGGCGTCGGGTCGCTCGCCGAGAGTTACCTCGACGTCGTCCCTGCTGCCGTCCTCGTGGAGCACTTCCAGCGTCACCTTCTCACCCGGCCGGAAGGAGGAGATGTGGCGGGAGAGATCGTCCGGGCGGACGATCTCTCGACCCTCGATCGCGAGGATCGTGTCGCCGCCGACCTGGTAGGGAACGCCCTGGAAACGCAGTTTGTCCTCGCCGCCCTCCAGCCCGGCGTCGTCGGCCGGCCCGTCCGGGACGACTTCGGCGACCAGGCCGCCGAACTTGGCGTCGAGGTCGAGGCGCTCGGCGAGCTGCGGGTAGAGCGCCTGGCTGGAGACGCCGATGTAGGCGTACTCGACCGTACCGTCCTTTTTCAGCTGGGCGACCGAACGCTCTACGGCGGAGATCGGCACGGCGAAGCCGACTCCGTCGCTGGCGCCGGAGCTGGTCTCGATCTGCTGGTTGATGCCGATCACGCGGGCGCTCGCGTCAAGCAGCGGTCCGCCGGAGTTGCCGGGGTTGATCGAAGCGTCGGTCTGGATCGCGCCCTCGATCTGGAACTGGGTCAGCGACCCCACCGAGCGGTCGGTCGCCGAGACGATCCCGACCGAGAGCGACTGCTGCTCGCCGAACGGGCTGCCGATCGCCGCCACCGGCTGGCCGACGACCAGCTCCTCGTCGTCCCCGAGCTCGAGCGGGTGCAGCTCGAACCCGTTCGGCTCCACCTCGAGCAGAGCGACGTCGGCGAACGGGTCGAAGCCGACGATCTCCGCCGGCACGACGTTGCGGTCGGGGAACTCGACGAAGACCGCCTTGGCCTCCTCCCGGTCGCCGCCCTCGCCGTCGGTGACCACGTGGGCGTTGGTGACGATCCTGCCTTCGCCGTCGAGGACGAAGCCCGACCCTTCGCCGCCCCCGCCGTCGAAGATCGAACGGATCGTGACCACGCCGGGCGAAGCCTCGCGGTAGACCTCGGCCGCGTCGAAGCCGCTGTCCGCTGCCGTCTGGACGACCACCTGCGTGGTCGTCTTCTCGCCTGCCGTGGAGGCCGTGGTCGAGTCGCCATCGGACCCTCCGCATCCCGTGAGCGGAGCCAACAGGGCCAGCAGCAGCGCTGCCGCCAGTCGCTTCACGCGACCGCCTCGACCGGCTCGATCGCCCTGGGCGGGGGCATGCCCACGTCGCCCGGCGGCAGGTCGAGCGTGAAGGCGGTGAAGCGGCGGCTGGAGGAGATCGTCACGCGGCCCTCCATCCTTTGGGCCAGCTCCCGGGCGATCGCCAGGCCGAGCCCGGAACCTCCGGCCGAGTCGGCCGTGTAGAAACGCTCGAAGATGCGTTTCTGGACCCGCTGCGGGATTCCGGGACCGTCGTCGGAGACGGTCAAAGCGGCGCGGCGATTGACGGAGTAGGTGGTCACGGTGACGCTGGCGGCCTCGGGCGTGTGGACAAGGGCGTTATCGAGCAGGATACGGATGATCTGACGCACCCGTTCGGGGTCGGCAAGGGCGGTCACCGGGCTCGCCGGTGTCCTCAACTCAAGCCGTGAGCCGCGGCGGTCGGCGCGGGGACCGAACTCCCGTGCCACGTCTCGCGCCAGCGAGCTGAGGTCCACGGGGCGAGATTCCAGTTCGACCCCGCCGGCGTCCAGCTGGGTGAGGTTGAGAAGGTCCGCGGTGAGCTTGGTCAGGCGCTCGATCTGCTGGCGCATGGTCCGCACGAACTCGGCGCGCTCCTCGGGGCTGGGCTCCTCTTCTTCGAGCAGCTCGACGAAACCGCCGAGGCTGAAGATCGGCGTGCGCAGCTCGTGCGAGGCATTGGCGATGAACTGTTTGCGGGCGCTGTCCAGCTCGGCGAGGCGACGCTGCATCTCGTTGAAGGTGCGGGCGAGCTGGCCGAGCTGGCCGGAGGAGTCGACCGGGATGCGGGCTGCAAAGTTCCCTTCGGCGACCTCGCGCGCCGCCTCGTCGATCCTTTTCACGCGTGAGGCGACCATCTGCGCGAAGTAGAAGCCGATCCCCAGCGACAGCAGCAGGGCGATCAGTGCCCCGGCCAGGATCGGGCCCGCCGCCTCGGAGTGGCCGCCGATCGGGACGACCCAGATGTAGACGATGACCGACGTCCCCACTCCGATCGCCAGCGAGACCGTAGTGATCATGCTGCCGAGCGGCGTGAGGCGGAGCCGTTTCATTCTCGGAAGCGGTAGCCGACGCCTCGTACCGTGAACAGGTACTCGGGCTGCTTGGGATCGCCCTCCAGCTTCTCGCGCAGGTGGCGGATGTGGACGTCGACCGTGCGGGGGTCGCGGTAGTCGGAGTCCCCCCAGACGTGCTCGAGCAGCGTCTCGCGGCTGAGCACACGACCGGGCGAGCGGGCGAGCGCGCTGAGGATCTCGAACTCGACGTAGGTCACCGCGACCTCCTCCTCGCGCAGTACCACCATGCGGCGGCCGGGGTCGATCTTCAGCTCGCCGTGGTCGATCGGTTCCTCGTCGGGGGGTCCGCCCACCATTCGCGAGCGGCGCAGCGCCGCCTTTACCCGGCTGCGGAACTCGCGCATCGAGAAGGGCTTGGTTATGTAGTCGTCGGCGCCGACCTCGAGGCCGGCGACCTTGTCCGTCTCGCTGCCCTTCGCGGTCAACATGATGATCGGCACCTGGCTGCGCCGCCGCAGTTGCCGGCAGACCTCGACCCCGTCGAGCTTGGGCAGCATCAGGTCGAGGATGACCAGGTCGAAGCGGGCCTCGCCGAAGCGCTCCAGCGCCTCGCGCCCGTCCAGGGCCGAGATCACCAGGTACCCGTCTTTGCGCAGCGGGTAGCTGAGAAGGGTCTGAACCGACTGCTCGTCGTCGACGAGCAGTATCCGTGTAGCCCCGTTCGGCATAGAGGGAAGGGTAATCCCCTGCTTTGGCCAGATTTGCCTGAGCCCTCCCGGACGGAAAAACTGGGCCTTTGGACGTATGTGCGAGTACCAAGTACTAAGGGTCTCGGGTCGCGAGCCGATATGAGACGCAGGATGCAGCGGCGACAGCTGAAGAGACTGATCGAGACCGGCCATTACCGCCCCGAGCCGCAGCAGATCGCGGAGGCGATGCTGCAGCGGCGTGGCGTGCGCGAGCTTCTGACCGCCGGTAACGCGGTCAGCTCAGCTGGTCGAATCCAACCGGCTTCAACCGGCCGCCGCCAGGCAGCCTGATCTCCACTCCTTCGCCGGAGACGACCTCCCCGACACGGGTGAGCGTCACGCCAACCACCTCGACTGCCGCGCTCGCCTCCGCCAGGCGCTCTGCTGGCAGCGCTGCCAGCAGCTCGTAGTCTTCGCCGCCCTGGATGGCCAGCTCCAGCGGTTCGCGCCCGGCGTCGGCCGCCACCTCGGCGACCCCGACGGCGAGCGGCAGAGCGGACGCATCGATCTGTAGGCCGACGCCGCTCGCCTTCGCCAGGTGGCGGGCGTCGCCGCCGAGCCCGTCGCTGAGGTCGATCATCGCGGTTGCCCCCGCCTCGGCCAGCGCCCGTCCGGCCTCCAGCCGCGGCTGAGGTTCCAGCTGCCGCCGGATCAACTCGCCGAGTTCGCGTTTAGTCACGCTATTCGTGACTAAGTGCGAACTGGACCCGGTCTCCGGCTCCAGCAGCAGGCCTGCCGCGGCGCCGCCGATCTCGCCGGTCACGACCAGGACGTCTCCGGGGCGGGCGCCACCCCGGGTGACCAGCTGCTCCGGACTCGGCGCGTGGCCGACCACGGTCACCGCCAGAGTCAGCGCCGGCGCGCGGGTTACGTCGCCGCCGGCCAGGCTGATGCCGGTCGCCGCCGCCAGCTTGGCGAGCCCGTCGAGCAGCTCCAGGCAGCCCTCTTCGTCGAGGTCCGTCGGGACGCCGAGGACGACGTAGGCCTCACCCGGTTCGGCGCCCATCGCCGCCAGGTCGGAAAGCGCGGTGGCGAGGGCCTTGTGGCCGATCTGCCCCAGGCTGCTCTGCCCCCGGTGGAAGTGGACCCCCTCGACCAGCGCGTCGACGGAGGTCGCGGTGGCGCCATCCGGCACAGCGATTGCGGCGTCGTCGCCGGAGCCGAGCCGCAGACGCGGCCCGTCGGGCGGCAGCCGCTCCCGCACCCGCTCCAGCAGCTCGAACTCGCCCATACGCCCATTCTCCTCCTGGTGCCCCCCATGGGTAGCCACCCGCGTCACTAAGGTGAGACGACGTGGAGCGGGGTGAGCCACTTCTGCACCGGATCGGCGCCGCCGCAGCGCGCGTCGGCGCGCGCCCACCGCGCAGCAAGCGCGTCCGCCTCGCGATCCAGCTCGGGATCGCGATCCTCGTCTTCGGCTTCCTCGTCCTCACCGTCGTCAACCAGTGGGCCGAGATCCGCGACGAGGGCGTCCACTTCCACAGCGTCTGGCTGATCCCGGCGCTCGTCTTTCTCGCCCTCTTCTACGTCCTCAGCGCGCTCGGCTGGGACCTGATCCTGCGCTTCCTCGGCCACCGGATCGGTCTCGGCCGCGCCCAGGTCGCCTGGGGCCAGCCGTTGCTCGCCCGCTACGTGCCGGGCAGTGTGCTCTACGTCCTCGGTCGCCTGCTGCTCTCCGAGCGGGCCGGCGTGTCGCGCCGCATCACCCTCGCCAGCATCGTCTACGAACAGGCGATCTCGGCCACCTCGGCGATCTGCGTCGCCGCCTACTTCTTCATCAGCCATCCGGACCTGGAGGGACAGCCGCTGCGCTGGGCGGTGCTGCTGCTGATCCCAGCCCTGATCGCAATCCTCAGCCCGCGCGTTTTCCGTCCCCTCGCCGATCGCGCCCTGGCGGCCTTCGGCCGCGATCCGCTGCCGGCGGTGATCCCGCTGCGCGGCATCGTCATCCTGCTCGGCTTCTACGCCCTCAACTGGGGCGTGGTCGCGATCGGCCTCTACTGCGTCGCCCGCTCGGTCAGCGAGATCCCGCTCGACGAGATCCTCACCGTCGGCTCGGCGCAAGCGGTCGGCTATGTGGCCGCGCTCATCACCTTGGTCGCGCCGGCCGGGCTGGGCATCCGCGACGCTGCCTTCGCCTGGGCGGTGAAGGTGGCGGTGCCGGGCCAGAGCTTCGCGATCGCCTCGCTGATCGCGATCGTCGTGCGCGGCGTGATGACCGTGGTCGAGCTGGTCTACGTCGGCGTCGTCACCGCGCTGGGGAGAAGAGAGGGCTGGTCGATCCCCACCGGCGTGCTGCATCCGTCACCCGAGGAGGAAGCAGCGGACGCCCCACCCCGCACCCACGCCCCCGAGGTTCTCTAGGGGCGCTAGAAGTCGTCCTGCAGCCTTCGCCAGACCTTTCGACCAGGGCCCGGCGACTCGACAGCTCCCGCATCTCTCAGCGCCCGGAGCACGCTGCGGATCTGGCTGGCGCTGATATCGGGCATGGCAGCCCCGACGTCGGCGAAGGTGAACGCGTCCGAGGTTCGGGATCGCACGAACTGCTCGATGCGCTTGGTCTTGGAGCCTCTGCCGCTGTCGAGCGTTCCGGCACGATCCTCGAACTCCTTGTAGGCGGCGTTGAGGATTCCGAGGAAGTAGTTGAGCCAGGGCCAGATGTCGTGCTGTCCGCGATCCCATCCCTCCGCCGACTTCTTGAAATAGGCACTATGCAGGAAAAGTACCTATTTAGTGGCACTTAGCAACCCATTTCACTCGGAATCCGCTGTTAAAGCGGGATGCGGGCGGCGAGCTGGAGGGCGGTTAGAGCCAGGACTGCTGCCACGAGGCGTTCGTCGCGGGAGATTGCTGCGAAAGGCAATGCCCAGATGACGTACCAGGGGAGGAGCCAGGCGGTGGCTAGGAGGAGGCCGAGGGCGGCCCAGCCGGCCGCGCGGATCCAGTCAGCGCCGCGGTGGACCCAGCGCAGCAGCCAGGCCCCGAAGGCGAGGTAGGCGATGGCGGTGAGGGCTCGGATCGCGTCGACGTCGACGTTCAGCGCCTCCGAGAGGAGGTTGGGGAGGCTGTAGTTGCTGACGCGGCCCTGGTTCTCGCCAGCAACCGTCGCCGAGTCGAGGAAGTGCGGGCCGAAGGCGAGGAGGCCGGCGGCGCCGGTCGCGGCGAGTGCGATGGCGGCCCCGAGGACCAGGCGTTTGGGCCGCGCCGCCCCGAGCAGGGCGAAGGGGGCGACGAAGGCGGAGCTGAGCTTGAGGCCGATCGCCGCGACGATCGCGAAGCCGCCGCTCGCCTCGCGTGCGGCAAGCACCGCGGCACAGCCGGCGACGGCGACGAGAACCGTCGTCGCGTCGTTGTGGGCGCCGCCGACGACGTGGACGAGGACGAGCGGGTTGAGGGCGACCATGACGAAGCCGCGCCGCGGGTCGATGCCGCGCCCGGGTGCGAGGCGGGCGACCAGCAGCGCCAGAGCCAGGACCGACGCCGCCGCGATCGCCTTCAGCGTCCACAGCGCCGCCGGCACGGACAGCAGTGCGAGCGGGTAGGTGGCGAGGGTGAAGAGCGGTCCGTAGGCGCTCGGCGAGTCGGCCCAGCCGACGTGGGGAAAGGCCGGGTCGCCCGGCAGTGCCGCCGGCGCGTGGGTGTAGGGGTTGAGGTCGCCGACGACACCGAGGCGGGCGTAATCGAGGTAGCTGAAGACGTCCTGTGAGAGCAACGGCGCGGAGAGCGCAAAGGCAGCTATCAGCAGCACGGAGGCACCGCGGAGCAGGCGGCGGTCGAGGGCGGGGGCGGCGAAGAAGACGCAGAGGTGGGCAGCGAAGGCAACCCAGAGCAGGGCGTAGTAGGTGCCCGCCCCTATTCCGAGCCCCTCGCCGTAGAGGCCGAGCAGCCAGCCAGGCCCGTCCCCCCGTGCGGCGGGGACCAGCCCGGGCCCCGGCGCCGCAAGCGGCACCGCGACCAGCGCCAGGCCGATCAGGCCGGCGAACCCGAGCGCCGCGCGAGCGCCGCCGTTAGCCGGCAGCCCCGACCCCGCCGGTTTCGTCTCCGCCGCCACCCCCGGCGGGCGGCGGGCTGGGCGAAGGCGCGGGATCCGGCGCCGGGGTCGGTTCTTGCCCGGCGCCCGGTGCGTAGGCGCCGGGGTCGTAACCGCCCGTCGCTTCTTCGCCTTTGCGCTTCCCCTCTTCGTCCTCGCTCGTTTCTTCTTCCGGTTCGGAGTAGGAGTATTCGTCGCTGCTCGATCCCGACTGCGTGTACTTGCCGTAGAAGGGCGCCCAGCTCACCGGCGTCTCCGGTTCGCTGAATTCCTCGCAGGGGATTTCGCCGTTGACGTAGAGCGAGTTCCAGATCTGCGCCGGGAAGGTGCCGCCGAAGACGGTGGTGCCGTGGACGCTGGTCATTTCGATGTCGTTCGATTGCGGGTAGCCGACCCAGACCGCCGTCGCCAGGTTCGGCTGGTAGCCCGCGAACCAGGCGTCGGTGTAGTTGTCGGTCGTGCCCGTCTTGCCGGCCTGGCCGCCGCAGCCGGTGTAGGCGGCCGTGCCGGTGCCGCCGGTGATGTTGTCGCGCAGTAGCTGCGTCACCTCGTAGGCGACCCCTTCCGGGACGACCCGCCTCGGGTCGGCCTCCTCCGGATGGTCGACCCGTCCGCTCGGAAACTCGATCCGCCGGATCGCGATCGGGTTGCGGTGGATGCCGCCGGCGGCGAGCGTCGCGTAGGCCGAGGACAGCTCCAGCGGCGAGACGCCGATCCGCAGCCCGCCGATCCCCTCGGCCGGAATGCCGTCGAGTTCGGTCGTGATCCCCATCGACTTCGCCGTCGAGGCGACGTTCTCGGGGCCGACGTCGAGGTCGAGCTGGGCGAAGACGGTGTTGTCGGAGGCGACCGTCGCCTGCTGCAGGTTGATCGTCCCCTGGTAGCCCTCGTCGGCCGTGGCGACCTCCCAGTGGCCCCATTCGGGCAGGTCGAGGTTGAGCGGTTTCGACGTGTAATAGGTGGAGTAGGGGTCGATCCCCTGCTTCAGCGCCGTGGTCAGGACGAAGGTCTTGAAGGTCGAGCCGGGTTGCCTGTGCCCCTGCGCGGCGAGGTTGAACTGGCTGTCTTCGTAGTTGGAGCTGGAGACCATCGCCTCGATGTAGCCGGTCTGCGGGTCGATCGCGACCAGCGCCGCGGCGGGGTCTTCGGAATAGGGGAGCGCGGAGCGCATCGCTTCCAGGCCGACTTCCTGCAGCTCCGGGTCGACGGTCGTGTAGACCTTCAAACCGCCTTTGCGCACGGTGTTGACGCCGTACTCCTCGATCAGCAGATCCTCGACGTAGTCGAAGAAGTAGGGCTGGCGCTGGACGAAGTAGGTGTCGGAGAGGTCGATGCCGAGCCCGCGCTGCTGCCCCTCCAGCGCCCGCTCGCGTGAGATGTAGCCGAGCTTGGCCATGCTGGAGAGGACGGAGTTGCGGCGCTCGCGGGCGCCTTCGGGGTTGAGGATCGGGTTGTAGTCGGTGGGCGCCTGCGGCAACCCGGCCAGCAGCGCCGACTGCTCCAGGGTCAGCTTCCAGACCGGTTTCGAGAAGTAGATCCGCGAGGCCGCCTGGACGCCGACCGCGGTGGTGCCGTTGATCGTCCCGTAGGAGGCGCCGTTGAGGTACTTGCCGAGGATGTCTTCCTTGGAGAACTTCTTCTCGTACTCCAGCGCCAGCTGCGCCTCCTGGATCTTGCGCTCGAGATTGCGCTTGGGGTCGGTGATGCAGAGGTTGCGCATCAGCTGCATCGTGATCGTCGAGCCGCCCTGGACCACCTCGCCGGCCTCGATGTTCTCGACCAGGGCGCGCAGGCCGCCCTCGTAATCGATCCCGTCGTGATCGATGAAGCGCTCGTCCTCGATCGCGATCGTGGCGTACTGGAGGTCGATCGGGATGCGGTCGATCGCGACCGGCGTACGGGCCTCTTCGGAGGCGATGTAGCCGAGGCGTTCGCCGTTGCCGGCAATCAGGATCGAGTTGCCGCCTTTGTCGATCGGCCGGCAGGCGGAGAGGGACGGCGCGTTGGCGGCGACGTCGATCACCCAGGAGGCGGCGACTATCGCGCCCACCGCGACGGAGGCGAGAACACCGGCGAAGACGAACAGCACCTTGCTGCGGGCGCCGCCATGGCGGCGGTGACGGCGTCGATTGCGCTGCGTCATCAGGGAAAGGGTACTTCGACGGCCGCGCCGCTCAGGCCTGCGTGTCCCCGGTGGAGAGGTTGTGCACGATCCCGTCCACGAGCATCTGGTTGGGGATGACGATCCTGCTTCCATCGCCCGGGTCGACGTAGGTGTAGGCGAGGGAGATGTCGACGACCCTCCCCTCGAGTTCCTCGAAGGCGATCCGGTCGCCGATCTTGATCGGCTGTGAGATCGCCAACTGCACGCCGGCGACCACGTTGCCGAGCGCGTGCTGGGCGGCAAAGCCGACGATCGCCGCCAGCACCGCGGTCGAGGCGAGGATGCCGGTGGCGAGCCGCTCCAGCTCGGTGAACTGGGCCAGGGCCAGGGCGGCGACGACGACAAAGGCGACGGCGACAACGAGGCGGCGCAGGAAGCGCAGGCGGGTTTTCGTGGACCGCGAGACCTGTGAGACTGCCGGCGTCATGGAGGCAAACCTACCGGCAGCGCCGCCTGTGGAACCGGCGCCGAGGCCCGCCTTTCCCTACTCCAACTGGGGACCTGGAGTCGCCGTCGCCGGCCTCTTCGTAGCTCTCAGCGCCCAGTTCTTCTTCGCGGTGCCGGTGCTGCTGATCGAGGGCGACTCGGCCGAGGATCCGAGTACGGCGGCGAGCATCGTCCTGCAGCTGCTCGGGGCGGCGATGTTCCTCGCGGTGCCCTTCGCGATCGCCTCAATGAAAGGGGCGAACTGGCGGCAGGCGCTGTCGCGGCTGGGGGTGCGGGGCTTCCGCCGCTCGGCGTTCGGGTGGATGGCACTCGCCGTCTTCTCTTACCTCGTCTTCGCCGCCGTCTACGTCGCCCTGATCGGCGAACCCGAGCAGGAAGACATCGCCGAGGCCTTCGGGCCCGTGCCCTTCCAGATCCTCCTGGTCGTCTTCGCCGCCTCGGTCAGCGAGGAGGTCTGCTTCCGCGGGATGCTCTTCGGTGGCATACGGGAGAAGCTGCCGGGCTGGGCCGCGGCGCTGATCAGCGCCGCCATCTTCGGCGCCCTGCACGCGGTCACCGGCGTCAGCGCGGTGCCGCCGCTGATCGCCTTCGGGTTCATCCTCGCCCTGCTCTACGAGAAAACCGGCTCGATCGTGCCGGGGATCATCTTGCACATGCTCAACAACTCGGCCGCTCTGCTCGCTCAGTAGCCGGTCGGTAGGGCAGAATGTCGCCCGATGAGTCGCCGACTGATCCCGGGACTGCTGCTCGCCGCGGCGATGGTGTTGCCTGCCACCGCCGTGGCGGCACCAAAACCGCAGGCCTCACGGCCTGGGGCGCCCGAGGCCGTGGTGAAGATCAAGCCTTCGAACCTCGACGGGGGGAAGGCGCGGATCATGAGCGTCGTGCGGGTGAGCGGGACGCTGAGCCCGTACACGCCGAACCAGAATGTCGCGGTCTCCTTTTACCTGGACGGCAAGCGGGTCAAGCAGACCAGCGTCAAGGTCGGCAAGGGCAAGGGGGGCAGCGGCTCCTTCGACGCGCGGATCCGGATCGAGAGCGCCGGTAAGTATGCGGTCAGCGCCACTCACGCGCCGACCGCGCTGCTCGGCGGCGACGGCACCGTGCGCAAGAGCTGGCGGGTCAGCTTCCCGGCGCTGGCGCAGGGCAAGTGCGGCCCGGTCGTCCTCGGCTTCAAGAAGGCGATGCGGAAGATGGGCTACGTCGCCAACGACGGCCGCTGCTTCGGCGGCAAGACCGCCCGTGGGGTGCTCGCCTACCGGAAAGTCAACGACATGTCGCGCACGATGCGTGCAGGCAAGGGCTTGGTGAAGAGGGTCTTCGCGGGACGCGGCGGCTACGAGGTTCGCCATCCCGGCGCCGGCCGCCACGTCGAGGCGCCGCTCGGCAAGCAGGTTCTGGTCTTCGCCGACGGCGACAAGCCGTACGCGATCTACCCGATCTCCTCCGGCACCTCCGCGACTCCGACCGTGACCGGTCACTTCCAGTTCATCAGGACCGAACCCGGCTACAACTCGCACGGCATGTACTACTCCTGGTACTTCTACGGCGGCTACGCGGTGCACGGCTACGAATCGGTGCCCGACTACCCGGCCAGCCACGGCTGCCTGCGCACCTTCATCGCCGACCAGCCCGAGATCTACGAACGCATCGAGTTCGGCGAAGACATCTTCGTCTTCTGACGGCGCGCCCCGCGCGACCGGAGTCGGGGCGCGGCTAGTCGGGCAGGCGAACGCTCTCGAACTCGAGCACCGTCGCCAGCAGGTCGAAGTGGCGATCGGCGTGCAGAACGCCGAAGCCCCGCTCAGCAGCGGCGGCGGCGATCAGGTAATCGGCCACAGGAAGCCGACGGCTGCCGCGTAACTCTCGAGCGGCTGTGAGAGCAGCCCGGCAAGCGGATGCCGTTATCGGGACTTGAGGTATGGCCGAAAATGCCGCGTCCGCCTCGGCGAAATCGCGCTCATCGCGAGCGGTCTTCAGTATCTCTAGGGCGGCGACAGGGCACGAGGCGAAGAGGTCGGCGTCGTTGGTGGCGTTCCAGCGAGCCTGAACTGCTGGCTTCCGCTGACGACTCCAGGCTGACGCGTCGATCACGAGAGGGATTCCTGGACCAAAGGGCTCGGCGGTCATCGTGGGGGCCTCTTGCAGGGCATCTCATCCCGCTCGCGGAGGACCTCCTCAAGAGCATCGAAGTCGTAGTCGATCTCGCCGTTCGCGACTTTGCGGAAGAACTCCTTCGCTTCCTCTCGCCGTTGCCGGTCCTCGGCTGCGACTTCGGCGCCGCGGAGAGCCAGGTCTCGGATCAGGCGGGACTTGCTCTTCGGATCCGGATCGACTTCAGACATCGCCTCCGCGAGCACCGGATCGACAGTCACCTGAACGCGTGGGCTCTTCGTTGGCATCGAGAGCAGCGTACCACCTCTGCGGTACACCTCGGTCACGGGCGCGGATCGGTTTACGGCGTGCATTCCTTCTTAAAGGCCCCAGCGCGACGATCTCTCCCCCCTCCGCGTAGGCTCTTGCCGCAATGACCGAGCGGGCGCTGAGAGCGGTCCTGGTCGTGGTCGCCGCCTACCACGTGGTCACTGGCGCCCTGGCGCTCCTCGCGCCGGACACTTTCTTCGATGAGATCGGGCGCTACGGGATCGAGAACTCGCACTACGTCGGCGACGTCGGGGCGTTCGTCCTCGCCTTCGGGGTCGCGCTGGGGATCGCCGTCGTGCGACCGGCCTGGCGGGCGCCGCTGCTCTGGCTCGGTGCCCTCTGGTACGGCTTCCATGCGATCAACCACGCCTTCGACACCGGCGAGGCGAGGAGCGAGGGACGGGGCTGGGCCGACACGCTGTTGATCGCCTTCGGCGCGGTGGCCTCGGCCTGGCTGGCGCGGGTGTCGGAAAGGCTGGGCGAGCGATGAGGGTCTTCGTCGCGGGGGCGAGCGGGGCGATCGGCCGCCCGCTGGTGCGGCAGCTGGTCGCCGCCGGGCACAACGTCACCGGGACGACCCGGCGCCAGGAGCGAGCGGAGGAGATCCGGGCCGCGGGCGCCAAGGCGGTCGTCTGCGACGTCCTCGATCGTCCTGCCCTCGACGCCGCCGTGAAGGAGGCCGCGCCCGAGGTCGTCGTCAACCAGCTGACCAGCCTGCCCCAGGACTTCAACCCGAAAAAGATCGATTACGGCCCCACCAACCGGGTCCGCGAGGAGGGCGGGGACAACCTGATGCAGGCGGCGCTTGCGGTTGGCGCGCGGCGCTACGTCACCCAGAGCATCGCCTTCATCTACGCCCCGGAAGGCGACTGGGTGAAGGACGAGGAGGCGCGGCCCTTCGAAGACGCGCCGCCTCCGTTCGACGAGGGGGAGAAGGCGATGCTCGCCCACGAGCGGCAGGTGCTCGGCACGGAGGGGATCGAGGGCCTGGTGCTGCGCTACGGCCAGTTCTACGGCCCCGGCACCTACTACACGCCGGGCAGCGGCTCGATCGCCAGGCAGGTCGAAAAACGGATGCTGCCGCTGATCGGCCCCGGTACCGGGATGGCCTCCTTCATCCACGTCGAGGACGCGGCCGGCGCCACCGTCGCCGCCCTCGACCGCGGCGCCCCCGGCATCTACAACGTCACCGACGACGAGCCGGCGCCGGTGACGGAGTGGCTGCCCATCTACGCGGAGGCGCTGGGCGCCAAGCCGCCTCGCCGCGTTCCGATCTGGATCGCACGCCTGGTCGGTGGCAGGATGGCGGTCGAGTTCGGCGTCAACCTACGCGGCGCCTCCAACGCCAAGGCGAAGCGCGAGCTGGGCTGGCAGCCGAGCTACCCGAGCTGGCGCCAGGGCTTCCGCGAGGCGCTCGATGCCTGACCTCGACGCCGCCAAGCAGACGCTGCTCGCCGAGCTGCGCGAGCACTCGCTGGTGATCGGCGAGGTGACGCTGGCGAGCGGGGTGACCGCGCAGTACTACGTCGACGCCCGCCGGGCGCTGCTGCGGCCCGCCGGCTTCCGCGCCGCCGGCGAGCTGATCGCGGCCGCTGCCGTCGAGGCGGGGGCGAGCGCCGTCGGCGGCCCCGCCACTGCTGCGATACCACCCTCCTGCGCAGCTCTAGCTGTACCTGAGGGTCAGGGCCTGGTCGGCTTCTTCGTCCGCGGCGAGCGCAAGCAGCACGGGCTGCAGCGCTGGGTCGAGGGCCCGGTGGAACCCGGTGACCGCTGCCTCGTGGTCGAGGACACGGTGACCAGCGGCGGCTCGACCGTGAAGGCGATCGAGCGCGTTCGCGAGCAGGGCCTCGAGGTAGCTGCCGTCACCGCGGTCGTCGACCGCCTGGCCGGCGGCGGCGAGGCGGTCGAAGCGGCCGCCGAGGCCCCCTACACCGCCCTCGTCACGATCGACGAGCTGTACCCCGAGCGCCCCGACCGGGGCTAGCTCCCACCTCTCGAAGCGGCTCGAACACCGCCGGCGTACCGGTGGCGTAGTCCGTGCTTTGCAGGCATTTCCCTGCGCCTTGGAACAAAGACCTTTCTTACAAAAACTTTCTCCTTGACATTAAAAAGGTCTTTGTTTACAGTCTCGCCACCGTTCGATCTGAGCGGCAGGGAAGCACCACAGGGAAACCGAGCCCAGGGAGGGCCGCCAGGGAAGCGGCCGGCAGAGGGGCTCAGGGACAGAGGGAGAGGTATCGCAAGTGAATTGGGACGCAGCCGCATCGCCCCTGGGCCATCGTCGAGCGCTCCGGATAGGGCTCGTTCTCGCTGCGGCCGCCCTTCTCGCCTCCCTCGCCGGGGGAAGCGCAAGCGCCGCCTATTCCCCTGGCACGCCATTGTCGGCCCCCGGCGATCAGGTCAGTTCGGTCGCGGTCAACCAGGCGACCCGGGATGTCTACGTCGCCAGACTTGGCTCGATCGCGGGTACCGGCGACTTGCATCGCTTCGACTCCTCCGGTGCCGACCTCGGTTGCACCTTGACACTGAACCCCGGCCCCGGGACCGTGACGCGGCCTGCCGGTGTGACCGTCAACCCGCTCGACGGGAGCCTCCGCGTCCTGGATCTCGAAGCCAGCGCCGCCGAAACGAGATTGCGCAAGTTCCCCGCTGCCTGCGGGACCGAAGAAGTGACCCCCCCGTTCCCCGTCCCGGTTTCGGCTGTCTCCTCGAAACCCATCCCCCAGCTCGCAAGCGACGCGGCCGGCAACACCTACTTGCCAAACCCCAACACCAACGCATTGCAGAAATTCGACTCGAACGGGACTGAAGTGACCTCGGGCGGCTTCCCTATCACCGGTTTAACAAACCCGACCGCTGCCGCCGTCGATGCCGCCGGCGATGTCTACGTGCTCAACGCGCGTGTGGCGCCCGCCCCGGCCGCCAGCGAGAAGCAGACGATCACGATTGTCGGCGCCAGCGCAGGCGAAACCTTCAAGCTCACCTTCGATGGCGTCGAAACGGCCCCGATCGCCTACTCGACCACCGGCTCAGTTCGGGCCGCCAACATCCGAACGGCCCTCGAAGCCCTTCCTGCAATCGGCGCGGCCAACGTCGGGGTGACCATCGCAGCAACGCCAGTGGTGACCTTCCAGGGCTCGCTTGCCGGCGTCGACGTGCCGCTGATGACCTGCGCCTTCACGGGCCCGGGCCCCTCCTGCAGTGTGGCCACCACCACGCTGGCGACCCCGAAGACCCCGGGTAGCCTGGTGAAATTCGACTCCTCCGGGAACTCGCTCGGGACCGTGCTCAGCGGCGACTTCACCTCCTTCGCCCGAGACTCGCAAACCGGTGGCCTCTTCCTCGGGGTGGGCTGGGGCGGCGCTGGCTTCGCCGAATCCGCCTTCCGCATCCGCAAGTACAGCGCCGGCGGGGCCGAGCTGACTGAGTTCGGCACGGGGATGTTCAAAACCCCGGTTAGCACCGGAGGACCGGCTACCAACGTCTTAAACCAGCTCGCGATCGACGAAACCAGCGGCGCCGTGTATGCCGCCGACGCGGGCGAATCGCAGGCCGAGGTCTTCGATCCTGGCCCGACGAAAACTCTGACCACGGCGTCGTCGGGCACCGGCGGCACCGGCCAGGTCCAGTGCGAACTGGAGGAAAGCGGCAGCACCGAGCCTTCGTGCTCGACCGAATACGAAGAAGGAACCAGAGTGACGCTTGTCGGCAACCCTGACCCCGGCGCGAAATTCGTGCAGTGGATTGGGGGAACCGGCTCGGCGACGAGCTGTAACGGGAGCACCAGCCCGACCTGCACGTTCGATCTCGATGACGACAGCTCGATCAATGCCGAATTCGGTTCGGGCGGCGAAAGCCTGACGATCACCTACCCCGGCACTGGCGCCGGCCAGGTCAACTGCAAGGTCAACGGCGGGTCCATCGACGAACCCTGTGCCTTGACGTATCCATCGGGCACCAACCTGGAACTGATCGCGTTGGGCTCACACTCGAGCTTTGTCGGCTTCGAAAACGGCACCGGCGACGCGGTTGGCTGCACGACGTCCCCCTGCGGCCCATTCGCGCTCACCGGCCCGTCCAGCGTCGAGGCCAACTTCGCGCAGGATCCGCCGACCGTCCTCACCACCGCCGGCGCTACGGAAATCGCCCAGACCAGCGCCAAGGTCGCCGGGACCGTCAACCCCAACGGCGGCGACGTCACTGAATGCAAGGTCGAATACGGGACGAGCACCAGCTACGGCTCCGAAGCCGACTGCGAACAGGCGCTGCCGCTGGAAGGCTCGAGCCCGGTCAACGTCAGCAAAGGCCTGACCGGCCTGAGCGCCAACACGACCTACCACTTCCGCTTCAAGGCGAAGAACGCCGGCGGGACCGAAACGGGCGGGGACCAGACCTTCACGACGCTGGTCCCCTCACCGACCCTGACGCCGATCGGCTTCACTCAAATCACCCAAACCGGCGCCAAAGCTGAAGCGACCGTCAACCCCAACGGTGGCAATGTCACCTCTTGCAAATTCGAATACGGGCTAACCACCAGCTATGGCTCCGAAGTTGCCTGTACGCCTTCGCCGGGAAGCGGAACCTCGCCGGCAGCGGTCTCGGCGACCATCAGCGGGTTGACGGCCAATACCGCTTACCACGTGCGACTGAAGGCGACCAACGCGGGCGGTACGAGCGAAACGAGCGACGCCTCGTTCAGCACGCTGCCCAATGCCCCGACGGTGACGACGACCGCGGGCGCAACGGAAATCGCTCCGACGACCGCCAAGGTCGCCGGGACCGTCAACCCCAACGGCGGCAACGTCACCCAGGCCAATTGCAAAGTCGAATACGGCCTGACCACGAGCTACGGGTCGGTGGCCGAATGCTCGGGCGCACCCGGTTCGGGCGCCAGCCCCGTCAACGTGAGCAAAGGCCTGACCGGCCTGAGCGCCAACACGACCTACCACTTCCGGTTCGTGGCGACCAACTCGGGCGGAACGGGCGAAGGCGGGGATCAAACCTTCACGACGTTGAACAACGCCCGGGCCCTCGCCGTCGACGTGGCCGGCGAAGGCTCGGTGCAATGCAAGGCCGGGGCGGGCTCCTTCGGTGTCTGCACGTCGTCTTATGCAGATGGGACTGAATTGACGCTCAAGGCCAATCCCGGCCCGCATTCGAGCTTCGACGGCTGGGGCGCCGGCGCGGGCTCCGCCACCGGCTGCACCGGCACCGGTGAATGCACCTTCACCATTACCGCCGACAGCGCCGTCGATGCCCCGTTCACCCTGATCCAGCGCACCCTGACGATCGACAAGGCCGGCAGCGGCGATGGCAGTATCACTTGCGAAACGAGCTCCGGCAGCGGGCTATGCCAGACCACCTACACCGATGGTACGACGCTGGTCCTCCACGCCGCGCCGGACTCGCACTCGACGTTCACGAGCTGGGCCGGCTGCGACAGCGAGCCGAGCGCCGGCGCCTGCGCGATCGTCGAAATCGACGAAGACAAGACGCTCACCGCCACGTTCACCGCGGAAGAAACCGGGAACGGTGGCGGAGGCAGTGGGAGTAGCGACGACTCGCCCCCGCCCGTGCCCCTCCCGCCCCCGCCGAGCAAAGAAAAGCCGGGCATGGCCAGCGCCCCCGCCACGGCCACCGTTCAGGGCAGCGCCGCTGCGATCGCGATCGCCTGTCAGGGAGGCCCGTGCAGCGGCACGGTCAGGATCTTCGCCAAGGTCAAGGGCAAGAGCAGGCAGATAGGCAAGGCGGCATACAGCATCCCTGCCGGTGAGTCGAAGACCATCCGGGTCAAGATCAACAACGCCCAGGTCAAGAGGTTGCTCGGCAAGGGTCACACGGTGAAAGTCAAACTCGAGGGCCCCGGTTTCAAAAGCCGGACGCTGAGGTTGAAGCCAAGAGCAGCGCACGACAAACCCACCCAGCGACGTCACAGCGGACGCCGAGGAGGTAAGGAGCGATGAAGAGCGGTCTGGGACGAGCGGGAGCCGGTCGGCTGGGATCGAAGCTTGGCCGAAAGGCGATGCTGCTGTGTGCCTCGCTGGTTCTCTTGGGACTGCCGCTACCAGCGAGCGCGAGCGCGGCGAACGCGCCCCTGACGATAAGCCTCGCTGGCAGCGGCGAAGGCACGGTGACGAGCGACGTGGCCGGTGCCAACGGCCATAGGATCGACTGCACGAACGTCGGTGACCCTGGCGGACCGGGAACCGGCACCTGCGTGGAACAGTTCGAATCCTTTCCGCTTAAAACCGCCATCAAACTGACCGCGACCCCGGCTTCCGGCCAGCGCTTCCGCTTTTGGACCGGCGGCTCAGAAGCCGGGACCTGCAAGACGGGCGAAGTCCCGGTACCCAACCCATGCCAGATCAACATGAGCACCTTGGTGGGGACGATCGGCGCCACCTTCATCCCACTCCCACCGCCGCCCGCGGTTACAACTGGGAGCTCAAGCGCCGGCCCCGTCCCCTACACCCTGACCTTGCATGGTTTGGTGAACCCGAAAGGGGAAACGGTCGAAACCTGCGGCTTCGAATACGACACGGCCCCTTACGCAGTGGGCGAAGCAGCGCACGGGACGGTCGTCCCCTGCGAGCAGAGCTCGGCCGAAATCGGCAGCGGCTCCACCGATGTCCCGGTAAGCGCGGAAACCGAACCGCTGGTCTCGGGAGCCTCCTATCACTTCCGCCTGCGCGCCTCCAACCCTGGCGGCGTCGGCGTCGGCCTCGACGACGGCCCCTTCGGTGCATCCTTTTCGATCCCCGACGGCTGTCCGAACGCCGACCGGCGCCTCGATCAGGGTGTCGCCTCGATCCTGCTGCCGGATTGCATGGCCGTGGAGATGGTCAGCCCACCGCACAAGGGGGGCCAGCCGGCCGTCCAGCCGACCGTCTCGGCGAGCGGCGAGCGGGTGCTGTTCCACTCAGTCGCTGCTCTGGGGGGAACGCCGGGCGTCCTGTGGATCAGAGGCGACCCCTATGTCGCAACCCGGACCTCGTCGGGCTGGGACACGACCTACACGACCCAGCCCGGCATCTTCAGAGGGTGGTACACCGGCGCCGAAGCGCTCAGCTTCACCCCCGACCTCTCGCGATGGCTGCGAGTCGGCGGCAATCCGACCCAGTACTACCGGGGGGCTGGACAGGCCTTCGCCGGGGGCGTGGGTCAACCGAACACCGCGATCTCACCGGTTTTCGAAGCGGTGAGCGGCGGGGACCGCGAAACCCTTGCCCACAGCAGGCTGCAGGGCGCCTCCGAAGACCACAGCCACCTCTACTTCACTCCCGGCAAACTGGAGGCGGGAGTAAACGTCCCAATCGCTTTCCTGCCCGGTGACCCCGAACCGAACGGCAGCGGCGCCGAGAGCAACGTCTACGTCGCCGAGCCCGATGCCCAAGGCCGCCCGGGGCTGGCGCTGATGGCCCGCGACGCCCTGGGCAAAGCCTGGGGCGGCAACTGCGGCGCCCATCTGGGCGGGGTCACGGTGCGCGGCGCGGTCGCGGCCGACGGCAGCCGCACCTACTTCACCACCCGTCCCGGTCAGCCGGCAGCGGCCGCCTGCGAAGGCGAAGCCCGCAAGCAACGCATCCTCATGCGCCTGGAGGGCAAAGGAGGTCCGTGGGTCGGGGAACTGATCTCCTCGGAGTGCGATCGGGTGTCGCCGCCATGCAGCACCGTCGATGGCAACGACGTCTACCAGGCGGCTTCGGTGGACCAGAGCCGGGTCTACTTCACCACCACTCGCCAGCTCACGAACAGCGACACCGACGCGACCAACGACCTCTACCTCTTCGACTCGAGCTTGCCTGCGGGGCAGAAGCTGGTACAGGTCTCTTCGGGATTAGAAGCCGCCCAGGTCGAGGAAGGCAGCGTGACGGTCTCCGGCGACGGCTCCCATGTCTGCTTCGTCGCCAAAGGCGCGCTTGCGAGCGACACCAGCCCCAGGGGCCTCGCTCCCGTCGCCGGTCAGCTCAACCTCTACGCCTGGGACCGGGAGAGCGAAGAATTGCAGTTCATCGGCGCGCTCGACGCCTCCGACGGCGACGCCGCCGCCTACCCGGTGCCCTTGACCGGGAAGAACGCCGCCGGCGAAGAGGTCGGCGGCGACGGACACGTCGTGCTGCTGAATTCCAAAGCGAAGCTCAGCGCCGATGACGAAGACGGCGGTTTCCGCGACGTCTTCCGCTACGACGCCAGCGGTCAGTCGATCTCACTGGTCTCGAAGCGGGTCGCCGGGGTCGGGGGCAGCGAAGCCTTCGACGTGGCCGTCCGCACCGGAGTCATCGCGGGAGGAGGCACCGACTTCGCGCTGGGAACCGACTTCGCCGAGCAAGGGCGCTGGGCCAGCGAAGACGGCCGGACCGTGGTCTTCAAGACCGCCCAGAAGCTGGTCTTCGGCGACAGCGACGGTATCACCGGCAGCTACGTCTGGCAGGAAGGAAATCTTGCCCGCCTACCGGGCACCGCCGACCCCGCCGACGAATCTCTGAACGACCTGCCGGTCCTCTCCCACGACGGGCAGACCGCGGCCTTCCAGACCTATGGGCCGCTATTGCCCGAAGACGGCGACACGGCGATCGACGTCTACGTCGCCCGGGTCGACGGGGGATATCCGTTCGCCGAGACGGCAACGCCCTGCGACCCGCTGGTCGAAGGGGATTGCCAGGGACCGGCGAGCGCTGCACCCTCCGCGCCCGGGTCGGCCAGCGGATCGGTTGGAGCGGGCAACCCGCCCCGGCCACCGTTGCGTGCCTGCCCGAGGAGCAAGCGCAAGGTGCATCGCAAAGGCCGGACGCGCTGTGTGGCACGCCGCCATCGCAATCGCCCCAGCCGCCTCCAGCGCAAGCGCAGTCACGACCGAGCAGCCAACGCCAACAGGGGGACCAGCAAGTGATCAGCCGACGCAACAAGACGATCTCTGCCGGTATCGCGCTCATCCTGAGCGCCACCCTGCTCGCCCTCGGTGCGGCTCCGGCTGTCGCGGCTCCCGAACTGGGGGTCAGCCTCAGTCGAGACATGGCGACGGTCAGCCATACCGACGAACGGGTCGATTACCTGGTTGGCGTCAAAAATGCGGCACCGGTCGTTGCCGGGCTTCCGCAAGTGGGCGACACGCTCTCCTGCACGAACGGGAAAAACGCCTGGTCTCGCGAATCGACCACCAACTACGACTTCCAGTTTCGTTGGGTTCGCAACGGGGTGCCAGCCACCGACTGGGCCGACCCCAGCGCCTCGATAGAAGGCGTGACCATCGCCACCTACACCGCTCAGGCCGCCGATGCCGGCGCGGCGATCCAGTGCCTGGTCAAAGGGACCAACGGGACCGGCTCGGGCAGCGGCGTCGTTGCCTCGCAGCCGGCAGTGGTGATCGCACCGGCACCGGCGGTAGCGCCACCGGTGCCCAATGGTCCCACCTCCACGACGCGTCGCCCGGCAATATCCGGCAGCGCCAAAAACGCGAACGACGAATTGACCTGCACGGCGCCGACGGCGGGCTGGAGTAAATCGAACGAAGCTTCGCCGATCAGCTGGAGCTTCGAATGGCTGCGCAACGGGGTCACGGCCAGCGAAGGCACGGTGACCGAAACGACGGCGACGACGAGCAAGTTCAAGATCGCGGCGGGAGAACTGGCAAGCAAAGCTGCCTTCCAGTGCCTCGCAGAGGCCACCAATACGGGCGGCTCGGCGCTGGTCGAGTCGATCGTCAAGCCGACCGAAGGACCGCTGGCGTTTACCGAACAGACCGAAGATGGTGCCCCTTTTACGAACAGCACCGCAGTCCCCCAAGTCGAACGTGCCACCAACACGATCCTTTTGCCGTTGACGCTGGAAGTCGAGTTGCCCGGTGGCAGCGGAACTCAGGTTTACGAAACCAGTGGATCGGGCTGGAGCTGCAACAAGGTAATCGGCTCAGGCTCCCAGCATGCGAAGGCGATCTGCACGATCACCCGCTTGGTCAAACCGGGAGAGTCGTTGCCGCAGCTGCGTGTCGCGGCGGCGCTGGGTGCCGATGCGCCCGACCTGGCGGTGGCGCGCGCGGTCGCCTTCGGTGGCGGAGCGCAGGAGGTGGCAAGCGATGAAAACGTGTTCGCCTTCGGCCCGACTGAACCCTTCGCCCTGACCTCCTTCTCGACGGCTGTGCTGCACTGCGACGGCACCACCGACTACACCGTCGCCGGCGGGCACCCCTGCATAGCGGAAGGAGATTTCGCGTTCACGCGCAAACGGGTGCTCGATCCGACCAATCCCAGTAACACGGTTGAGGTTGCGCCGATCGAGCAGATCAGGCAAAACGTGACCGATTTGCCGCGGGGCTTCGTCGGAAACCCGACCGCGATCCCGGTGCTCTGCGAGACGACCGAAGAAGTGCAGGTCAACACGTGTCCGCCGGGGAGCCGGATCGGCGGGATCAAAGTCGTGACGAGCAGCGCGACGAATACCTCGCCGATCTATGCGATCGAGCCCGAAAACGGCACTCCGGCTCAGTTCGCTTTCATCGTGCCGGGGGCTCCGCCCCCCGTCTACACGCTCTCCGCCTACCTTCGCCCCGATGACGGATACGCGGCGAGCCTCGAACTGGCGCCCAGCCTGCAGGCGAACGTCTACGAAGCCGAAGTGACGCTGTGTGACTACGGGGTCAAAGCGGGCACCGCGGCCTTTCCTGGCTGCAAAGAACCGGACGATCCGGCCGCCAACCCGAAGCCGTTGATCTCAGCCCCGACCCGTTGCGACCACCCGCCGGTGACGCGGACGCGCTTCAGCAGCTGGGAACAGCCCGAGCGCTGGGTCGAAGCCATCTCCACTGACCCCGCGATCACCGAATGCGACAAAGTTCCCTTCCAACCGGAGGTCGACCTGGCGCCGACCCTCAAAGCCGCAGATTCGCCGACGGGGCTGGACATCGAGCTGTCGATGCCTACGGAAGGCCTCGAGAAGGTCATCGGATGCCATGAGAAACAGGGCGACGAAAACAGCCCTTTGGTCCCCGAGTGCGTCTCGCAGGCGCAGATGAAGAAATCGAGGATCGTCTTCCCCGAAGGGATGGCGATCAACGCTTCTGCCGGGCATGGCCTGCATTCCTGCTCGGCCGCCGAGATCAAGCTCGGCACCAACGATCCGATCAGCTGCCCGGAATCTTCGAAGATCGGCACGATGGACGTCGCAACCCCGCTCTTGCGCGAAGCGCTCTCGGGCAACATCTACGTCGCCAAGCAGGGCGATGTGAATGGGGCATTGATCGGGATCTACCTGGTCCTGGAGTCCAAGCGGAACGGGATCCTCGTCAAGGTGCCGGGAACGGTCGAGGCGAACGAGAAGACGGGCCGTCTCGTCGCCATCGTCGACGAACTGCCCGAAGCGCCCTTCTCGGAAGCGAGCCTGCACTTCCCCAGCGGTCCGCGGGCAACCTTGTTGACCCCGCCCAAGTGCGGCCGCCAGACGATCAGGGCGGAACTGTTCCCCTGGACCGGCGGGGCGCCGGCGGTAAGCGAATCGAGCTTCGACGTGAACACGGGCCCCAATGGCGGCCCCTGTCCGAGCGGGGCGCTCGATCCGAAGCTGAATGCCGGGACCACCGACCCGACGGCGGGCAAGACCAGCCCCTTCGTGCTGCACCTCACCCGCGAAGACGGCAGCCAGCGCTTCAGCGGGCTGACCGTCAAGACCCCGCCGGGGCTGAGCGGCTACCTGAAGGGAATCGCGATCTGCCCGCAGTCGACGATCGACGCGATCTCGCGGGCGGCGGGAAGTGGCCAGGGTGAGATCGAACATCCCTCCTGCCCGGCCGCGAGCCAGGTCGGCACCGCGACGGCGGGCGCCGGAGCGGGCTCCAATCCCCTCTTCGTCGACACCGGCAAGGTCTATCTCTCCGGTCCCTACAAAGGCGCGCCGCTCAGCTTCGCGGTGGTGACGCCGGCGGTTGCCGGGCCACTCGACCTGGGCAACGTCGTCGTCCAGGCCGCCGCCAACGTCGATCCCGAAACGTTCCAGATCACCACGGTCGCGGATTCGGTGCCGACGATCGTGCACGGCATCCTGCTCGATTTGCGCGACATCCGCATAGCGCTCGACCGGCCCGGCTTCGTGCTCAACCCGACCAACTGCGAACCGCTGTCGCTGGGCGCGGAGGTGAAGGGCGACGGGGGCGGCCGGGCCTCACTGAACGAACGCTTTCAGGTCAACGGGTGCGAGAATCTGAAGTTCAAGCCCAACCTCTCCTTCCGCCTCATCGGCGGCACGAAACGCGGCGACCATCCGAAGATCCGCGCCGTCTACAGGACCCATCCCGGCGAAGCGAACGTCGCTCGCGTGTCGGTGACGATCCCGCGCTCGGAGTTCCTCGACCAGGCTCACATCCGCACGATCTGCACCAGGGTGCAGTTCGCCGCCAAGGCCTGCCCGCCGGGATCGATCTACGGCCATGTCACGGCAACCTCGCCCCTGGTCGACTACACCGTCAGCGGGCCGGTCTACCTGCGCTCCTCGAACAACAAGCTGCCCGACCTGGTGATGGACCTGCACGGGCCCGACTACCAGCCGGTCCAGGCCACCATCGCGGGGCGCGTCGACTCGATCAAGGGCCAGATCAGGGTGACTTTCGAAAGCACCCCCGACCTGCCGGTGAGCAAGCTCGTCTTCACCCAGCAAGGTGGAAAGAAGGGCCTGCTGATCAACAGCCGGGACGTCTGTGCCAGCAAGAACCGGGCGACGGTCGAGCTGACCGCCCAAAACGGGCTCACCCACAACTTCCGCCCGGTCGTGGTCAACGGCAAGTGCGGCAAGATGCAAAAGGCCGAGCGCAAGAGGCACCGTCGCGGCGGGTGAGTAGGGCGCAGGTGGATGGATGACGCGGATCCCACCGGCGTAGAGCCCGCGCACTTGTCACTCGCCGCCCGCCTGAGCGCCCGTTTGCCGGAGATCGAGCGGGCTATCGGCGCCCGCGTCGACTCGGTCGCCGATCCAGCTGAGGTCGGCGACCCCGCCTATACCGAGGGCCTTCGCAGCGCCATCGCCGCGGCGCTCGACTACGCGATCGCCGGCATCGAAGCCGACGACCCCGAGCCTGGTCCGGTTCCCGCCGAGCTCTTCGCTCAGGCCCGCGCCGCCGCCCGCGCCCGCGTCCCCCTGGACACCGTCCTGCGCCGCTACCTCGCCGGTCACGCCCTGATCGCCGACTTCGCGATGCGCGAGGCCGACGCCGCTGAGTCGGTCTCCGCCTCTGAGGTGCAGCGGGCGCTGCGCACTCTGGCAGCCCTCGTCGACCGACTGATCGCCGCCGTCTCCGAGCAGTACCGCCGCGAGGCCGAGCAGCGACCTCGCACTCCCGGGCGCCGCCGCGCCGAGCTGGTCCGCCGCCTGCTCGCCGGCGAGCAGGCCGACGCCGCCGAACTCGCCTATGACCTGGAGGGGTGGCACCTGGCCCTCGTCGCCGCCGGCCCCGAGGTCGAGTCGAGACTGCGCGAGCTGGCCCGCGCCCTCGACCGCCGCCCGCTGGTGGTCCGCCAGGAGTGCGGGGTCGTCTGGGCCTGGTTGGGCTCGGTCCGCCCGGCGCCGGCGGAGAACGTGCTCGAGGCCCTCACTGCCGCGATGCCCCCCGGGGCCGTCGCGGCGATTGGCGAGCCGGCGGCGAAGCTCACGGGCTGGTCGCTCACACATCGCCAGGCGCTGGCCGCCCTCCCGGTTGCTCGGCGCGGCCCCGAGCCGGTCGTCCGCTACGCCGACGTCGCCCTCCTGGCAGCCGCCCTGCGAGACGACCTTCTGACCGCCTCCGTGCGCCGCCTCTACCTGGAGCCCCTGGAGCGCGAGCGCGATGGCGGCACCATTTTGCGCGAGACACTGCGCGCCTACTTCGCCACAGAACGCAACGTCTCCTCGGCGGCGATGGCGTTGGGGGTCAACCGCAACACAGTCACCGCCCGCCTGCGCACGGTCGAGCAGCGCCTCGCCCGCCCCTTCGGCGCCTGCAGTGCCGAGCTTGAGGTGGCCCTGCGCCTGGCGGAGCTGGTCGAGCCGAAAGCGCCCAAGCCGGCCCTGACCGGGCACTCTGCCCGGCTCTCCGCTTCCCCACTACGCACATTGCCCGGGTGCTCTGGGCAGGACAGCTGAGAGTCTTGCCTCCAGCAGTCAAACGGGCAGCTCGGAACGCTGAGGGCACACCGAGTATGAGGGGAGAGTGGAAGTGAACGGCAGGCTGATTCGTAACGCTCCAATCCGTAATTCCATGTGGGCTTGCCTTGTGGTCGTGCTGGCTGCTCTGACGACCCCAGCTCTTGCCTCCGGCGCTGTCAGCTCTTTCGAAGTCTCCGAATACCGTCAGGACTTCGGCGTCTCCGCTGAGGTTGCCGAAGAACGGCTCGAAACCCAGCAACGTGGCACGACGATGGTCGCCGAGTTGAAACTAGCTCTCGGCGACGACTACGCGGGGGTCTGGTTCGACAACGAGAAGAGTGAGTTCGTCGTGCCGCTTCTGCCGGGGGCGGACCGCGCCACAGTGGCTTCCAAGCTGGCAGGCCGAGGACTCGGGGAGGACTACCGCCTGGCATCGGCGGAGTCCAGCTGGGAAGAGCTCGAAGCCGCCCAGACGCGTATCGACGGCAAGATGCGACCGCTGGTCAGGGAAGGCCTGGTGCAGACTTACCTCGATTCACGCACAAACGATGTGGTGATCCGCCAGGCAGCGGACGCAGGCAAGGAGGAACGCGGGGAGGCTCGTGGCGTCGCCGCGGCAGAGAGCGTGGACGTGGAAGTCAGGGCCTCCGGCTCGCAACAGCTTCTCCTAAGCCCCCAGGCATGCGAATTCACGCCATCCATCTGCGATGCGCCGCTGCGCGGCGGCGTCGGCATGTGGCCCAAAGGGACCTATCCGTGGGTCCCAGACGAAGCCCCTTGCAGCGTCGGGTTCAAGGCGGTGGGGAAAACTCACGGCAACCGCTTTGTGCTGACCGCTGGCCACTGTGCCCAGGTAGCATCGCAATGGGAGTCGTTTCCCTTTTCGCAGACCGCCTCGGGATACATCGGCGCCGTTGAGGAATACGTCGCCCCGCCGGCGAGCGACTACGCCAAGATCAAAGCCAACGGCAACTACTGGGACAAACCCTCCTGGCCCGTCAAGGTCGCCTACTGGGGCACCAACCAAGAACAGGCGATCAACTACGAAGCCTACAGCTACATCGGCCAGTACGTCTGCCATGCCGGCGCCAACAGCGGGGCGAGCTGCGGCACGGTCACCGCCCTTGACCTCACATCGCACCAGCCCGAAGGCGACGTGCACCAGCGAACCGAGTTTCAGACGATTTGCTCCAAAGGCGGCGACAGCGGCGGTCCAGTGTTCGCCGGCGACGCGGCGCTGGGCATCCTCACCCACAACAACATTGGGGTCGAAGGCGAAAATCCCGAATACTGCAAAGAAAAGGGCTACTACACCGAGATAACCGAAGCCGCGGACGCGATGGGCGTCACAGTCGGCACCCGGATCGGCGGCCCCCCGACGGCGACGACCGGCTCGGCGACGAATGTCGGTCCCTATCAGGCAACCGTCGGCGGCTCGGCCGGTCCCAACTCAGTCGAAACCCGCTACCGCTTCGAGTACGGTACGATCGCTGGCTACGGTCAATCGGCGCCGATCCCCGAAGGCAGCGCTGGCCACGGCACCGCACCGGTCGGCGTCAACACGACCCTCAGTGGCCTGACCCCGGTCACCACCTACCACTACCGCCTCGTCGCGACCAGCCAGGCGGGCACGGCCTATGGTGCCGACGCCCAGTTCACGACCCCAGCCGCACCACCAAAAGCGACCACCGAAGGCATTACTGGCATCCACGTCGAGGATGAAACCGGCAAGGGGACTCTGCATGGGAGCGTCAACGCCGGCGGCGCGCAGACCCACTACCGCTTCGAATGGGGAACGGTGGAAGGGAACAAATTCGATCACAGCGCGCCGGTGCCCGATGGCGATGCGGGCAAAGGGACCTCCGACGCCAGCGTCCAAGCCGGAATAGAAGGGCTCAAAGGCCTGACGGAATACCACTACCGCCTGCGGGCCGAAAACGAAAAAGGCACTGACACCGGCTCGGTCAAAACCTTCACGACCCCCGACTGGCGTCCCGCGGTTTCGAGCGTGGAAAACTCGGCCCCCTATGTCAAAGAAGAAGCTGGCAAGGTAGATCTTTCCGGCAAAGTCAACCCGAAGGGCTTTGCCACCGGCTATCGCTTCGAGTGGGGCACTCAGGTCGAATACGAAGAAGGCAAATACAACAACAAGATCCCGATTCCCGATAAATCGATCGGCTCGGGGGAAAGCGACGTCTCGGTCCAGCAGACGATAGGCGTCAAAGGATCGACCACCTATCACTACCGCCTCGTCGCCGAAAACACGGAAGGCAAAACGACCGGTGCCGATAAATCCTTCACGACCCCGGACTGGAAGCCTTCGGTGAACACCGGGCTGACGACGGGGATCACCGACGAAGGGGCGACGCTACACGCCAAGGTCAACTCCAAGGGCTTCGCGACCACATATCAGTTCGAATACGGCACGAGCGGCGGCTATGGTACGAACGTTCCGGCTTCGCCGAAAGCGATCGGCTTTGCCCAGGAAGACGTTGCGGTAAGCGAGGCTCTCGGCGGCCTCAGCCCGGACACCCCCTACTACTTCCGCATAGTCGCCACCAACGCCGAAGGGACCACCTACGGCCCTCAGCGAAGCTTCAAGAAGTTCGTCCGCGGACAGACCTTCGGCATCGACTGCCTCGCTTCTGACGATTGCCTGCGGGTTGGCGAGGCCGAAGGCTCCTCCGAAGCGAGGATCGAAGCCTGGAACGGCGCCAGCTGGTCTCAGGAACCGGTTCCGGCCCCCGAACTCGTCCAGTGGTCGACGCTCAACTCGGTCTCCTGCGCCTCGGCAACCGCCTGCGTCGCCGTCGGCCACTACGAACGAACGGGCACGGCTTATTCCCAGCCCTTCGCAGTGCGCTGGGACGGCTCGGATTGGACGCTGATGTCGGTGCCCCTGCCGGCCGAACTCGGCGGTCCCGAAGTGACCACACTGAAGGACGTCTCCTGCAGCGCCGCCGGCGCCTGCACCGCGGTCGGCTTCTACGGGGCGGTCAACTCCTACGGCGAATTCAACTACGGGCACCCGTGGATAACGCGCTGGAATGGATCCACCTGGTCCCAGCAGTCCTTCGCGTCCCCCGAAGTGACAAACAACGCCTCCTTCTCCGGCGTCTCCTGCCCGGCGGCCGACTTCTGCATGGCGGTCGGGCGCTGGACCGACCAGTGGGGCAGCGGCGAACAGCTACCTCTGACGGCGAGCTGGGACGGCTCGGAATGGACCCAGCACGAAACGGTCAACCCCGAGCCCGAATCCGGCCCCCCCTCCTTCGCCGACGTGTCCTGCGTCTCCGCCGACGCCTGCACCGCCGTCGGCCGCTACACCGCCTACATCGAAGCGCTCGAAGACACCCGCTGGCGGCCGCTGATCGAGCGTTGGAACGGCTTGAGCTGGGACCAGCTGAGCGTCGATACGGTGGGGGAGGAAGCCGAACTGCGCGGCGTCTCCTGCCGATCGCTCAGCGCCTGCGTGGCGGTTGGGGCCAACGGCTGGGAAGAGACCCTGGTGCTGAGCTGGAATGGCAGTTGGAATGAAGCGGACAGCGAGGAAGGGGAGCTGCACGCCGCCTCCTGTCCCGACAGCGGCGAGTGCATGGCGAGCGGCCGGGTGAAGCATCCCGAACCGGGTTTCGTCTTCCAGCCGCTCAGCATGGCCGTTCCCGGCCCGACGCCGCCCCAGCCGCCGGTCTTCGACCACGCGATCGGCTCGCACGGCTCAGGCAACGGCCAGTTCAATTCGCCGCGAGGAATCGCCGTCGATCCCGAAGGCAATGTCTGGGTCGTCGACGGCCTCAACAACCGGATCCAGAAGTTCGATCCCGAAGGTGAATACCTGGACCAGTGCGGCGGCAAAGGCTCCGGCAATGGCCAGCTCGATGGGCCGGCCGACATCGCCGTAGATCCCGAAGGCAATATCTGGGTCGCGGACGCCAACAATCACCGCATGGAGAAGTTCAGTCCCGAGTGCGAATATCTCGACCAGTTCGGCGAAGCGGGCTCGGGGAGCGGTCAGTTCGCAGCCCTGACGGGTGTGGCGATCGATGCAGAAGGGGACATCTGGACGGCCGATTTCGAATCCGGCCGGATCCAGAAGTTTGACCCTGAGGGCGAATATCTCGACCAGTTCGGCGAAGCGGGCTCGGGCAACGGTCAGCTTCTCAACGTTTTCGATCTCGCGACCGATGCGACCGGCGATATCTGGGTTGCCGACGCCGGTAACTCGAGGCTGGAGAAGTTCAGCCTCGAAGGGGAGTACCTCGACCAGTTCGATCCACTGGGCACGGGCGAGTTCGGGATGGCGATCCGTCCCAACGGTGACATTTGGGTCGCTGACTCTGAAGACGACCGGGTTCGGAGCTTCAATCCCCAAGGCGAATTCCTGACCTCGTTCGGGGAAAGCGGGTCCGGCCCGGCTCAGCTCCATGCCCCCACCTACGTCGCTTTTACGTCGGACGGCAACAGCATCTGGGTATCGGATACGGAAAACGATCGCCTCCAGCGCTGGAACTTCCCCGGGTTGCCCTCCGCCAGCACCGGCGAAGCCTCGGCGGTGGAAGAGACGACCGCGACGCTGAACGGCACGGTCGATCCCGAAGCTCTCGCCACCACCTACCAGTTCGAATACGGCAAAACCACCGAATACGGATCGCTGGCTCCGGCCTCGCCGAAAGCGACCGGATCGGGATCGACGGCGATCGAAGTCAGCGAGACGATCAAAGACCTCGACCCTGGAACCACCTACCACTTCCGAGTCGTCGCGACCAACTCGGAGGGCACCGTTCACGGAGATGATGAGACCTTCACCACCCGGGAACCGCACTGGACATCCGCAGCCCTCCAAGACCCCGCCCAGACCGGCTTCTCGGGCACGCTGAAGTTCACCGATTACGGCACAGGATTCGGCTCGATCTCCTGCGAGGTCCAGGCCGACGCCACGCTGCAGCCGGGCGATGCGGGCACGGTCGACGAATTCCAGGCGCAATCCTGCGAGGGCGAAGGCGGCCCCCTCGGCGAACATCTGCCGGACTGCGAAGTGGAAGAAAGCGAAGCTCAGGGCCTCCCGTGGAGCCTGGAGGCGCAGGCGAGCTCGATCGAGCTCGGAAAAGGCTCGTTCCTGCTCACCTTGGGAGGGTCTCAGTGCAATGGAAGCTTCCGCCACATCGAACTGCGCTACGAAGAGCTGACCCTGACTCCCGACAAAGCGAGCTCGATCTCCAACCTCGCGGTCTCGGACGAAGGGACAGGGACCATCAACATGCTCGACCTCGCACTCGAAATCGAAGGCGTCGCCTCCGGCACGCTGGAGATGGATGAGCCGGGGGTCTACGGGATCGGATAGCTCCTGCTCGGAGGGGTCGGATCCGAAAGTCAAATACGCCCCGAGTAGGCCTCGGGCCCGCGGCCTACTCCTTAGGAGGGAGTCGCTCTATCCAGCACTTCGTGCGGGTGAGCGGTCTCGTGCCCGTCGGACGAGGCCCGGACTTTCTTGGTCCGGCGGCGTACCATGGGCTGCATGTCTCGTCGTGAGAAGCCTCTCTTGGCCGCCGGCAACGAGGTCGAGTGGGCCAGGATCAACCAGGAAGAGGACGAGCAGCGCCGAGCAGCGGCCAGGGCGCTGACGCCGTCGCAGCGGATCGCCCAGGGGCAGGCGCTCTCGCAGTCCGCCGTGTCCTTGTTGGTCGCCTCCATCCGCACCGGCAATGTCTCCAGACGAGCCCTCTGGTCCTGATCTCGTTGGCGTCGTGGCCGACGCCAACGCGGTCGGCCTCGAGTACGTGGTGATCGGAGGCTTCAGCGTCATCGCCAACGGCTACCTGAGGGCGACCAAGGACAGCGACCTGCTCGTGGCGGACGGTCCGAGCGCCGACGAGGCGATTCTCCGCTTCTTCGCCCACTCGGAGGCGACCCGCCTCCGAGATGGCAAGGAGCTCACGCCCGAGGAGGTGGGGGATGCGCATCACCTGCGTGTCGCCGGCCGCCATGGCATCGTCGACATTCTGCGTGGGGGCCTGCCGCCGCTGGACTACGACACCGTCGCAAAGGAAGCCATGGAAGTGGAGATCGGCGGCGAGACCGCGCGGGTCGCGAACCTCCGCAGCATCGTCGGGTTCAAGCGCCTCGCAGGTCGGCCGCGAGATCGCAACGACCTGGAAGAGCTGGAAGCGTTCCACGGCGAGCTGCCGATCGACCCCATTCCCGGCCTTGACGCGTAGGCCTAAGGCCCTCCGCCCCGGGGCTCAGGGCAGGTGCAAGGTCAGCTCTTCTTCCTTCTCGTCGATGCTGACGACGTAGGTGCTCATCAGGTCGGCCCGGCCCCAGAGGGCATCCAGCGTGGCGACGAAAAGCGGCCTGATCTCGAACTTGACCGAGGGAATGCCTCTGACGAAGGCCTCGCAGGGCTCCTGCGTGTCCCACGCGTCTGCCGAGCCGTCGACCTGTCCAACCTCCACGGGAGAGAGGTCCTCGGTCTCGTAGCCGAGCAGCTCGGCGTAGTCGAGCGGCAGAACCGACTTGTCGGCACCGCTGTCGACGAGGCCGACTATGGGGACGTCGGATTCGCCGCGGCGGCTCTGCAGAGTCAGCCACAGATAGGGACGGAAGCGGCCGTCGGAGCCTCGCGTATACGAGGTCGTCTCGTTCCAAGGCCGCTCGATGCGCTCCACGACGTCAGGCTCAGGCGACGAAGTATCCGCCGTGCGAGCGCGACACCGGGACGATCACGTCTGTGTCTCGGACCTCGCTGTGGCTTCGGAGCCGCTCTACGCTGAGATCGCTCATGACGACCTTCCCGTTCCTCAGGGCAACCCACTTGCCCAGGTAGGGAGTCAAGTCCTCCTTCGCCTCCAGCTCAGCTTGCCCGCGCCGAAGGTTGTTCCTGTCCTTGACCGTCATCGCTTCGTATCTCCTAACGAGCCAATACCCGCATTCCTTCTAGAAGGTAGCAAAAAAACGCTTCATGATTCATGAAGCATGATATTGGTACCCTGCAATAAAACTATGAATCATGCCAATGACATCGGACAGATCCAGGAAAACCTAAGGGCGGTATCAAAGCAGGTATTCAGCAAGCAATACCGGCTGGAGATCGCCGCGGTATGCAGCGCCCAGGAGCCTCCAACCTGGTCGCGACGGCTGGCCACGACGCTGGGAATAGCCGAGAACCAGGTCGCGAGCGAGATCGGCAGCTTCGCCCGGCTCGGCGCCCTGCAGCGCTTTCCGGCCGAGCACGACCGTCGCAAGGTCTACCAGGTGGTGCCGCACCCGCTGTGGGGCTTTGCCCGCGAGCTGCTGGAGGACACGATCCGCGCGACGGAGCTCGCCAGGGCCGAAGATTCCGTGGCCAGGTACTGGGCGGCGATTCTGGGCGAGGCAGCGCCCTGGCCGGTTCCAGGGTAGAAGCGTTCTGCTCGTCGCCTCGGCGACCTCCCTCGTCCGCGTAGCATTGCGGCGCCATGGAGGCCGACGCAGTCGAGATCCGGGTCGCTGGGTGTCTGCTGGAGAAGCAGCGCGCCACGCCCGATGCCTATCCGCTATCGCTCAACGCGTTGCGGCTGGCCTGCAACCAGGCGACCAACCGCGATCCGGTCGTCGAGTACGACGAGGCGACCGTGGTCGAGGCGCTGCGGCGGCTCGCCCTGCGCGGCTGGACGCGCCTCGCCAGCGGCGCCGGCAGCCGAGCCCGCAAGTACCGCCACCTGCTCGACGACGCCCTCGGTCTCGACGAGGCCGAGCTCTCGCTGCTCGCCATCCTGATGTTGCGCGGCGCGCAGACCCCGGGTGAGCTGAAGCAGCGCACCGATCGCCTTCACGGTTTCGCTGACCTCGCCGCCGTGCACGACACCCTCGACCGACTGATCGACGCCGGCCACGTCGCTCGGCTCGAGCGCAGGCCGGGGCAGAAGGAGGAGCGCTACGAACAGCTTCTTGGCGGCACCGAGGCGGCGCCAGCTGCAACGCCCGACGAGGCCCAGCAGTCCGAGGTGATCGATTCCGCCGCCCCTTCATCTACCAGCCCGAGCGAGACCGTTGAGGCCCGCCTCAGCCGTCTCGAACGCGAAGTCACCGAGCTGCGCGAAGAGCTCGAAACACGCCCCGAGCAGGATTCGAACCTGCGGCCTACTCCTTAGGAGGGAGTCGCTCTATCCAGCTGAGCTATCGGGGCCGGATGGCTCATCGTAGAGCTAATGGCCCGCCGCATCGAGGTCCTCGAGGTCAGCCTGATCGCGCGTTCTTCCTGCTGCTCGCTTCATCGCTTTCAGGTCCTCTACCGAGCAAACGAAGACTTTGATTCCGAGAACCTCTGCCTCGGTCGCTCTTGCACGTAGCTCGTCGTAGGGGGGAACGCCGTCGAGTCCCTGGACGACGTCCAACTGGCCAAGCTCGGTCTCGATGGCAACGCGCTCTCCGCTTGCGAGCTGCACGGCAATGGACGGTGGGGTGCTGAGGAATGACTCGCCGGTTTGGATGTGGCCGTGAGTGGCAACGGCAACCCCAGCAACGCGCTTGAGATTCTCAGGGTCAGGGGCGACGACAACGTCCACGTCCTTCGTCCCGCGGACGACGCCCCAGGCATTGATGGCAAGACCACCGATCAGAACAAACTTCACCTCTGCCTCAGAGAGCCGGCGCAGAAGTTGATCGAAAGCCGGTTCGGTCAATGGGGGCGAGCAGAGCCAGTGAATCGCATCAACTTGTGGCTCAATGCGATGCCCTCGGCGAGGTTCACGCTCATCGGGCGTTGAGCGTCTGCCCGTAGTCGCTGTATCCGGACTGTCTCGGCCTCCGCCGCAGCGTCTCGTGCTGGCTTGCCCACCTGCGGGATCGATGCCATGGACAAACGGTAGCGGAGCCGTGGCTAAGGACCTATCCCCATAGGGAGGACTCCGACCCCGCTACGGCGAACCCCTGAGCCGATCTGCTGATCGGACATAGGAGGTAGGAGATGGGCTTGGTCGACCGGGACGACGGCTGGCGGATGCCGGACTGGCTGTGGGAGAAG
>DATMEP010000149.1:0-8907 GCA_035556755.1 Solirubrobacterales bacterium
CGCGGCTTCGTCTGCGAGGGCTCCGGCGAGAACATCTTCCTGGTCCGCGACGGCGAGATCGTCACCCCGCCGCACGTCGCCTCGATCCTCGACGGGATCAACCGCAAATCGGTGATCCAGATCGCCCGCGACCTCGGCTACACGGTGGTCGAGCGCGACGTGGCCCGCTCGGAGCTGTACCTGGCCGAGGAGGTCTTCCTGACCGGGACCGCGGCCGAGCTGGTGCCGGTGCGTGAGATCGACGACCACCCGCTCGGCGAGCCGGGCGAGATAACCCGTCACGTGCAGTCGAAGTTCGAAGACGCGCTCTGCGGCCGCGCCGAGGAGTACCTGGAGTGGCTCGACTTCGTCGAGGTCCCCTCGGGGCGAATTACGCCTGCCGCCTAGCGGCTGGCGCGCTCGCACGCGCACGCGTCCCCGAAGACTTCGGTACGAAAGGCAGCATCAGATGGAACAGGTGAAGCTCTACGACACGACCTTGCGCGACGGCATGGGCGGTCCCGGCATGTCGCTCTCGGTCGGCGAGAAGCTGAAGGTCGTCCAGGCGCTGGACGACCTCGGCGTCCACTTCATCGAGGCCGGCTTCCCCAGCTCCAACCCGAAGGAAGCGGAGCTGTTTCAGCGGCTCGCCGAGCTGGAGCTGGAGAAGGCGACGATCGCCGCCTTCGGGATGACCCGCCGTCGCGACCGCTCCGCCGAGGACGACGAGGCGCTGCGCATCGTCGTCGAGTGCTTCGCCCCTGTCGTCTGCCTGGTCGGCAAGAGCTGGGGCCTGCACCTGGAGAAGGTGATCAGGGTCTCGGCTGAGGAGAACCTGGCGATGATCGCCGACTCGATCGCCTTCTGCCACGAGCGGGGCAAGCGCCCCGTCTTCGACGCCGAGCACTTCTTCGACGGCTACCGCGACGACCCCGGCTACGCGCTGGAATGCGTTCGCGCGGCAGCCGAGGCGGGTGCCGAGAACGTCACCCTCTGCGACACCAACGGCGGCAGCCTGCCGGGCTTCGTCGGCGATGCCACCGCGGCCGTGGTCGCCGCGCTGGGCGACGGGGTGGAGGTCGGCATCCACACCCACAACGACGCCGAGTGCGCGGTGGCCAGCTCACTCGCCGCGGTGGAGGCCGGCGCCCGCCTCGTGCAGGGCACCGTCAACGGCTACGGCGAGCGTTGTGGCAACGCCAACCTGGCCTCGATCCTTCCCGCCCTGCAGCTCAAGATGGGCTTCGACGTCGTCCCGCCGGAACGGCTCGCGACCCTGACCCAGACGAGCCACTACCTCGACGAGCTCTGCAACATGACGCCGTATCCGGATCGCCCCTACGTCGGCCGCAACTCGTTCGCCCACAAGGCCGGCATGCACGCCGCCGGGGTGGCTGCCGATGCCAGCACCTTCGAGCACCTGGACCCGGAGGCGGTCGGCAATCAGCGCCAGATCCTCGCCTCGGAGCTGGCCGGCAAGGCGACGATCCGCACCCAGGCCTCGCAGGCGGGCCTCGACCTCGGTGAGCAGCAGGCGGCGCAGGCGGTGGAGCGGCTGAAGCAGCGCGAGCACCGCGGCTACCACTACGAGGCGGCACCGGCCTCCTTCGAGCTGCTGCTACGGCGCGAGGCCGGAAGCTACGAGCCCCTGTTCGAGCTGGAGAGCTTCAAGGTGCTGGTCGAGAAGCGGGCCGGCGGCGGGGTGGAGACCGAGGCGACGATCAAGGTCAAGGTCGACGGCGAGCGCTACGTGCGAGTCGCCGAGGGCAACGGGCCGGTCAACGCGCTCGACAAGGCGCTGCGCGGCGCGATCGCCGACCGCTACCCGCACCTGGCCGACATCGAACTGACCAACTACAAGGTCCGCATCCTCGACGAGAGCCACGGCACCGGGGCGGTCACCCGGGTCCTGCTCGACTCCTCCGACGGCGAGCGGGAGTGGGGGACGATCGGCGTCTCGGAGAACATCATCGAGGCCTCCTGGGAGGCGCTCGTGGACTCGCTCGAGTACGCCTTTCAGCCCAGATAGGGTGGCGTCCATGACCGACCCGATCCCCCTCGCGCGGCCCGAGATCGGCGAGCGCGAGGAGGAGCTGGTGCTCGACGTCCTTCGCTCTGGACAGCTCTCGCTGGGCCCGATGGGGGAGCGCTTCGAGCGCGAGTTTGCCGCCTGGCTCGGGGTCGAGGACGCGGTCGCGGTCTCAAGCGGCACCACTGCCCTGCACCTCGGCGTGCGGGCGCTCGGTTGGGGCCAGGGCGACGAGATCCTGACCAGCCCCTTCAGCTTCGTCGCCTCCGCCAACTGCCTCCTCTACGAGGGCGCCCGCCCGGTCTTCTGCGACGTCGACCCCGAGACGCTCGACCTCGACCCAGCCGCGGCCGAGGCGGCGCTTGGCGAGCGCAGCGCCGGCGTCCTGCCGGTCCACATCTTCGGCTACCCCGCCGCAATGCCGGAGCTGGAGGCGATCTCCTCACGGCATGACCTCGGCGTCCTCGAGGACGCCTGCGAGGCGCTCGGGGCCGAGGACAGCGAGGGTCGCAAGGTCGGCGCCCGCGGCAACCTCGCCACCTTCGCCTTCTACGCCAACAAGCAGATGACCACGGGAGAGGGCGGCATGATCGTGCCCTCTAGCCCGGAGATCGCCGAGCGACTGCGGGCCGAGCGCAACCAGGGTCGCGCGCCCGACATGGGCTGGCTCGACCACGGCGGTCTCGGCTTCAACTACCGCCTCTCCGATGTGGCGGCTGCACTCGGGGTCGCCCAGGTCGAGAAGCTGGACGCGATGCTCGCCCGCCGCGACGCGGTTGCAGGCCTCTACGAGCGGGCCCTGGCCGGGATCGAGGGCGTAGAGGCGCCGCGGGCCGGTCGCGGCGCCGAGCGACGCAGCTGGTTCGTCTACACCGTGCAGTTGCCCGAGGGTGCCGATCGCGATGCGACGATCGCCCGGCTCGGGGAGCGGGGCATCGCCGCCAAGGCCTACCTGCCCTGCATCCACCTCTTTCCCCATCTGCGCGAGCTCGGCTACCGGGACGGACAGTTCCCGGTCGCCGAAGCGGCCTCCGCCCGCTCGCTGGCGCTGCCCTTCTTCCCCGCGATGGCCGAGTCGCAGGTGGCGCGAGTCTGCGAACAGCTCGCCGCCGCGCTGGGGCAACCGGTGCGGGGGGGATAATCGCCGACCGATGTCGCGCTTTCGCAAAGACCCGGACCCGCGTTTCTGGCGCCTCAACCGCTCGATCGAGTTCGATTGGCGCCTGGCGCCCTACGACATCGACCAGTCGCAGGCCCACGCGCGGGGGCTGTGCGGGATCGGTGTCCTCACCCAGGACGAGCTGGAGCGGATGTGCGCCGGCCTCGACCGCGTCCGCGAGCTGATCGGCCAGCACGGCTTCGAGTTCGAGGAGTCCGACGAGGACATCCACATGGCGGTCGAGCGCCTGCTCGGCGAGGAGATCGGGCCGCTCGCCGGCAAGCTCCACACGGGTCGCTCGCGCAACGACCAGGTCGCGACCGACGTGGCGATGGTCGTTCAGGCGCACTCGCTGCGGGCGATCGAGCTGGCCGGGGCGACGATGGAGCGCCTGCTCGAGCTGGCCGAGCGCCACCGCGAGTGGCCGATGCCCGGCTACACCCATCTCCAGCGCGCCCAGCCCGTCTACCTCGGCCACCACCTGCTCGCCTACTTCTGGATGCTGGCGCGAGACGTGCTGCGCTTCCAGTTCGCCCTCGACAGCGCCTCGGTGATGCCGCTCGGCTCCGGCGCCCTTGCAGGGGTCAACTGGGACATCGACCGCAACGCCGTCGCCGGCGACCTCGGCTTCGAGCACGTCAGCCACAACTCGATCGACGGTGCCTCCAACCGAGATTTCGTCCTCGACTACCTGGCCGCCGCATCGACCTGCGCCATGCACCTCTCGCGGCTCGGGTCGGAAATCGTGATCTGGTCGAGCACCGAGTTCGGCTTCTGCCAGCTGGACGAGTCCTTCTCCTCGGGCTCGTCGATCATGCCGCAGAAGGTGAACCCCGACTCGGCCGAGCTGCTGCGGGCGAAGAGCCCGCGTGTTGCCGCCGACTACCTGGCGCTGCTGGGCACGATGCACGCGCTGCCGCTCACCTACGGCAAGGACATGCAGGAGGACAAGGAGCCGCTCTTCGACGCGATCGACACGGTCGAGCTTTGCCTCGACGCGACCGAGGGGATGCTGGCGGGGGTCGCCTTCGACCGCGAGCGACTGGAGGACGCTTCGGGCGACGAGATGCTGGCCGCGACCGAGATCGCCGACCTGCTGGTCCGCAAGGGCGTGCCGTTCCGCGAGGCGCACGGGATCGTCGGCGGCCTCGTCCGCGACGCGGTCGAGCGCGGCAAGTCGCTCTCGGAGCTGACGCCGGAGGAGCTGCGAGAGCGCTCCGAGCACCTCGACGACTCCTTCTACGAGGTGCTGCGGCGCGAGAGCTGGCTCGAGGCGAAGCAGATCGAGGGCGGCACCGGGTCGGTGGCGCTCGCCGCGCAGATCGGACAAGCGCGGGAGACGCTGGCCGCGGTGATGGCTCGGGTCGCGGAGGAGCGGGCTTGAGCACGGCGACGGCGGCCGAGGCACGGCTCGGCGTCGCCTTCTTCGATCGCTCGGTCCATGAGGTCGCCCGCGATCTGGTCGGCTGCCGCCTCCTCTTCGACGGCTGTGGCGGCACGATCGTCGAGACCGAGAGCTACGAGCGCGACGACCCAGCCTGCCACGCCTACGTCGGCCTGACCAAGCGCACCGCGACCCTCTTCGGCCCGCCGGGGCGTGCCTACGTCTACCTCTCCTACGGGATCCACAGCCTGCTCAACTTCGTCGCCGAACCGGAGGGCGAGGCGGCGGCGGTGCTGATCCGGGCGCTGCGGCCGACCGCCGGCCTCGAGGCGATGCGCGAGAGGAGGGGAGAGCGCGCCGACGCGGACCTCTGCTCCGGCCCCGGCAAGCTGACCGAGGCGCTCGGGGTCGGCCTCGACGCAAACGGCGCCAGCCTCGGTGCCGAGCCCTTCCGGCTGCTGCCCCGCGAGGGAGGCTGGAGCGGGGAGATCGTCGCCGGGCCCCGCGTCGGGATCACCAAAGCCGTCGAGCGCCCCTGGCGCTTCAGCCTCGCGGGCAGTCCGTTCGTCTCCCGCCCAAGGCCAGCCGCGGCCTGACTCAGCCGGGGGCGGCGAACCCGCCCGCGGTACCGCCGCCCGATTCTTCGGGCGCAGCTTCTTCCGGGGCGGCTTCTTCGGGTGCGGCTTCCGGTTCCGGTTCGGTCTGGGGCGCGGATTCGAGGCCTTCCGGTTCCGGGGCGGGTTCGGCGGGGGCTTCCGGCTCGGGGGCGGTGTAGTCGCCGCCGTCCTCGTCCGACTCGGACTCCTCCTCGCGACTCTCCTTTTTGGCGGCCTTGGCGGCCTGGATCTCCTCCCAGGCGGAGATAACGCTGGCCCAGATCAGAGCCGGGAAGGTGCCGCCGTCGACCGGCCCGCCGGAGAACTCGGTCGTCATCGGGGTCAGCGTGTCGGCGTAGCCGACCCAGACGCAGGAGGTCACCTCCTCGGTGGCGCCGCAGAACCAGGCGTCGCCGTTCTCGTCGGTCGTGCCGGTCTTGCCCCACTGGCTTTCGTCGCCGATGTCGGCCCGCACGCCGGTGCCGCTGGTGATCACCGAGCGCAGGATGCCCTTCGCTTCTTCGGCGACTCCGGAGTCCAGCACCTGGGTGTGGATCGAGTCGTTGTCGCCTCCCTTGATCAGGTCGCCGTCCTGGTCGGTCACCTCGGTGTAGGCGACCGGGCTATCGCCTGGGCTCGGCGCCAGCGTGCCGCTGACCCGGTCGCCGTCGTTTGCCAGGGTGGAAAACGCGTAGGTCCACTCGAGCGGCGTCACGCCTTCGTCGAGACCGCCGAGCACCATCGCCGGGTTGGTTGAGAGGTGGGTCTGGACGCCCAGTTTGTGGGCGGTGCGGGCGATCGCCCTGGTGCCTCCTTCGATGCTTTCGAGTCCGACCTGGGCGTAGACGGCGTTGTCCGAGTAGGTCGTCGCGGTCGCCAGCGAAGCCGAGCCGAGGTAGCTGTCGGCGTAGTTCTTGACCTCGAAGAGTTCCTGGTCCTTCTTGCCGAAGGTGAAGACCTGGGGCGCCGATTCGTAGACGGTTTCCGGCGAGATCCCCTGTTCGAGCGCAGTCGCGAGGATGATCGGCTTGATCGAGGAGCCGGGCTGCCTGTGGCCTAGGGTCGCCAGGTTGAAGGGCGCCTCCTCGAAGTCCGGCCCGGCGACCATCGCCTTGATGCCGGCGTTGCTGTTGTCGATCACGACCAGGGCGGCGGTCGGCCCGAGTTCGCCGAGGTAGCTGGACACCGTTTCTTCGGCGGCGGCCTGCAGCTCCAGGTCGAGGGTCGTCTTGATCTGGAGACCGCCGAAGAAGGTCTTCGCGGCACCGAACCGTTCGACCAGCTGCTGCCGCAGCCAGGCGGTGAAGTAGGGGGCTTCGGAGTCGAGTTGGGGGGGCCTGATGTCGTCCGGCGCCGGCAGCGCCTGTTTGATGCCGTCTTCGTGCTGTTCCTGCGTGATGTAGCCCTGCTCGTACATCTTGTCCAGCACCAGGTTGCGCCGGGCGAGGGCGTTTTCGGGGAAGAACTTCGGGTCGTAGGCCGAGGGCGAGGCGATGATCCCGGCCAGCAGCGCCGCCTCCCAGGGCTCGAGCACGTCCGCGCATGGCTCGGTCGAGCTCCCGCAGCCGGGGTGGGCCCTGCCGAAGAAGGTGCGGGCAGCTGCCTCGATCCCGTAGGCGCCCTCGCCGAAATAGATCGTGTTGAGGTACTCGGTGAGGATCTTGTCCTTGCTCCAGCGGTGCTCGAGCCGGTAGGCGAGCACCGCCTCGCGGAACTTCTGGAACACGGTGCGGCTCTCCTGGGCGGCGAGCGCGTCCTTGACGAACTGCTCGGTGATGGTCGAGGCGCCCTGGGCCGCGCTGCGGCTCATGATGTCTTTGACCAGCGCCCGGCCGATGCCCTGGAAGTCGACCCCGTCGTGCTCGTAGAAGCGCGAGTCCTCGATCGCGACCACGGCGTTCTTGACGTTGGGCGAGATCTGCCCGGCGCTGAGCAGGATCTTGTTCTGGTTGCTGGTCAGGGTCCCGATCGGCGTGCCCGAGGCGTCGAAGACCTCGCTGTTCTTCGACGCCTTGTAGCGGCCGAAGTCGTAGATGGCCGGGAGGTCCCGAGAAACGGCGACGACCATTCCGAAGACCATCGAGACCACGGCAAGGATGCTGAGGCCGATCAGGACGAAGAGGACGCGCAGCTTCTTCAGGCGCGGCTTGGTGCGTTTGCCCGCCAAGAGGAGGCGGCAGTCTAGCATTGGCGCCGTGTCGGACCTGACGCAAAACGCCGTCGACGTGCTGCCCGAGGGCAGGCTCGAAGAGCAGCTCGGGATCGACCGCCCGCTCCGGGTGAAGCTCGGGATCGACCCGACGACCGCCGACATCCACCTCGGCCACACGGTCGTGCTGGAGAAGCTGCGCGAGTTCCAGGCCGCCGGCCACACGGTCGTGCTGATCATCGGCGACTTCACCGCTCGGGTCGGCGACCCGAGCGGTCGCTCCGCCCAGCGACCGGTGCCGAGCGCCGAGGAGATCGCCGCCAACGCCGCGACCTACCAGGAGCAGGCCTTCAAGGTGCTCGACCGCGACCGCACCGAGGTCCGCTTCAACAGCGAGTGGCTGCGGATGGAGCCGGAGGCGCTGCTCGGACTGCTCGCCCAGACGACCGTCGCCCGCCTGCTCGAGCGAGACGACTTCCAGAAGCGGATGGCGGCCAACGCACCTATCGCCGCGGTCGAGCTGCTCTACCCGCTGCTGCAGGGATACGACTCGGTGGCGATCGAGGCCGACGTCGAGCTGGGGGGGACCGACCAGAAGTTCAACCTGCTCTTCGGTCGCGACATCCAGGCCGCCCACGGGCAGCCGCCCCAGTCGATCCTGACGATGCCGATCCTGGTCGGGACCGACGGCGTCCAGAAGATGAGCAAGTCGCTCGGCAACTACGTCGGCGTCACCGACCCTCCGGAGGAGATGTTCGGCAAGCTGATGCGGATCCCCGACGAGGCGATGCCCGAGTACTTCCGGTTGCTGCTCGGCGGCGAGGTCCCCGAGGGGCCGCCGAACGAGGCGAAGCGGGAGCTGGGGCGGCGGATCGTCGAGCGTTTCCACGGCGGCGCCGCGGCCGGCGAGGCCGAGGAGCACTTCGACCGCCTCTTCGTCCGGCACGAGGCGCCGGAGGAGGTCGAGGAGATCGAGCTCGGCGAGTATCTGGGCGAGGACGGCTCCCAGGTCCACCTGCCGGTGCTGATGGCCGGCGCCTTCGGAATCAGCTCCAGCGAGGCTCGGCGACTGCTGAAGCAGGGCGGCGTCAGGCTCGACGGGGAGCCCCTGAACGGGGAGCGCCTCGACATGGATCCGGTCGATCTCGACGGCCGGGTGCTCCAGGCAGGCAAGCGCCGCTTCCGGCGCCTGCGCGCGCCCGCCTGAGGCGATTAGGCAAACGACGCCCGCGGCGCTATACTGCTCGTCCCTTCGGGATTGGCCCGGTGCCATCCCGTGCGCAAACGACGGCGAGTCCCGCCGTAAAGGTCAAGGCGCAGCGGTCTTTGAAAACTGAGCAGCGTGCACCCCGCGGACATTCGTGTCCGTGGGTGTTTGAGCCCGATCCACTCGACTCGTCAGCGTGTCGAGTGGTCTGATTTACCCGTCATGCCGGTCGCCGTACTTGTGTACTCGGCGGCCAGCCAGGCATGGCAATCTCTGTGTAGAAGTACCTTCACGGAGAGTTTGATCCTGGCTCAGGACGAACGCTGGCGGCGTGCTTAACACATGCAAGTGGTGCGACGAACCAGGGCTTGCCCTGGGGCCAAGCCGCGAACGGGTGAGTAACA
>DATMEP010000150.1:0-19265 GCA_035556755.1 Solirubrobacterales bacterium
GACCGTGCAGCGCGGCGCGAAGGTGAACTTCCGATGGGTCGGCGGCGAACTCCACCACGTCGTCAAGTCCAAAGGACCGGGCGGGGAGATCAAATCGCCCGCAACCGCGAAACGTGGCGTCAACCTCGCCAAGCGCTTCGAAAAAGCGGGCACGTACCGGTTCGTCTGCACCTTCCACCCGACCGAAATGCGGCTGAAGCTGACCGTCCGCTGACTCAGGCGGGCTCGAGCAGCAGGCTGAAGTCGAGCGACGGCGCCGAGTGGGTGAGCACGCCGACAGAGATGAAGTCGACGCCGGTCTCGGCGACCTCGCGAACGTTCTCCAGCGTCACGCCGCCCGAGGCCTCCAGGTCGGGGCCGCCGCCACCGGTTTCCGTCTCCCGCAGCTTCACCGCCCCGCGCAGAGTCTCGACGTCCATGTTGTCGAGCAGCAGCCGGTCGGCGCCGGTGCCGAGGGCGTAGGCGACCTCGTCGAGGTTGCGACACTCGACCTCGACCGGCAGCTCGGGGTGGACGCTGCGAGCGCCGTGGACCGCCTTGGCGAGGCTGCCCGCCAGCGCGATGTGGTTCTCCTTGATCAGGATCGCGTCGTAGAGGCCCATGCGGTGGTTGCGGCCCCCGGCGGCGGCGACCGCCGCCTTCTCCAGTTCGCGCAGGCCCGGGGTGGTCTTGCGCGTGTCGAGGATGCGGGCGCCGGTTCCGGCCACCGCCTCGACGAACCGCGCCGTCAGCGTCGCCACGCCCGAAAGGTGGCCGAGGAAGTTGAGTCCCGTGCGCTCCGCCGCCAGCAGCGCGCGGGCGGGCCCGACCGCGAGCGCCACCTCGGCCGGCACCGCCTCACGCCACTGACCCTCGACGAGGAGGTTGTCGACGTCCTCTGCCCCGCACTGCCGCATCGCCTCGGCAAAGGCGGCGAGGCCGAAGACGACCCCGGGCTGCTTCTGGACGATCCGCGCCCGCGCCCGGACCCCCTCCGGCACGGTCGCCTCCGAAGTCACGTCGCCAGCTCCGACATCCTCGGCCAAGGCGCGGGCGACGATCTCGCTCAGGGGCGAATCTGGCATCGGCGCAGCCTAGTCAACCTCACGTCGGCCGCCGCCGGGGCGTTTAATCAGTGACTTGACCGCACTGCCTCCATTCCAGGCCCTGCTCGACGAGCATGCCGTCGTCGTGATGGCGGTGCTGCGCGGGGCGGTCGGTCGCACCGATGCCGACGACTGCTTCCAGGAGACGTTTCTGGCGGCCCTGCGCGCCTACCCGAAGCTGGAGGACGCGAGCAACCTGCGCGGCTGGCTGCTGACGATCGCCCACCGCAAGGCGATCGACCACCACCGCGCCAACGGCCGGCGGCCGCTGCCGGTGGCGGAGCCAGCCGAGACCCCGGTGCTCGACCCCGAGCCCGACGCGGGCATCTGGACAGCGGTCGGGGCGTTGCCACCGAAACAACGTGCTGCGGTGGCGCTGCGCTACGGCTCCGATCTCCCCCACGCCGAGATCGCGGCCGCCCTCGGCTGCTCACCCGAGGCGGCGCGGCGCAGCCTGCACGAGGGACTGAAGCGACTGAGAAAGGAGCTGGCATGAAGACCGAGCTGCGACACCTCGCCGAGCGCGCCTCCACCGAGGGCCTGCTCGACGTCGCCTACACGAGGACCGACTCGCCCTTCGGCCAGCTGCTGCTGGCGAGCACGCCCCGCGGGGTGGTGCGCATCGGGCTGCCGAGCCAGGACTACGACGAGCTGCTGGACGATCTCGCGACCCGGGTTTCCCCCCGCGTGCTGGAGGCGCCGGCCCGGCTCGACGAGGCTCGGCGCGAGCTCGATCTCTACTTCGCGGGAAAGCTCACCGAGTTCGACCTGCCGCTCGACTGGCAGCTGAGCAAGGACTTCCGCCGCAGGGTGCTGCGAGCGATCGACCGCATTCCCTACGGTCAGACCCGCAGCTACACCGAGATGGCGCGCAGTGCCGGCAACGAGCGGGCGATCCGGGCCGCCGGCACCGCGTGTGGCTCCAACCCGATCCCGATCGTCGTCCCCTGCCACCGCGTGCTTCGCAGCGGCGGTGCGCTGGGTGGCTACGGCGGCGGCCTGCCGATGAAGCGGGGGCTGCTCGAGCTTGAGGGAATCCTGAGTTAAAGGAGTCGTGGCTCCCGGCCGATGCCTGGGAGCCATGCCGCTCAAAATCGCCCTCCCGCTTGCCTGCGTCGCCCTGCTCTGCGGCACCGCGACGGCCGGCGCCGCCGTTGCCGAGCCACCGCTGGACGAATTGCCGACCATCGAGCTCGAAGAGATTGCGGAGGAAGAGCTCGGCGAAGAAGAATGCGAAGAAGTCGAAGAGGGCCTCGAAGAATGCGAAGAAGAAGTGGACGAGGGTGAGGCCCCCGGCTCGCAATCGTCCGAGGAATGCCTGTTGCGCAGCGCAAGCGCCCGTATCGTCTCCTACGCTGAGAAGAACCAGCTGAAGCTGACGATCGGCTACACCGCCTACGAATCGGCGGACGCCACGATTACGTTCCGTAAGGGCTCGCTGAATCTCGGATCCACCCGGCGTCACCTCGGCAAGAGCGGCGTAATCCGCCTCACCAAGGGCCTGAGCATGTCTCAGTCCGAGAAGCTCGATCCCGGCGATCGCATCTCGGTGCAACTGCAGGTTGTCGGGGCACCGAAGAACTGCAATCGGGCCGGGCACCTCTCCCCACGGCTTGTTCTTTCTTCCTAGATAGTCGCCCCCAGCCACTCGGTCGCCGCGGACAGGTGCGCGGGGTCGATCTGGTGCCCGAACTCGGACTCGTGGTACTCGACCTCAAGGCCACCCGCCTCGAGCAGCTCTTTGGCCCGTCTCGCGAAGCCGATCTCCATGATCGGATCGTGACGGCCGTGGGCGATGAAGGCGCGAGTCTCCTGGCGGTCCTCGCAGTGGGGCTCCCAGTCCTCGACGACCGGGACGAAGCCACTGAAGGCGAGCACGCCGGCGACCGGCGGGCGGTCGGCTCCCAGCGCCATCGCGTAGCTCATCACAGCCCCCATCGAGAAGCCGCCGAGGGCCGTGTGCGACGGTTCGACCCCGGTCTCCTCCCAGAGCTGGTCGTGCAGCTCCGCCAGAGCGGCCCGGGCGGCATTGAAGGTGTCGTGGTCTGGATGGCCGACGCGAGGGACCAGGTACCAGTGATAGCCGGGCGAACCCTGGAGCTGCAGGGGCGCCCGCGGCGTGACGACCCGAAGTCTCCGCCCCGGGTCGAGCGCGTCGGCCAAACCAAGCAGGTCGGCCTCGTCGGTGCCGCGCCCGTGGTGCAGGACCAGCAGCCCCTCCGGCTCCCACGCGGCCGGGCGCTCGAGGTACGTCAGCGACTCCACCGGCCGAGCCTAGCGGCGCGGTGGGTCCACTCGCGACTTCGCAGTGAGCGAGCCGCCGAGCGGCTGTCGGGGCGCCCGGCTAGCGCGCCGAGGCGGCGGCGGTCTTGTTGAGGTAGTCGCGGATGAAGTCGTCGATGTCGCCGTCGAGGACGCGCTGGGCGTCACCGGCCTCGTGGCCGGTGCGGTGGTCCTTGACCCGCTGGTCGGGGTGCAGGAAGTAGCTGCGGATCTGCGAGCCCCAGGCGACTTCCTTCACCTCGCCTCGCTCCTTGGCCAGGGTCTCGGCCCGTTTGCGCTCCTCCAGCTCGATCAGCTTCGAACGCAGCAGCTGCATCGCCACCGCCTTGTTCTGGATCTGCGAGCGCTCGTTCTGGCACTGGACGACGACCCCGGTCGGAACGTGGGTGATCCGCACCGCCGAGTCGGTCTTGTTGACGTGCTGGCCACCGGCCCCGGAGGCTCTGTAGGTGTCGACACGCAGGTCGGCGTCGTCGATCTCGACCTCGACCCCCTCGTCGACGACCGGGCCGACGTCGACCTGGGCGAAGCTGGTGTGGCGGCGCGCCGAAGAGTCGAAGGGAGAGATCCGCACCAGGCGATGGACGCCGCGCTCGGCGGCAAAAAGCCCGTAGGCGTTCTCGCCGCGGGCGATGAAGGTCGCCGACTTCAGCCCGGCCTCCTCCCCCGGCGAGGCCTCCGCCATCTCGACCACGAAGCCGCGCCGCTCCGCCCAGCGCAGGTACATGCGCAGAAGGATCTCGGCCCAGTCCTGGGAGTCGGTGCCGCCCGCCCCGGCGTGGACGGAGACGACCGCGTCGCCGGCGTCGTACTCGCCGCTGAACAGGCGTGCCTCTTCCAGCTCGGCCAGGCGCCGCTCGACCGAACCCAGCTGGGCGGCCAGCTCGGCCGCCATCTCCTCGTCCTCAGCCGCCATCTCGGCCAGCTCGTCGAGGTCGGCGACGTCCGACTCGAGGTCGCGGAACGTCTTCAGCCTGCGCTGCGCACGGGCGTGCGCAGCGCTGGTGCGGGCGGCGACCTCCTGGTCGTCCCAGAAGCCGGGCTGGCCCATCTCGGCCTCGAGGCGGTCCGCCTCGTCCTGCAGCGAAGCCGGGTCAAAGATAGTCCGCGAGCAGCTTCAACTGCCCACGGATCTCGGCGAGCCGCGCCGGCACCGATTCGGTTGACGCGGTCTCGGCCATGGGGCGGAGACTACTCGGCCGCGATGCCGTGATCGAAGCCGCCCGCGTGCAGCGCCGCGGCGCGATCCTCGTAGGGGCGCCAGCTGCGGACCCTGTGTTCGCGCAGCTCGAATAGCCACGCCATCTCGTCCTCGCCCGCCGGCGACCCGTCCTCGTCCCAGACCCAGACCCGCCTGATCAGCGCCACCGCGGACCCGCCGCCGCTCTCGGTCCCGTCCTCGTAGAGGTGCTCCAGCTCGATCGTCTGCTGCACCCCGCCGGGAGGACGGGTTGCCCAGAGCCGGGCTGCGTCCCTGCCCTTACGCAGCCCCCTCATCGAGTGCAGCTCGACCTCGGGGTCCAGCACCGCGACGAAGCCGTCCAGGTCCCTCTCGTTGAAGGCGCGGATGAACTCGCGAACGGGATCGTGGATCAAGAGGCGCTAGGCACCGTGGCACTTCTTGAACTTTTTGCCCGAGCCGCACCAGCAGGGGTCGTTGCGGCCGATTTCTTTCTCGCGCTCGTCCTTGACCACGGTCTCGACCACTTCGGGCGCGGGGGCGCCGTTGCCACCGCCCGGTCCGGCTGCGGTCGCCGCCGCCGGGCCCGTCGCGGTACCCGCGGCAACCTGCTGCAGCGCCGAGGGCTGTGCCTCCGGGGTGCCGCCGGAGTAGTCGAGCGCGGTCGCCCCCGCCCCGCCGTTGCCGGCGAACGCCCCGTCGAGCTGCGAGGGGTCGATTTCCACCTGGGCGTTGAAGACGAGCTTGCTGAACTCCTCCCAGATCGAGTGCATCAGCTGCTCGAACATGGCGAAGCCTTCGTTTTTGTAGGCGACCAGCGGGTCGATCTGGGCGAAGCCGCGCAGGTGGATGCCTTCGCGCAGGTAGTCCATGTCGAAGAGGTGCTCGCGCCAGCGGTTGTCGATCGTCTGCAGCAGGATCGAGCGCTCCAGGTAGCGCATCAGCTCCTCGCCGAGCTCGCTCTCGCGCTGGTCGTAGGCGCTCATCGCGTCGTCGTCGAGGCTGTCTTTCAGCTTTTCCCGGTCGACCGTCTCCGGCGCCATCGAGGCGACGTCGACCGTGACCGGCCAGATCTGGCGCAGCTGCTGCTCCAGCTCCGGCAGGTCCCATTCCTCCAGCAGGTCGCCCGCCGTGTACTCGTCGACGAGGCGATCGACCACGCCCTCGAGCTCGTCGCGGGCGATGTCGGACATGTCGCGCCCTTCGAGGATCTCGCGCCGGTATCTGTAGACGACGCGGCGCTGCTCGTTCATCACGTCGTCGTACTCGAGCACCCGTTTGCGGATCAGGAAGTTCTGTTCCTCGACCTTCTTCTGCGCGCCCTCGACCGTTTTGGTCAGCAGTTTCGCCTCGAGCGGGATTTCCGCTCCGTCCTCGTCGGCCTCCCCGCCGAAGCGATCGAGGACTTTGTAGATGCGATCGCCGGCGAAGAGGCGGATCACGTCGTCTTCGGCAGAGAGGAAGAAACGGCTCTCCCCGGGGTCCCCCTGGCGGCCGGAACGGCCGCGCAGCTGGTTGTCGATGCGGCGAGATTCGTGTCGCTCGGTGCCGCAGATGTAGAGACCGCCGAGCTCGCACACCTCCTCGCCCTCGGCCTTGCACTGCGGCTCCAGCTCGGCGATCTTCGCCTCCAGCGCCTCCTCGTAGCCCTCGTCGCCGGTGCTGAGGTCCTGCTTCTTCAGCTCTTTGTGCGCCATGTGCTCGGGGTCGCCGCCGAGCTTGATGTCGACGCCACGGCCGGCCATGTTGGTGGCGATCATCACCGCACCCTTGCGACCGGCTTCGGCGATCCGCTCGCCCTCTCGCTGAGCGTGCTCGGGCCTGGCGTTAAGCACCGCGTGCTCGATCCCGTTGCGCTTCAGCTCACCGGAGATCATCTCGGAGACCTCGACCGAGACGGTTCCCACGAGGATCGGCTGACCGCGTTCGTGGCGGGTGACGATCTCCTCCAGCACCGCCCTCCACTTGCCGTCCTTGGTTTTGAAGATCTGGTCGTTGTGATCGGCCCTGACCATCGGCGTGTTGGTGGGGATCTCGACCACCGGGACTTTGTAGATCTTCATGAACTCGGTGGCCTCGGTTAGCGCCGTCCCGGTCATCCCAGAGAGCTTGTCGTAGAGGCGGAAGTAGTTCTGCAGGGTGATCGTCGCGAGCGTCTGGTTCTCCTCGCCGATCGAGACGCCCTCCTTTGCCTCGACCGCCTGGTGCAGGCCTTCCGACCAGCGCCTGCCCTCGAGGATGCGGCCGGTGAACTCGTCGATGATCATCACCTCGCCTTCGACCACCGCGTAGTCCTTGTCGAGCCTGTAGAGCGACTCGGCCTTCAGCGCCTGGACCAGGTGGTTGACGAGGCTGCCGTGCTCGCCGAGGTAGAGGTTGTCGACGCCGAGGTACTCCTCGGCCTGTTTGACGCCGCGCTCGGTCGGCGAGACCGTCTTGTGCTTCTCGTCGTACTCGTAGTCGTAGTCCGCCTCGGAGGTGTCTTTCGATTCGCCCAGCGATTTCAGCCGGTCTTTGGCTGGTACGCCCTTCATCTGGCGCACCAGGCGGGCGAACTTGTAGTAGATCTGCGCCGCCTGTTCGGGCGCCCCGGAGATGATCAGCGGCGTCCGCGCCTCGTCGATCAGGATGTTGTCCACCTCGTCGACGATCGCGAAGCGGTGGTCGCGCTGCACGCAGTGCGCCAGCGTTTCGGCCATGTTGTCGCGTAGGTAGTCGAAACCGAACTCGGAGTTGGTTCCGTAGACCACGTCGCAGGCGTATTTCTGCCCCCGGGCCGCCGGGTCGTCGGAATCCTGGAGAGCAGCCACGCTGACCCCGAGCGCGTCGTAGACCGGTTTCATCCATTCGGCGTCGCGGCGAGCGAGGTAGTCGTTGACGGTGACGAGGTGGACGCTGTCGCCGGCCAGCGTGTTGAGGAAGACCGCAAGGGTCGCGGTGAGCGTCTTCCCCTCGCCGGTTTTCATCTCCGCGATCGCTCCATCGTGCAGCGTCATCCCGCCGATCAGCTGGACGTCGTAGTGGCGCTGGCCGATCGAGCGGCGAGCGGCCTCGCGGGTCAGCGCGAAGGCATCGGGCAGGAGCTCGTCGAGCGATTTTCCGTCGCGGGCCTGCGCGCGCAGCTTGTCTGCCTCTTCGCGAAGCTCATCGTCATCGAGCAGCTCCATCTCCTGCTCGATCTCGTTGATCGCCTTTGCGCGCCTCTCGTAGGTCTTGAGCTTGCGCCCCTCCCCCACGCGCAGCGCGCGGGTAACCATGTCCCTCGCGTTGGCCATCGTCCAAGGGTAGCGAGGGGGCCGCCAACGCCGGGCCCCGCTTTACGACTCCGCGGTCCGCCCCCGCATCCGGTTGACCAGCCGGCGGGTCTGGGTGCGCTTGCGCCGCAGCTCGCGATGCTTCTTGACCTGGCGACGGATGTCCTCCGCCAGTTCGTGGATCGTGTGCGACATCTCGGGGGAGGCCTCCTTGGCGTGCAGCGTCACGCCCTTGACGCGGAGCGTCGCCTCGGCGACCTCGCGGTCGGTGATCGACGGATTTTTCTCCTCGGAGACGACCACTTCCAGCGTCGCCAGGTCGGAGACCTGCCTGCCGACCCGTTGGAATCGCTTTCGCACGTGTTCCCGCAGCTCGTCGTCGATCTCGACTCCGTTGCGTCCGCGCACCTCGATCCGCATCTTGGCCTCCTTGGTCGTTCCTAGAGACGATGGTACCCCGGTCATAGCCTTCGCGAAAACGTGATGGCGACGATGCGGATCGCTCCGGCTGCGCGGAGGGCTCTTGCGCAGGACGAAAGCGTGGCGCCGGTTGTGAGGACGTCGTCGATCAAGAGGGCGCTGCGGGGGGCTTTGCCTCTTGTTCTGATCAGGGGTGGGTGGCCGATGCGCTGGGCGCGGCGCTTGCCCACCTGGCGGCCGCCGCCGCTGCGGGAGAGACAGGCGGAGAGAGGGAGGCCGGTACGAGTGGCGAGGGCGGAGGCGATCTCCGCCGCCGGGTCGAAGCCGCGGGCCAGGGAACGGAGCCGCGCGGTGGGAACGGGGACGATCTCGCCGCTGAGCAGGTCGGCGGGCGCCAGCCACTGAATCCGGTCGGCGATCAGCTCTGCGACCGGCAGCAGGCGACGGAACTTCAGTGCGGCCACGAGATCGCGGGCGACGGCCTCGTGTGGAGCCGAGGACCAGACTCGGTCCAGCCCCGGCGGCCCGGCGCCACAGAGCGGATCGGCGCCGGCCAGGCGCCGGCCGCAGCGCGTGCAGACGATCGCCCCCGGGCGGCAGGAGCGGCCACAGGCCGCGCAGAGCGACGGGACCAAACCCTCGGCGAGAACGTGCAGGACCCCCATGGGACGATCCTGCGGCGGCGCGGCGCGCGTGTGGCGCGCCGAATGTCAAAAGTTCGTCAAGCCTTGGTCGCGCGAGCCGCGATGCCACCGATCAGGATCGCTCCGTCGGTCAGCTCGGTCCCCTCGAGCAGGATCGAGTCGCGGATCTGGGCGCCGGCGCCGACCCGGCAACCGTCGCCGAGTATCGCCGGTCCCTCGATCCGAACCCCCTCCCCCAGCTCGACACCGGCACCGACCAGGACCGGAGCCGTCACCTCGGTGCCGTCGAGGGAGCCGGCGGCCCAGACCCCGTCGGCGACCGCAGGCGCCCCCGGCTCGACCGCGACGACGCCGTGCAGCGCGTCGAGATTGCCCTGGCGCAGCTCCTCCAGGTTGCCGATGTCGTTCCAGTAGGCGTCGATCTCGTGCGAGTAGAACGGCACGTCCCCCTCCAGCAGCGCCGGGAAGACGTCCATCGCCCAGTCGGCGAAGCCAGGCGGGTCGCCAGGCCCCGCGGCCTTACTCGTTCCCGGCGCGGGGAAGAAGTCGAAGATCTCGGAGCGGAACATGTAGATGCCGCAGTTGGCGAGGTCGGAGAGGGCTTCCGCCGGGGCGGGCTTCTCCTGAAAGCCCTGGATGCGGCCGTCGGCGCCGGTGATAGCCACCCCGAACTGGCTGGTGTCGGAGACGCGCTTGGTCGCCAGGGTGGCGATTCCGTCGTGCGATTCGTGGAACTCCCGCATCGCCCCCAGGTCGATGTCGGTGAGCGCGTCGCCGGAGATGACCAGGAACGAGTCGCCGAGAAAATCCGCCGCGTTGCGGACCCCGCCCGAGGTGCCCAGCAGCTGCTCCTCGCGGCTGTAGGCGAGCTCGATCCCGAGGTCCGAGCCGTCGCCGAAATGACCCTCGATCGTCTCCGGGAACCAGTGCAGGTTGGCGATCGCCTCGCCAAAGCCATGGCGGACGAGCAGCCGCGCTATGTGCTCCATCACGGGCCGGTTCAGCACCGGCACCATCGGCTTCGGCATCGCATAGGTGATCGGCCGCAGCCGGGTGCCGAGCCCGGCCGCGAGAATCATCGCCCGCATCAAGCGCCGCCTCCTCTGCTCCCGCGAATGCCTGAGGAATCAGATATGGACAGGGATTCGCTTCCGCGTCCGGGGGCGGCTTACGTACCTTGATCCCAAGAGGCGAGGTACTTGCTCTGGACATCCGTAAGCTCGTCGATCCGGACGCCCTTGGAGGCGAGCTTGAGGCGGGCGATCTCCTGGTCGATCTCGCGCGGCATGCCGTGCACCTTGGTCTCCAGGGTCTCGTGGTTCTTTGCCACGTACTCGGCGGCGAGCGCCTGGTTGGCGAAGCTCATGTCCATCACCGACGCCGGGTGGCCCTCGGCGGTGGCAAGGTTGACCAGGCGACCCTCGGCGAGCAGGAAGACCTCGCGCCCGTCCTTGAGCCGGTGCCCCTCGACCAGCGGCCGCGCTTCGTAGGTCGACTCGGTCAGCTCGTCGAGGTCGCCCTTGTTGATCTCGACGTCGAAATGGCCCGAGTTGCAGACGATCGCACCGCTTTTCATCACGTCGAACATCTCACCGGCGATCGCGTCGCGGTTGCCGGTCACGGAGATGAAGACATCGCCCTGCTTGGCCGCCTCGACGCCAGGCATCACGTCGAAGCCGTCATGGACGGCCTCGAGGGCCCGCAGCGGGTCGACCTCGCAGACGACCACGTGGGCGCCGTGCCCCTTGGCCCGCATCGCGACCCCCTTGCCGCACCAGCCGTAGCCGATCACGACCACCCTGAGGCCGGCGATGAGGATGTTGGTGGCGCGGATGACGCCGTCCAGGGTCGACTGCCCGGTGCCATAGCGGTTGTCGAAGAAGTGCTTGGTGTCGGCGTCGTTGACGGCGACGATCGGGAAGCCGAGCTTGCCCTCCGCCTCCAGCGCCTTCAGCCGGATCACGCCGGTGGTGGTCTCCTCGGTGCCGCCGTAGACCTCCGAGAGCTGCTCGGGCCGCTGGCCGTGCAGGACGCTGATCACGTCGGCGCCGTCGTCCATCGTGATGTGGGGATGCTTGTCGACCGCGGTCTCGATGTGCCGGTAGTAGGTCTCGTTGTCCTCGCCGTTGATCGCGTGGACCTCGGCGCCGTAGCGGTCGACCAGCGCCGCGGCGGTGTCGTCCTGGGTCGAGAGCGGGTTGGACGCGCAGAGCGCGACGTCGGCGCCGCCGGCCATCAGGGTGCGGACCAGGTTCGCCGTCTCCGTGGTCACGTGCAGGCAGCACGCCATCCGGATCCCCTCCAACGGCTTCTCGTTCTCGAAGCGCTCGCGGATCTGTCCCAGAACGGGCATCTGGCGATCTGCCCACTCGATCCGCTTCTGCCCGGCGTCAGCCAGGGCGACGTCGGCGATGTCGTAGTTGGAGGCGGCGGTTGCCATCGATTCCTTTCTATCTGAGGGCGGGACCTGGCAAGGATACGCAGATAGCCCGCATCGGCCCAGAGACGTTCGAACACACGAGTCGCAATCCAGCTGCGATCTCGGAGGGATCTTTTTTTACGCGTATTGCAGACAAACGTCCGCTGTTGACTCGTTGTTGCGCAAGAATTACCGAGTACGCGTCGAAACTTTCCGTATTCAGCTTAAATAGAAAGGACCCGTGGACCCGCAGCCGATCAGAGCTCTCCTCAACCCAACGCGCATCCGGATTCTCGATGCGGTTGCCGAGGCCCCTGCCAGCTCGCGCCAGCTCGCCACCATGCTCGACGAGAGACCGGGCGTGATCTCCTACCACGTGGCGGTGCTGCAGGAAACCGGTTGCATCCAGCCGGCGCAGACCGAGCAGGCGGGATCGGGTGAAGATCGCACCTACGAGCTGGCCCCCGCGGCGACGCCGACCAGGCGCCTGGCGCAACGGCAGGCCGTCTCGTCCGCCGTCGGACATCCCTCGGCGGCGACCCTGCGAACGATCGTCGGCAGGGGGACCGGTCGCCTCGAAATGGGTCCGCTCGGGGAGGGCCGGGGAGATCACCTGAGCTGCTCCTCGATCGTCCTCGACCGGCAGGGATGGCGAGAGGTCTCAGAGGCGATCGGCGACGCCCTGGACCGGGTTTCGATCGCCCACGAGGAAAGCATCCGGCGGCTCGCCGACACCGACGAGGAGCGCATCAGCGCCACCGTCGCCCTCGCCAGCTTCGAGTCGCCCGGCGCCGCTTAGGCTTCGGGCCTGCCGAGGGCCGCCTTCAGGCTCTCGATCGCCTCGACCGGCAGCGGGTCCACGCCCAGGGCCTCGGCCATCGCCAGCGAGACCAGATCGCCGAGCATCACCGCCCAGAGCAGGCGTTCGACGCGGCTCTCGCCGGCCGTCTCGACCCGGACGACTCCGGCGCCACCGGCCTCGACCGCCTCCGCCGTAAGGTCGAAGCGCCGGCGCTCGCGCGGATGCTGTTCGCGATCGCCGAGCAGAACCGCCGAGAGGCTCGCACCCGTCGCGGGTCCCCCGGCCCAACCGCAGAGCTCGTTGTGATCGGCCTCCGGCAGCTCCGAGAAGAAGGCGGGCAACTTCGCGTTCTCGTTGATCTGGGTCTTCCAGCGGCGCGCCGCCGGCGTCGTCAAATCCGCCCCGCAGATGACCGGCAGCGTGCCGCCAAGCCGGGCTGCGATCTCGGCGGCGAGGGTCTGCAGCTCGTCGCGGACACCCTCCAAGCCGAGCGCCGCCGCCTCGATTTCCGCGTCGATGCGCGGTGCCGCGCCGGCCGTCGCTGCAACCCCGGCGGCAACCGTGAGCATGTAGGCGACGGCGGTCCGCGGGGCGGGTAGGAGGCCCGGCAAGCCGATCACCGGCACCTCGTCAGCCCGGGCAGCCTCGGCCAGGCTGCCCCCGGTGCTCGCGACGACGCACCTGGCACCCAGCTTGCGCGCGGCCTCATAACAGGCAAGGGTCTCCTCGGTCTCGCCCGAGTAGCTCGAGCAGAGCACGGTCCACTCCGGCGTCGCCCAGGCGGGCAACCCGTAACCGCGGACGGTCAGCAGCGGACGGCCGAGACGCTCGCTCAGAGCAGCGGCGGCGAGATCGCCGCCGATCGCCGAGCCCCCGACCCCGCAGACCAGGACTCCGGCGGAGTCGGCGGGAGCCAGCCGCGCGGACTCGATCCGCCACAGCGCGTCGCGCAGGTGATCGGGAATGGCGAGTATGTCGTCGAGCATCAGATGACCGGCTCCTTGGCCGCGTGCGACTGGGGAGCCATGTGGCCAAGCAGATCAAGGACGCAGGGCGCAGCCTTTGGTGGTGCCAAAGGCAAGCCCGAGGACGCAGAGATGCGCCGTGCCACATGGGTCATCCAGGCGTGCGAGGTCGAGGAGCCGGTCATCTAAGCCGAGACCCTTTCATCCGCGGCGACCACTGCCCCGGAAAGCTCGGCGCCGGCCGCTACCGCCACACCCGGCGCGAGGATCGACCCGGCCACCCGCGCCCGCTCGCCCAGCGTGCAGCCGTCGAGCAGGACCGACTCCCGGACCTCGGCCCCGGTGTCAACCCGACAGCCCGGGCCGATCACGGCGCGGGGCCCGATCGTCGCGCCGGCCGCGATCTCGGCATCGGCCGCGGCGAACACCCCGGGCGCGGTCGGCTCGACCCGCGTCCGCACCCGACCTTCGAGGATGTCCCAGCTTGCCTGCAGGTAGCGCTCCGGCGTTCCGATGTCCATCCAGTAGCCGTCCAGCCGCAGGCCGTGCAACCCGTTGCCGACCAGGCGAGGGAAGACGTCCCGCTCGATCGAGACGTTCTCGCCGGGGGGGATCAGCTCCAGGGCCGAGCGCTGCAGGACGTACATCCCGGCGTTCACCTCACCGGGGACTGCCTCGCCCGTCTTCTCCAGGAAGGCGAGGACCTCCCCGGCCTCGCCGCTGCGGACCAGGCCGTAGGCCGAGGAGTCCTCGACCGGGTGCAGGCCGATCGTGGCCCGTGCCGCTCGCTCCTCATGGGCTTTCAGCAGCGCCGTCAGGTCGAGGTCCGTCAGGACATCGCCGTTCAGGGCCAGGAAGCGGTCGTTGAGATCGTCGCCGAGCGCGTCGGCGGCGTAGCGGATCGCGCCGGCGGTGCCGAGGGGCTCGGGCTCGACGACGTAGCGGATCTTGGCGCCCGCCCGCTCCTCCTCCCCGGCGAGTGCCTCACGCAGGGCGTCGGGCAGGAACCCGCAGGCGAGCACGACCTCCTCGACGCCGTGCCCGGCCAGCCACTCGATCATGTGGGCGAGGAACGGCCGGTCGATCAGAGTCAGAGCGGGCTTCGGAACGGTCTCGGTCAACGGACGCAGCCGCGTTCCTTCGCCGCCGACGAGGACGATCGCCTGCATCGTCAGTCTGCGGTCGCCGGAGCGGGCAAGCCCTGGGTGGCCCTGCCCACGCCCTCGTACTCGAAGCCAGCCGCGCGCAGGGTGCCGGGGTCGAGGAAGTTGCGCCCGTCGACGATCAGTGGCCGCGCCATCCGCCCGGCCGCCGCGACCCAGTCCAACTCCGCGAACTGCGGCCACTCGGTGACCAGCACCGCGGCGTCCGCTCCCTCCAGGGCGTCCAGCGGCGAATCGCACAGCGCGACGCCATCGAGCAGGTCCCGCGCCGCGTCCATCGCGACGGGGTCGTGGGCGACCACCTCGGCCCCCTCGCCCTGCAGCCGCGCCGCCAGCACCAGGCTAGAGGCCTCCCGCATGTCGTCGGTGTGCGGCTTGAATGCCAGGCCGAGCAGAGCGACCCGCCGGCCGGTCAGCGAGCCGAGCCGGCTCTGCAGCTTGCCCACCACCCGCCGCTTCTGCAGCTCGTTCACCTCGATCACCGCGTTCAGCAACTGGAAGTGGTAGCCGGTGTTCCCGGCCAGCATCTTCAGGGCGCTGACGTCCTTCGGGAAGCAGGAGCCGCCGTAGCCGATCCCTGCACGGAGGAAGGAGGAGCCGATGCGCTGGTCGAGGCCCATGCCTCGCGCAACCTCGCCGACGTCGGCGCCGACCTCCTCGCAGACGTTGGCGATCTCGTTGACGAAGGAGATCTTGGTCGCGAGGAAGGCGTTGGAGGCGAGCTTGATCATCTCGGCGCTGGCGACGTCGGTGCGGACGATCTCACCCCCGAGCGGCTCGTAGAGAGCGGCGACCGCGTCGCCGGCAGCCTGGTCACCCGAGTCGGCGCCGATCACCACCCGGTCGGGGTGCATGAAGTCCTCGACCGCGGAGCCCTCCTTGAGGAACTCCGGGCAGGAGACGTAGGGGACTCCGGTCAGGTCGCGCTGGATCGTTTCCCCGGTGCCGGCCGGCACAGTGCTCTTCATCACCAGCACGTGGTCGCCTCCGGCGCGCAGCTCATCGACGACCGAGCGAACCCGCGAGAGGTCGGCGTCGCCGGAGCGGGTCGGCGGGGTGTCCACGCAGACGAAGAGGATGCGCGCCCGGTCGAGCAGCTCACCCATCTCGGTCGTGAAGGTGAGGCGCGCGGCGTTGCGCTTAAGCAGCTCCTCGAGGCCCGGCTCGTGGATCGTCGTCTCGCCCCGCGATAGCGTCTCGACCTTCTCAGGCACGATGTCACGCGCCACGACGTCGTGGCCCAGCTCGGCGAAGCAGGCGGCGGTGACCAGCCCGACCCAGCCGACCCCGATCACGCCGATCGGCTCTCTGTCTCCATTCATCGCTGTGCTCCTCCGCGTTTCTTCGGCTTCTTGTTGGGGATCTTGACGTTGGCCGAGCGCGCCATCCCGACCATCTGGTCGTTGGTCAGCACCCGCAGCAGGCTGTTCGCGATCCAGTAGGTGTTATCCCCCCTGTGCCAGGCGATCAGCCTGATCCGGTCGCCGTCGAGGAAGATCTCGTACTCGCGATCGCGGATCGTCTGGGTGATGCTGGGGCCGCTCAGAATAGGGGGGTCGCTCCATCCCTGGATTCCCTGGACCCCGAAGTAGTGGACGCCGTCGGGGAGTTCGAGGGTCAGCACCATCCGGTAGGCGCCGTGGCGGTTGTCGTCGGGGTCCTTGAAGTGGTAGACGCGCGGGTCCTGGACGTGGAGGTAGGGGTTGCTTTCCACGTAGGCGGCGCCCGGGGGCAGCCTGGTCGGGTAGAAGACCGGGAAGCCGTGACTGACCTTTCGCGTCACGGCCTTCGCCTCCAGCTCACCAGCTTCGTGGGCGGAGACCAGACCGTCGTCCCCGGGCCGCTTTGCCTTCACCTGCGGCTTCGGCTTGCTCTTGCCACGCTTCGCTTTCTTCCTGCCTTTGCCCTTGCCCTTCCGCTTTGGCTTGGACCCCCCGTCGGCCTCTTCCAGAGAGCCGCGCGGACCGCCGCTCGCTTCGATGCCGAGGAACTGGTCGACCGCGCCCTGGATCACTTCCGGCGAGGCGTAGACGAAGCTCGGCCCCAGTTCGGCCGGAAAGTCGACCTCGTTGATTTCGGCGTTGCGCGAGGCGATCAACAGCTTCATCACCTCGATCATCGACTTCGTATCGCTGATGTCCGAACTCGTGTATTCCGTGAAGATGTCGATCAGATCGCCTTCGCCCAGGACATCAAGCGCCAGGTCCGAAATCGGCACCCGCTGGCGGGCGGCGCTGAGGAAGTCCTGCTGGCGCGCGGCGCGGACCAGATCGGTGTCGGTGTGGCGGAAGCGCACGTACTCGAGCGCCCGTTTCCCACACATCAGCTGGTAGCCCGGCTGCACGTTGATCTCGGCGTACTGTTCGGAGGATTCCTCGTTGGAGTGGTAGTAGCGACGGTCGATGTCGACGTAGACGCAGCCGATCGCATAGACGGCGCGGACGAAGCCGAGGTAGTCGACGTTGACAATATGGTTGATCGGCAGGCCGGTCAGTTCCTTCACCACCTGCAGGGTCAGCTTCGGACCGCCGTAGGCGAAGGCGGCGGAGAACTTTTCGGTGCCGACGCCGGGGATTTCGACCTTGAGGTCGCGCGGGATCGACATCAGCGCGATCGCGTCGTTGTCGGGGTCGAGGCGGAGCAGGATCGTCGTGTCCGAGCGTCCCGGGTCTTCCGGTTCGGAGGCCCGCTTGTCGGAACCGAGGATGAGGATGTTCTGCGCCTCGCCCCCCGTGGTCTCCTTGAGGACGCCGTCGACTGCGTTTCTGAGTTTGTCGTTGTGCCCGAGGCGCTCGGCGATGTTCTCGATCTTGATCAGGCCGCTGGCACTGACCGCGGTGGCGGTCGCGAGGACGATCACGATCGAGGCAAGCAGGAAGCGCCACCAGTAGCGCTTCGGCTTCGGTGGCGGCTCGTGGTCGCCGGAGGGCGGCGGCTTCTTGAAAGCCGGCTCGATCACCGGCTCAGCCCCCGAGCTGCGCCGGGATCGAGCGCAGGAAGGACTCCAGCGTCTGCCGATAGGTCTCCAGCGAGGAGATCGAGACCCACTCCTCGGGGCCGTGGTGCCCGGCCCCGGTCGGGCCGAACTCGACCGCCGGCACCCCCAGGCGGAGGAAGGAGACGGCATCGGAGGCGCCGTCGCGACCGACGCTCATCGGCTCGCCGTCGTGATGCGCCCGGGTCGCCTCGCTCAACGCCCGCACGTAGGGCAGGTCCCGGTCGACGACCGCCGGCGGCCGCGTGAAGAGCGTTTCGACGGTCGCGTCCGGGACGGTGCGAACCTGCTCCAGCACCTCGGCTGGGTCCTGGTCGGGCAGGTAGCGGATGTCGACGTCGATCGCGCATCGGTCGGGCACCTTGTTGAGCGCGTCCCCACCCCAGATGCGGCCGAGATTGATCGAGGGGCGGTCGAACAGCTCCGAGCTGTGCCGGGCGAACGGTAGCGACTCGATACTGCGGAAAACGTCGTGTGCCTTCAGCACCGCGTTGTCGCCCAGCCAGGGCGTGGCCCCGTGCGCGGCGGTGCCGCTCACCTGCAACCGCAGAGCCAGCACGCCCTTGGCCTCGACCCCGATGTGGAGGTCGGTCGGCTCGCCGGTGATCGCGAAGTCGCCGAGGAAGCCGCTGTCGACCAGGTGATCGCTGCCCCGCTCCGCTTCCTCCTCGGACTCCTCGTCGCCGACGATCCCGAGCCGCACCCGTACCTGCGCCTGGTCGCGCATCGCCGCCGTCGTCACCAGCATCGCCGCCAGAGCGCCCTTCATGTCATAGGCGCCGCGCCCGTAGAGCCGGTCGCCCTCGACGCGGGGCTCGAACTGCTCAGGCAATCCCGGGACGACGTCAAGGTGGCCGTGCAGGACGACCGTCGGCGCTTCCTCCGGGCCGACTTCCGCCCGCAGCACGGGCAGGCCCCGCACCTCGTCCTCCTCGGCCTCTATCCCCCTCGCCTCGAGCCAGCCTTTGACGAAACCGGCTACCTCCAGGACGCCCTCCGGCTCCGAGGTGTCGTAGCCGATCAGCCGAGTGGCGAGAGCCACCAGCTCATCGCTCATCTGCAGCTCCTATCGCGCAGCCGAGTTTGACCACACCAGGGTGTGGTGAATGTCGGATGCGCCCCCGCGTGGGGGCGATCCGGTACCCCTTCGGCGGAATGTCGCCGAAGGCGGCGATATGCAATCTGGTGCTCGCGCGGCCGTAGGCCGCGCTGGAGATCTGTCGCTAAGCGCGAAGCGCGTGCGACATCAATTCCGCCGAAGGGGTACCGGATCGCCCCGTCACCCCTGGGCGATCGCGAGAAATGCCTCGGCCCGGTCGCGATCCTTCTCGGCGCGGGACCGGGCGCCGCTGCCCTCCTCGGACTCGGCGAGACGCTGCTCGGCGTCGGCCAGCTGGTCTTTCAGCGTGGCCGGGTCGAGGTCCTCGGGATCGATCGCCTCCTCGATCAGCAGCCGCGCCCGGTTGCCGAAGACCTGCAGCCAGCCGTGTGCCTGGGCGTAGCGCCGCGTCTCGCTGTCGCTCAGGTGCAGGCGCAGCTCGGTCGGGCGCAGCGCCGCCAGCAGTGGCGCGTGGTTGGCGAGGATGCCGATCTCGCCGACCGCGGTGCGGGTCGAGACCTGGCGGACCTCGCCGCTGAAGACCTCCCCCTCCGGGGTGAGGACCTCGACCTCGAAAGCGCTATCTCCAGCCAACGCGTCGCCCCTAAGCCGCGGCCGCGGCCTCGCGGTCGGCGGTCACCTGGTCGATGCCGCCCTTCATGTAGAAGGCGCCCTCGGGCAGCTCGTCGTGCTCGCCGTCGAGGATCTCGCGGAAGCCGCGCACCGTCTCGGCCACCGGCACGTACTCGCCGCTGCGGCCGGTGAACTGCTCGGCGACGAAGAACGGCTGCGAGAGGAAGCGCTCGATCTTGCGCGCGCGCGAGACCGTCTGCTTGTCCTCGTCGGAGAGCTCGTCGATGCCGAGGATCGCGATGATGTCCTGCAGCTCCTTGTAGCGCTGCAGCACCTCCTGTACCTCGGTCGCGGTGCGGTAGTGCTCTTCGCCGACGACGTCG
>DATMEP010000151.1:0-35257 GCA_035556755.1 Solirubrobacterales bacterium
CTGCGGGTCTCCGACGCCGAGACGGTCGAGGTGGCGCGGATGGTCCTGCTCGGCAAGCTCAACTCCGACATCGTGCAGCGGCTCAACCGGCACGGCCAGCCGGCGGTCGGCCTCTCCGGCCAGGACGGCTCGCTGTTCGAGATCGCCCCGGTGGCCAACGCCGAGCAGGTCGGCTTCGTCGGCACGGTCGAGCACGTCGACGTCGACGTGCTCAACCACATCGCCGAGGACTACATCCCGGTGATCGCCTCCTCGGCCTCCGACGCCGAGGGCCGTCCCTACAACGTCAACGCCGACGAGGCGGCGGGCAAGGTCGCCGCGGCCCTCGGCGCGCACAAGGCCGTCTTCCTCACCGACGTCGAGGGCTGGCTGGCCGATCCCGACGATCACGATTCGCTGATCACCCGTGCCGCCGTATCCGAGGTCGAGGGGAAGCTGAACGGAATCGCGGGCGGGATGCGACCGAAGCTGCAGGCCTGCGTCGACGCGATCCAGGGCGGCGCCCGGTCGGCCCACATCATCGACGGCCGCAAGCCGCACAGCCTGCTGCTGGAGCTGTTCACCGATGCCGGCATCGGCACGATGGTCACCCCATGAAACTGGCTGAGCTGCAGGGGCTGGAGGAGCGCTACCTGATGCGGACCTACCGGCGGGCGCCGGTCGAGTTCGTGCGTGGCGAGGGAGTGCGGCTCTGGGATGCCGACGGCAGAGAGTACCTCGACTTCCTGGCCGGGATCTCGGTCTGCTCGGTCGGCCACTGCCACCCCGCCGTGGTCGAGGCGGTTCGCGAGCAGGCGGGCCGCCTGATGCACGTCTCCAACCTCTTCTACACCGAGCCGATGGTGCGGCTCGCCGAGCGGCTCTCGGAGTCGAGCCTCGGCGGCCGTGTCTTCCTCTCCAACTCGGGGACCGAGGCAAACGAGTGCGCGATCAAGGTGGCGCGCAAGAACGCCCATCTCCGGGGCGTTGAAAAACCGGTGATCGTCAGCTTCGAGAACGACTTCCACGGGCGCACCTACGGCGCTCTTGCGGCGACGCCGGGACTTGCTCGCAGCGAGGCGCTGGGGCCGATGCTCCCGGGCTTCCGCTCGGTTCCGCGGGGCGACTCCGAAGCGCTGCGCGAGGCCGTCGACGGGGACACCGCCGCGGTGCTGGTCGAGCCGATCCAGGGGGAGGCCGGCGTCTACCCGATCGGCGACGAGGCGCTGCTCGCCGCGCGCGAGGCCTGCGACGAGGTGGGCGCGCTGCTGATCTTCGACGAGATCCAGACCGGCGTCGGCCGGACCGGCTCGCTCTGGGCCTACGAGCAGACGCCGGTGCGGCCCGACGTCATCACCAGCGCCAAGGCCCTCGGCGGCGGCTTCCCGATCGGCGCCTGCGTCACGACTTCCTCGGCGGGCGAGGTGCTGGAGCCAGGAGACCACGGTTCGACCTTTGCCGGCGGCGCAGTCGCCTCGACGGCGGCGTTGACCGTGCTCGACCTGATCGACGACGCGGCGCTGCTGCGCGGAGTGCGTGAGCTGGGCGCCTTCCTGCGCGACGAACTGCTTGCGATCGAGGACGTCGCCGAGGTTCGCGGGCGAGGCTTGATGCTCGGCGTCGGCCTTGCCGAGGGGATCGACGCGGCCGCAGTCTGCGCCGACCTGCTCGAGCGCGGCCTGATCGTCAACGTCCCCGAGCCCGGCACGCTGCGGCTGCTGCCTCCGCTGACGGTGGACCGGACTCATATCGAGCGCGCCGTCGGCCTGATCGCCGACTCGCTCCTAAGCTACTCGGCAGCATGAGCTCCGAAAGACTTCCCCCCAAGCATCAGCGCCCGCCGGCCTCGGCCGCGGAGGCCGCGCAGCGCCTGGCGACAATCGTCGATGCGGCTGAGCGGGCTGCGTCGAGCGTCATCGACGACGCCGAGGCGCAGGCACGCCAGCACATCGAGGAGGCGCGAGCCCGGGCGGACCGGATTGTCGCCGAGCGCCTGCGCGAGATGGCGGACGAGCTGCGCGAGATGGCGGATCGGTTGTTCGCCGAGGGCGAGCCCGATTTGCCTTCCCTCGACGAGGACCGTGACGGCAGGGATGAGGAGGACGACGGCAACCGCCGTGACGTGCACCTGAGGCCGGTGCAGACGGAGGCGAACGGCGAGCCCGTGGCGTCGCGCAACTCCGGATCGGCCGGTGCCCGGCTCCTGGCAACTCAGATGGCGGTTTCCGGCGCCAGCCGCAAGGAGATCGACATGCGGCTTCGAAGTGGATTCGAGATCGAGGACACCAGTGAGATCCTCGAGGCTATTCTCGGCCCTGAAGACTGAGCCGTAGGCGAATGCACGACGACCCGACCCGCACGATGGGACAGCCCGAGCACCCCGGCGGCCGCCCGCACGGGAATACGCGCCTGCTGGTCGCCGGCCTGATCGCCGTCATCGTCGGCCTCGTCGTGGCGATCGTCGTGATCGCGGGTGGCGACGGCGGCAGCGACCCGGTCTCGACGCCTTCTGAGGTCACCACGCTGCCGACCAGCGAAGAAACGACCGAGTCGGACACGACGACCGAGACCACCGAGCCGACCGCGACCGAAGAGACCACCACCGCTCCCGAAGAAGGCGAAGGTGAAGCCGAAGGGGAAGAAGGCGAAGCGGAAGACGGCAGCGGCGGACTCGAAGTGCCGTAGCGGCGTGCGCCCGCGACGGGCTGCGTGCGAGACTTCTCGCCTTCCGTGAGCCCCGACGACTCGCCGCAGCAGCAGCGCACCGCCAGCTACGAGGCCGACCCCGCCGAGGTCAGCCGTGTCCTGCTGCTCTACTCGGGCGGGCTCGACACCAGCGTGATGCTGAAGTGGATCCAGGACCGCTACGAGGCGGAGGTCGTCTGCCTCACGGTCAACCTCGGCCAGCCCGGCGAGGACTACGGCGTGATCGAGGACAAGGCGAAGCGGCTGGGCGCGCTCGAGTGCCACGTGGTCGATGCCCGCGAGCGGTTCGCGCGCGACTTCGTCGTCCCGGCGATCAAGGCGAACGCCCTCTACGGCGGCGGCTACCCGCTGTTCACGGCGCTCGGCCGGCCGCTGATCGCCGAGCTGGCGGTCGAGTACGCGCGCCGGACCGGCTGCGACACGATCGCCCACGGCTGCACCGGCAAGGGCAACGACCAGGTGCGGATCGAGGCGACGGTGGCCACCCTGGCGCCGGAGCTGAGGACGATCGCGCCGGTTCGCTCCTGGCAGATGGGCCGCGAGGAGGAGATCGCCTACGCCCGCGAGCACGGGATCCCGGTCAAGGGCGGCACCGAGGTCGCGCCCTACTCGATCGACGACAACCTCTGGGGCCGCTCGTCGGAGGGCCGCTGGATCGAGGACCTCGACCACGCACCCGAGGACGACGTCTTCCAGCTCGTCACCCGGCCCGAGCTGGCGCCCGACGAGGCAGAGGTGGTGGCGGTCGAGTTCGAGGACGGGGTGCCGGTCGGGCTGAACGGCGAGCGGATGGGCCTCGTTGAGCTGCTCGAAGCCGCCGCCGAGATCGGCTGCCGGCACGGGGTCGGCATCGTCGACCACATCGAGGACCGGATCGTCGGTCTCAAGGTCCGCGACATCTACGAGGCGCCGGCGGCGGCGATCCTGCTGACCGCGCACCAGGAGCTGGAGAAGCTGGTCGGGACGATCCACCAGAACCAGCTCAAGCCCGACCTCGACCGCAAGTGGGCCTACCTCGTCTACGCCGGGCTCTGGTGGGAGCCGCTGCGCTCCGACCTCGACGCCTATATGGAGGCGGTCAACGCGCAGGTGACGGGGACGATCGGCCTGAGGCTGTACAAGGGGAGCGTGCGCGTCGTCACCCGCTCCTCGCCGAACGCCGTCTATGACGCCGACCTCGCCTCCTTCGCCGAGTCGGGCGGTCTCTTCTCGCAAGCAGCCTCGCCCGGCTTCATCGAGCTCTGGTCGCTGCAGTCGCGGATGGCGCATAGGATTCGGCAGCGCGGGGAAGAGGGTGCTTGATGGTCTATCGCGCGATCGGCAAGGCGGCTGTCAAGTACGCGTTTCTCTTTCTGCGGCAGCGCTACGCGCGCCCGGTTCGGATCGGCACCGGCCTGGCTGCGGTGGCGATCGGCCTCGCCGCTGCCTACTGGGCGAACCGCGACGTGCCCGAGGGCTGAGATCCAGGACGGCGGTTCCCGGGCCGCAAGATTCATTGCGGATTATTGACGACTTGTGAGCTTCTACTCACATGGTCCGCTAGCCTCGCCCGCTCCGTGTCGCAAACGGACGCCCCACAAGCCGGAGGCCGGTCACGCCTCGGCGCGCTTGCCTGTGCCGCCCTCGCCTGCGGGTTGCTCGCGGCTGCCGGTGCGCGGGCGGCGGACGTCGATGGCCTGCAGGCAAAGGTCGACCGCGCCCGCGGCGAGGCGACCGCCCTCGGTGCCGAGATCCGAGACGCCCAGGCGCAGCTCGCCTCTGCCCAGCAGGAAGCGGCGGCCGCCTCGGCGCGCGAGCAGCGCCTGAGCGCGATGCTGGCGACCGGTCGTGAGCGGGCTGCCGAGCTGGCGGCCGAGGTCGCCGGCACCGAAAGGCGACTGCGCCTCGAAAAGCGGCGCCTGCGCCGCGCTCGCGGTGTGCTGGCGGAGCGCCTCGTCGCGATCTACCGCAGCGGCGCGCCCAGCACCGCGAGCGTCGTCCTCGGTTCCAGTGACATGGACGAACTCGCCGTGCGCACCGAGTATCTGGAGCGGATCGAGGACTCCGATACCGAGCTGGCCGGCCGGGTTGAGCAGGTGCGGAACGCGGTGCGCCGCGACCTGGCCGAGATTGCCGAGCTGAAGGAGCGAGTCGACGCCTACAACGCGCGCCTCGTTGCCGCCCGCTCCGAAATCGCCGCCGTGCGCGGTGAGGCCGAAGCGGCCGCGGCGCGCCTGCGCTCGGTCGAAGCGGCCCGCAGTGCCGCTCTCTCGGCCCTGAAATCGCGGATCGGCGCCTGGGTCAGCGACATCGAGGAGGCCGAAGCGGCGAGTCGCGCGGCCGCCGAAGAAACCGTCGGGCGCTGGCTCGGCGGCCCCTTCTCGATCCCGACCTACATCGTGATGTGCGAGTCGGGCGGCAACTACAGCGCCCTCAACCCTTCGAGCGGAGCGGGCGGCGCGTACCAGATCCTTCCCTCGACCTGGGACCTCTACGACGGCAGCGGCGCCCCGCACGAGGCCTCGAAGGAAGAACAGGACCGGATCGCCGCCGAAATCTGGGCCGACTCCGGCGGCAGTGCCTGGGTCTGCGCCGGCTGAATCGCCGCTTTCGCGACGACTTTGTGCGGAACTTTTTGCATTCATCGCACCACGCGCGCAGGCGGTCCCCTCAGCATGGCATCATGCAGACAATGGAATGCAGCCGGACCGACGAGCGCATCGACCAGCTGGACCGGAAGGTCGATGGCCTGCGCGCAGAGATGCGGGACGAATTCAGGAGCGTGCGAGCCGAGTTGGTGGCCCTGCGCGAGGCGATGGAAAAGCGCTTCGAGGCGATGGAAAGGCGCTTCGAGGCGGTTGATGCCCGCTTCGACTCGATGCAGCGATCGCTGCTCTGGATGATGGGGACGATGCTCGTCGTCGTCGCGAGCATTCTCGCGAGCGCGCAGCTGTAAGGCCTCAGGCAGGGGAGGGGCGACCGCCGTCGAAGCGGGCGACATGTTCGTGCGCAAGAAGCGAGGCTCGGCCGCGCGCCGCAAACCGAAAGGGAGGGCGAAAGCGAAAGCGAAGCCGCGAATGCGACGGCCACACCTTCCCGAGGGGCTGCAGCAGCGCCACCTCGATGTGATCGGCCTCTTCCTGATTGCCGCCGGCGTCTACCTGGCCTTTGTCTTCTTCTTCGGCTGGGACGGGGGCAAGGTCGGCTACGGGGTCGAGACCGGGTTCGAGTACCTGGTCGGCGAAGTGGGGGCACGCATCGCGACCGTGCTGATGCTGGCGATCGGAGCGATGCTCGTCACGGGCACCTCGATCTCCGCCGTTGTTCGCGGTCTCGGACGTGGCGTGCGACGGGTCTTCCTCGGCAGCCGCGAGATCACCCAGACGGCGATCCAGCACCGCGAGGCGCGGCGCGAGGAACGACACAAGGACAAGACCTACGCCTTCGAGACCCAGGCGAATCCCACCGACGTGATGAGCGACTACCCGGAGTCCGACGACTTCGAGCCGACCGTGGCCCTCGCCGAGGACGAGCCCGGCGAGGAGCCCGTCACCTCGGAGTTCGACGCCGACGATGACGACGCGAAGCCGGAGTCCGGCCTCGAGGATCTGCAGCCGCACGCGTACGAGGTCGAGATCCGCAGTGAGGAGGGGCTCGGCGTCGGCACCGACTCCGAGTCCAAGCAGACGGCGCTGACCCCGATGGGGCAGAAGCGCGGCGTCACCGAATCCGAGCAGATCGACTACCGCGTCCCGCCCGCCAAGGTGCTTGAAAAGGGCAAAGGCGACAAAGGCCCCGACCCGCGCGACCATGAAGTGATCGGGCGCAAGCTGGTCGAGACGCTCGGACACTTCGGTGTCGAGGCCAAGATCGTCGGCATCGTCAGCGGCCCCCACGTCTCCCGCTTCGAGCTGCGCCTCGCGCCGGGCACCAAGGTGAAGAAAGTCACCGAGCTCTCCAACGACCTTGCCTACGCGCTCGCCTCGACCGACATCCGCATCCTGGCGCCGATCCCCGGCAAGCAGGCGGTCGGGGTCGAGGTGCCGAACGCGCGCCGCCGCCTGGTCCGCCTCGGCGACATCTACGCCGGGCGCCCGGAGAAAACCTCGCCCCTGGTCGCCTGGCTCGGCAAGGGAATCGACGGCAACGCGGTCTGGACCGACCTGGCGAAGATGCCGCACGTGCTCGTCGCCGGCACCACCGGATCGGGCAAGTCGGGCTGCGTCAACGCGATCCTCTCCTCGATCCTGATGCACGCCTCGCCCAACGACGTGCGCCTCGTCCTCGTCGACCCCAAGCAGGTCGAGCTCAACCACTACGAGCACGTCCCGCACCTGCTGACGCCGGTCGTCACCTCGCCGCGCCTCGCCGCCAACGTGCTTTCCAACCTGATCGTCGAGATGGAGAGCCGCTACGGGATCATGGGCCAGGCTCGCTGCCGCAACCTGGCCGAGCTCAACCGCGTCCGCACCAAAGCCGGCGAACCGCCGCTGCCGCACATCCTCTGCGTGATCGACGAGCTCGCGGACCTGATGATGGTCTCCCCGGCCGAGGTCGAGGACTCGATCATCCGCCTCGCCCAGAAGTCCCGCGCGACCGGGATCCACCTGGTGTTGGCTACCCAGCGCCCTTCGACCGACATCATCACCGGCACGATCAAGGTCAACATCCCGGCCCGCATCGCCTTCGCCGTCTCCTCACAGACCGACTCGCGGGTGATCCTCGACCAGGGTGGCGCGGAGGCGCTGCTCGGTCAAGGGGACATGCTCTTCCGCGGCGCCGGCACCTCGAAGATGGCACGCGTCCAGGGCGCCTTCGTCACCGAGGAGGAGATCGCCCGGATCACCGGCCACTGGGCCAAGCAGGGCGAACCCGAATTCGAGGCAGAGCTGCTGGAGGCTCGCGAGGAGGTGCCGGGTGGAGAGGGCGATTTCGACCCCGACAGCGACGACCTCCTCGACGAGGCCATCCGCACGGTAGTGCAGACCGAAACCGCCTCGGTCTCGATGATCCAGCGCCGGCTCCGGGTCGGTTACACCCGCGCCGGTCGCCTGGTCGACATGCTCGAGCGGCGCGGCGTGATCTCCGGCTACGAGGGGTCGAAGCCGCGCCAGGTGCTGATCACCGAGGCCGATCTGCCACGTGTGCTTGCCGGCGGCAACGAGCCCGAGCCGGTCGCCGTGGACGCCGACGAGGCCGGCTAACAGGCGCTTTTCACGCCAAACCGTCCCGAACGGACACAATGACGGAGTGGAAACCGGGATCGGAGCCACCCTTCGTGAGGCGCGCAGTCGCCGCAAGGTCGACCTTGCCGAGGTGGAGGCGGCGATCAAGATCCGTATTCGCTATCTGCAGGCGATGGAGAACGAGGAGTGGGACGTGCTCCCCGGGGGCGCCTACACGCGAGGCTTCATCCGCACCTACGCGGGCTACCTGGGGCTCGACGGCGAGCGGCTCGCCGAGGAATACAGGCGCGGCGCGGGGCCGGCCGCGGGCGAGCGGGTGCCGCGGCGGGTCGAGCCCGTCGCCAGCGCCGCCCGCGCGCGTGGGTCGCGAGTTCCGGGGTGGGTCCTGGCGGTGGTCGTCTCACTCGTCCTGGTCGGCCTGGTGGTCGCGATCGGCCTTAGCGGTGGTGACGGCGATGACGGCAGCTCCCCGCCACCGGGCCAGGCCGCCCAGCAAGACGGCCATGGAAAGCGGCGCACGGCTCAGAGCGAGCGCAAAGCCGCGGTCGTGCAACCCGGCGTCGCCGTCAGCCTCGAGGCAACCGACGAAGTCTGGGTCTGCATGCTCGACAGCGACGAAGAGCCGGTGGTCAACGGCGAAATCCTTCAGCCAGGCGCCGAAGCCGGGCCGTTCCGGGCGGACGGCTTCACGGCTTCCTTCGGCAACGGGGAGTTCGAGTTGACGATCGACGGCAGGCAGACCGACACGCCACCCAGCTCCAGCCCGATCGGGTACGAGATCGACTCGGGTGGCGACCTGACGCCGCTCGAAGAAGGCGAAAGGCCCGACTGCACGTGAGAATCAACGCCGCCTCCTCTGCTCCCGCGAATGCCTGAAGAATCAGATATGGACAGGGATTCGCTCCCGCGTCCGGGGGCGGCTGCCGTTCGCGCAGGGATAGTGGTGACGGGCACGGAGGTCATCACCGGGCGGATCGTCGACCGCAACGGGCCCTGGATCTCCGAACAGCTCGCGGAGCTGGGGGTCGAGGTCGCCCACATCCTGGTCGTCGCCGACCGGCCGGACGACCTCGAGGCGGCGCTGCGTTTCCTCGCAGACGAGCGGATGGACCTGATCATCACCTCGGGCGGCCTGGGGCCGACCGCGGACGACCTGACCGCGGAGATCGTCGCCCGCTTCGCCGGTCGCAAGCTGATCCTCGACGAGGAGGTGGAGGAGAAGATCGCGGCGATCCTGCGCCGGTTCGCGCGCCGCTTCGACTTCGACATCGAGGCGCTGCGGGAGGCCAATCGCAAGCAGGCGATGGTTCCCGAGGGGGCGATCCCACTCGACCCGGTGGGCACCGCGCCGGGACTAGTCGTACCCGCCGGGGAGCGTGTCGTGATCGTCCTGCCCGGTCCGCCGCGCGAGCTGCAGCCGATGTGGCCGGTTGCGATCGAGGCGCGCCCGGTGCAGGCGGCACTGGCCCGCGCTACGCCGCTGCACGGCTACACGCTGCGGATGTTCGGCGTCCCGGAGTCCGAGATCGCCAAGAGCCTGCGCGAGATGGAGGCGGCGGGGACCGATCTCTCCACGGTCGAGATCACCACTTGCCTGCGGCGCGGAGAGATCGAGATCGACGTCCGCTACCGGGCTGAAGCAGGAACCGTGGCCGAGGAGGTGCGCGCCGGCCTTGCCGATCGTCACGCCCGTCATCTCTTCAGTCTGGAGGGGGAGACGATCGACGCCCAGCTCGCCGGCCTTCTGCAGGGGCACCGGCTCGGCCTCGCGGAGTCGTGCAGCGGTGGCCTGATGGCTGCACGGATCACCGATCTGCCGGGGGCCTCCGCGTACTTCGCCGGCAGCGTCGTCGCCTACTCCAACGAGGCGAAGGCGGACCTGCTCGGGGTCGATCCGGGCTTGATCGAGGCACACGGGGCGGTTTCGCCCCAGGTCGCCGAGGCGATGTCGCGAGGAGCCCTGGAGCGCTTCGATGCCGACCTCGCCGTCTCGATCACGGGGATCGCCGGCCCCGACGGGGGCAGCGAGGAGAAGCCGGTCGGCTACGTCTGCTTCGACGCCCGTCTTGCGAATGGCACCAGCCTCGCCCGCGCTCCCGTCATCCCCGGTGGGCGCGAGGACATCCGCGAGCGTTCCGCCCTGGTCGGGATGCACCTGCTGCGGATCCTGCTCAACGGCGAGGAGCCTCCTCTGTAGGACAGAAGGCGCGCTTTTTTCACATTTGCGTCTTGTCCCGTGCGTCGCGACCTCGTAGCGTCGGCGGCATGGCGAAGGAGAGGCTGAAGAATCCGCGGGCGAGGTTGTTCGTCGCCCTCGATCTGCCCGAAGCGGTGCGGAGCGGGATCGTGGAGTGGGGTCGCGAGGCTCTTGGTGATGCGGCCCTGCGGCGTGTCGCCCCCGAGTCGCTCCACATCACCCTCGCCTTTCTCGGCTACCTGCCGGAGAAGGAGGTCCCGCGCCTGGCCGCGATCGTCGAGGCGAGCGGCGGACCGGCACCGGCGATCGAGCTGGGAGGGCCCGTCCAGCGGCCGGAGCGAGGAAGGGCACGGCTCTTCGCCCTGCCTGCCGAGTCGCCGAGGGCCGTGGAGCTGCAGGCCGGCCTGCGGGAGAGGCTGGTTTCGGCCGGTCTCTACAAGCCCGAGAAGCGCCCGTTCTGGCCGCACGTGACGGTTGCCAGGGTGCGGCGTGAGGAGCGGGGCTCGAAGCGTCCGGCGCCCGTCTCTCAGCCTCCTGAGGCGCTGCCGCAAGCGTTGCTGCAGCCTGCGGTTTGCCGCCGGATGACGCTCTACCGTTCTGAACTCCAGCCGCGGGGTGCGCAGTACATCCCGCTGGCGCAAGTCGAGCTGCCCGCGGACGGGTGGCAGTGAGGTGGAAGAGATGGCAGACAAGAAAGCGACTTTGAAGGACGCCTCGGCCAAGGATGCCAAGGCCAAAGACGCTGCCCTTGCGGCGGCGGTGACCCAGATCGAGCGCGACTTCGGCCAGGGTGCCCTGATGCGCCTCGGCGCCGACGCCACGATCAAGATCCCGGCGATTCCGACCGGTGCGCTCGCGCTCGACTTGGCGTTGGGAGTCGGTGGCGTCCCGCGTGGCCGCATCGTCGAGATCTTCGGCCCCGAGTCGTCGGGGAAGACGACGCTGATCTACCACATCATCGCCGAAGCCCAGGCCCGTGGCGGGATCTGCGCCTTCATCGACACCGAGCACGCAATCGATCCGTCCTATGCCCGCAAGATCGGCGTCGACACCGACGAGTTGCTTGTCTCCCAACCCGACTACGGCGAGCAGGCGCTGCAGATAGCCGACCGGCTGATCGCCTCGGCGGCGATCGACGTCGTCGCGATCGACTCGGTCGCGGCGCTGACGCCGAAAGCCGAGCTGGACGGCCAGATCGGCGACCAGACGGTTGGCCTCCAGGCTCGGCTGATGTCGCAGGCGATGCGCAAACTGGCCGGCAACCTGAACCGGACCAACACCGTCTGCCTCTTCACCAACCAGATCCGCGAAAAGGTCGGCGTCCAGTTCGGCTCGCCGGAGACCCAGCCGGGTGGCCGGGCGCTCAAGTTCTACTCCTCGCAGCGACTCGACATCCGCCGTATCGAGACCCTCAAAGAGGGGACCGAGGCCGTCGGCAACCGGGTCCGGGTCAAGGTCGTCAAGAACAAGGTGGCGTCGCCCTTCCGTCAGGCGGAGTTCGACATCGAGTACGGCGTCGGCATCTCCCGCGAGGGCGGCCTGCTCGACTTCGGGATCGAGCACGACCTGGTGCAGAAGTCGGGCTCTTTCTTCTCCTACGGGGAGACCCGGCTCGGCCAGGGGCGCAACAACGCAAAACAGTTCCTCCTCGACAACCCGGAGCTGGCGGCTGAGCTGGAGGCCAAGATCCGCACCGCGCTTGGGATCGGATCTGACGCCGACAGCGCCAATGTGGCACCCACCGAGGCCGAGACTGGCGACGAGGCAGCTGTGGCCGAGGCCAAAGCCGCCTGAAGCTCGCAGCTACTAGGATCTCCGCCGCGAGATGGACTACGAACTGATTTTCTACGTCTCCGGCGGCATCCTCGCCGCCTCGGCGGTTGTCGTCACCTTCCTCGGTCTCCGGCTCGAGCGCTTCCCGGGCCGTGCCGGCCCGCTGGTGGTGCTCTGGTTCGTCGTCTTCGTCGGGCTTTCCAGCACCTTCGGCGTGTTGCATTCCCAGCACGAGGAAGAGCACCGCGAGCACGAGGCCGGACTGCCACACGCGGCCGAGGAAGCGGAAGAGATCGAGGAAGAAGCCGAGTAGGCGTTGTAACCGTCGCATCTCAGGGTCTTCGGTCGTCCGACTCGGGTCACGCACTTGAGTGCGCTCCCCTCGCCGTCCTCCCTGCATCCCCTGACCTGCTCGGTTTCAACGCCTACTAGAGTTTCGGCATGCCTCGTTATCACGTCACCACGTTCGGTTGCCAGATGAACGTGCACGACTCCGAGCGGATGCAGGGGATGCTCGAGTCGCTCGGGTACGAGCAGGCTGCGGGTCGGGCCGACGCCGATCTGATCCTCTTCAACACCTGCTCGATCCGCGAGTCCGCCGACAACCGCTTCGTCGCCCACCTCGGCGAGGCGAAGCGGTTGAAGTCCGAATACCCAGAGCGCGTCGTCGGGGTCGGGGGCTGCTGGGCGCAGTCGGTCAAGGAGGAGGTCTTCGAGCGCTTCCCCTTCGTCGACGTCGCCTTCGGGCCAGGGCAGATCCACAAGCTCGCCGAGTTCCTCAACTCCGACTCGCTCACCGCCCAGGGCTACTTCGAGTTCGAGGACTTCTCCGGGCACCTGCCGGCCCGGCGCGAGCGGGAGTTCCAGGGTTGGCTGCAGATCTCCCAGGGCTGCAACTGCAAATGCGCCTACTGCATCGTTCCCTCGACGCGTGGCCGCGAGGTCAGCCGCGACCCGGCGGAGCTGGTGATCGAGGCCGAGGCGCTCGCCGCCGATGGCGTCCGCGAGGTGACGCTGCTCGGCCAGAACGTCAACAGCTACGGGCGCGATCTGCCACGCGAGGCGCGGATCGGCTTCTCGGAGCTGCTGACGCGGGTCGATGCGGTCGAGGGGATCGACCGGATCCGCTACACCAGCCCGCATCCGAAGGACATGCGCGAGGACGTGATCCGCGCCCACGCCGAGCTGCCCGCTCTCTGCGAGCATATCCACCTGCCGCTGCAGTCCGGCTCCAGCGCCGTTCTCAAGCGGATGCGAAGGACCTACGACCGGCAGCGCTACATGGACCGCGTCGCGCTGATCCGCGAGCACGTCCCCGATTGTGCGATCACCACCGACATCATCGTCGGCTTCCCGGGCGAGACCGAGGCCGACTTCGCGCAGACGCTGGAGGTGGTCGACGAGGTCGGCTACGACAGCGCCTTCACCTTCGTCTTCTCGCCGCGGCGGGAAACCGAGGCGGCGACGATGGGCGAGCAGGTGCCGCATCCGGTCAAGCGCGAGCGGATGGGGCGGCTGGTCGAGCTGGTCCAGCGGCGGGCGACCGAAAGGGCTCAGCGGTTCGTCGGGCGTGAGATGGAGGTGCTCGTAGAGGGTCCCAGCCGCACTGACCCAACCCGATTGCGCGGGAAAACCAGGCACAACAAGACGGTTAACTTCGATGGGGTTGCCGATCCCGGGGAACTTGTGGACGTCCAGATAGACGCCGCTACCTCGACGACGCTCAGAGGGGTGTCGGTGAAGCCCCTCTCTCAACTTTTTCGGTGAGTCGTCCGCGGTCGTCCGCGAGCGGATTGACGAAAAAGTACAAGCCGTTCGGGGCATCACCGACACCCCGCCTATGAGGGTTCTAGGGATTTTCGGGCCCACCGGGGTCGGGAAGACCGGGGTCGCCATCGCGCTTGCTGTAGAGCTGCGGGAGCGGGGGGAGGATCCGGTGGCGATCTCGTGCGATGCGCTGCAGGTCTACGAAGGGCTGGAGACGCTGACCGGGGTTGCCACGTCCGCTGAGCAGAAGCAGCTCGAACATCGGCTTGTCAGCTTTGTGCCTGTTACCCAGCCGTTTTCCGTGGGTGACTACATGCGATTGGCTCACGCGGAGGTCGATGCGGCCCTGGAAGCGGGGCGGCGGCCGATCGTGGTGGGGGGGACCGGGCTCTACCTGCGGGCCGCGATCGCGGAGCTGTCGCTGGAAAAGGTGCCGCCCGGGACCGAGGATTCGGAGCTGTGGTCTCCCGAGACGCGGCACTCGACGACGGTCTTCGGGCTCGATATGGATCGGGCGCAGCTCTACGAGCGGATCGACGCGCGGACCGAGGCGATCGTCGCCAGCGGGGCGGAGGGGGAGGTGCGCAGGGCGGAAGCGCTCGGGCCGTCGCGGACCGCCCGCAAGGCGCTCGGCTTCGACGAGTTGCTCGCCGGCGACATCGAGACGATGAGGAAGCGCTCCCGCAACTACGCCCGCCGCCAGTTGACGTGGATGCGCAAGATCCCCGACCTGCACTGGATCGACCGCGCCGACCGTAGCGACACCGACATCGCGGGCGAGATCGCCGCCGTCCTCGACGAATAGGCTCCCGGCGTGCGTTTCGAGAAGTGGCAGGCACTGGGCAACGACTACCTGATCGTCGAGGCGGACGAGCTTCCCTGGGAGCCGAGTGCGGCCCGGGTGCAGAGACTCTGCGACCCGCACTTCGGCGTCGGCTCGGACGGCGTGCTGCTGCTCTCGCGCAGCGACGACCCGGATCTGGTCGCCGATCTGCGGATCTTCAACCCGGACGGCTCTGAGGCGGAGTTGTCGGGAAATGGGGCGCGGGAGGCGATCCTCTACCTGCGCCGGCACGGCTGGACGGACGCGGACACCTTCTCGATCAGCACCGCAGCAGGGCCGATCACGCCGACGATCACCTCGGAGCGGACCTGCTCGGTCGAGATGGGCCGGGCTGCGACGACCTCGAAGGACTTTCCGTCGGGGGGCTCTGAGGGGACCGGGGCGCTGACCGCCGCAGGCCGCGAGTGGGCCTTCCAGCACGTCTCGGTCGGCAATCCGCAGTGCGCGATCGAGGTCGGCGACGAGGTCGAGGACTTGGAGCTGCGGTCGATCGGGCCCGGGATCGAAGGGCACGAGCTCTTCCCCAACCGGACCAACGTCTCCTTCTTCAGGGTCGATGGAAACCGGGTGCGGGCGCGGATCTTCGAGCGTGGGGTGGGGGAGACTCTTTCGTCGGGCACGGGCGCCAGCGGCGCGGCGGTTGCCGCCTTCCTGCGTGGGGCGCCCAGCCCGATCGTCGTCGAGCTCGACGGGGGCGAGCTCGAGGTCGAGATCTCGCCTGATCTCGATGTGCGGCTGAGCGGTTGGGCCGAGCCGATCTGCTCCGGCGAGCTCTCGGCCGAGCTGCTGCAGGCGCTGTCCGACCTCAACGGCTAGATTTCCGCGCCCGTGGGGATCGCAGACCCGTCCAAACGCCTGGAGGCGATGCCTCCGTACAAGTTCCAGGAGCTGGAGCGGACGATCGCCGACAAGCGTGCCGCCGGCATCGACGTGATCAGCCTCGGCATCGGCGATCCCGACCAGCCGACCTACCCGCATGTCGTCTCGGCGATGCAGGAAGCCGTCGGCGACCCCGCCAACCACCAGTACCCGTCCAACCGCGGCCGCGACGAGTTCCGCCAGGCCTTCGCCGATTTCTACGGTGAGCGTTTCGGGGTCGAGATCGATCCCGAAGACGAGGTGATCCCGGCGATCGGGGCCAAGGAGTGCATCTACAACCTCTGCTTCGCCTTCCTCGATCCCGGCGACGTCGCCCTTGCCTCCGATCCCGGTTACCCGGTCTACACCGGCGGGCCGATCCTGGCGGGGGCAGAGGCGGAGCTGCTGCCGCTGGCGCCGGACCTGGGCTTCGCGCCGGATCTGAGCGCGGTCCCCGCAGAGGTGGCTGCGAAGGCGCGGCTGATGTTCATCAACTACCCCAACAACCCGACCGGCGCGACCGTCCCGGAGGGCTTCTTCGATCTGGTCGTCTCCTTCGCCCGCGAGCACGAGATCCTCGTCGTCCACGACAACGCCTACTCGGAGACGACTTACGACGGCTACGTGGCCCCGAGCTTTCTCGCCACGCCGGGCGCCAAGGAGGTGGGCGTTGAGGTCTTCTCGCTCTCCAAGGGCTACAACATGACCGGCTGGCGCTGTGCTGCGATCCTCGGCAACGCCGAGGCGGTGCAGACCTACTGGCGGCTCAAGACCAACGTCGACTCGGGCCTCTTCGAGGCGGTCCAGATGGCCGGCGTCGCGGCGCTGCGAGGGCCGAGCGGGCCGTTGGAGCGGATGAACGAAACCTATGTCCGCCGCCGCGACCTCGTGGTCGGGGCGCTGCGTGAGATCGGCGTCGACGTCCAGGCGCCGAAGGGGACGATCTACGTCTGGGCGCCGGTCCCCGAGGGCCACACCTCGACCTCCTTCGCCGAGCTGGTGCTGGAGGAGGCGGCGGTCGTCGTCTCACCCGGCTCGATGTACGGGCCGAGCGGCGAGGGCTTCTTCCGCATCGCCCTCACCGCCTCCGACGACCGTATCTCCGAGGCGGTCGAGCGGATGCGCGAGCACCTGGCCTAGCCAGGCACCCGCGCTACTCGATTCGCGCTACTCGACCTCGACTTCGTCGACCATGCCCTTCACGATGTGGGGCGGGCCGCCCTGACGGTCGGTGATGAAGCAGAGCAGGACATAGCGGCCGGGGTTTAGGTCGAGGGTGACCAGCTGGCCTTCGCCGCCTTCAACCACGGCGGTGTTCTTGACCTCTTTTTCATCGAACGGCGGTTTGCCTTTTTCGCTGTCGAAGAATTTCTCGACGTCCTCGGCGGTCGCGTCGCCACTCAACGGTGCATAGACGATGTGGTGGGGCTGGGCACCGGTGTTCTCGAAGGCGATCTCAGTCGCACCCTCGCTGAGGCTGTCTGCTTTGAACCCGTACTCGAAGGTGGAGATGGTCGCATCGCCGTCAACTTCCTCGTCGGAGGCATCGCCGCTCACCTCGACGCCGGTTACCAATTTCGGATCGGGTGGCCCTTCGCTTCCTTCGGTGTCGAAGGCGTAGTACGTGCCGGGCTCGATCACCTGGGTCACCGTGCGGCTCTCGCCCGGGGGTATCGGGCCGACGCCCCCGGCTGCGAAGAACCAGTCGGGGAAGGGCTGGCCTTTCATCGCTTTGCCGAGCCCTTCGACCGCTTCCTCGGGCGAGCGATCGCCCTCGACCCTAATCAGCTGCATGTCGCTTTCGCTGTCGCCTTCGTTCTCGAAGGTGATCTCAGCGAGGCCCGGGTCGGCGCTCTCCGGCACCGTGAACTTTGCCGCTTTGCCATCTCCGCTGAGCGTGAAGGTGAGCTTCTGGGCGTCATCCTCGCTGCCGCAGGCCGCGACGGCCATGGCAATCAGCGCAATCGCGGCGAAGCAGGCGACGGCACGGCTCGGAAATCGCGTGGTCATGCTTCTCAAAGGGGCCTCCCGGTTCGAGTGACGGAAAGACCGTACCCGCCCCGACGGACCCTCTAGCGCTTGCTCCAGTAGCGATCCAGGCCCCGCCACTGGTACTCGGGCGGGACACAGTGAATCAGCTCCGCGGCGGCCTCGGGGGTCGATGCGTGCTCGGAGACGCGCTCGCGATGGTGGTGCTCGTACTCCTCCTCGGGCAGCTCGCGGGCGAGCTGGGCCTCCTCGCGGATTCGCTCGCGGACCAGCGCCAGGTGCTCCGCCGGCTCCTCGACCGCACCGAAGTGGGTGAGGGCGAGGCGCTCCGGTCGCCAGTCCTCGACGATCCCGATCGACTCCTCCCACGTCTCGATATCGATATCGGGCGGCGGGGTGGGGGGGACGACGAAGTTCGTTTCGGGGATGAGGACCGCGGCGACGTCGCCGACGAAGGCGGTGCCGCTCTCCTCGTGCAGGTAGCAGACGTGGTGTGAGGCATGGCCCGGCGTATACGCGACCTGCATCCCAAGGACGCGCTCGCCGCCGGTCAGCGGTTTCACGTTCGCCTCGGGGACCGGCACGATCTCGCCCCAGAGCCGCTCCATCGCGTCGCCGTAGAGGCGCTCGGCACTGGCCAGCAGGCGCGAGGGGTCGATCAGGTGGGGGGCGCCGCGCTCGTGGACGTAGACCTCGAGGTCCGGCCAGCGGCGCACGAGCGCACCGGTCGCCGCGGCGTGGTCGAGGTGGATGTGGGTGAGCAGCAGCGCTCGCGGCCGCTCGTCGCCGAGCTTGTCGAGCACGGTCTGCAGCGAGGACTCGGGCCCGGGGTCGACCAGGGCGTCCTCGACCTGCCAGCAGCCGATCACGTGCTGGCGGCCGAGGTGCATCGTGTCGATGTTGCGCATCGTCTGCGGGGTCAGGCGGCGGCCGGAGAGGGGAAGCGGTCGTCGGCTTCGAGCATCTGCCGCAGTCCCTCCTCCATGCCGCGCGGCGCGTAGCCGAGCTCGCGGCTCGCCTTCTCGTGGCTCGCCCAGAAGGTGACGCCGTCGGCGGAGGCGATCAGCTCGCGCAGGTTGGGCGGCTGCCCCATCAGCTTGCCGACCAGCGGGCCGAAAGGGGCCATCGCCTTCAGCAGTGGCGTCGGCACCGCGTGCTTGGGGGCCTTGAGCCCACCGACCCGGGCAATGGTCTCGATCGCCTCGCGCATCGTCGTCGCCGGGCCGCTCAGGACGTAGGTCTCGCCGAGCCTGCCCTTGTCGACGGCGAGCAAGATGCCGCCGGCGATGTCAGCGACGTGGGTCATGCAGAGACCCAGCTCGGGGAAGGGGAGGAGCGGCAGTTTCCCGGCGAAGAACTGTTCGAGCAGATCGGCGACCTGCGAGGTGTCGCCGGGGCCGTAGACGCCGCCGGGCTGGACGATGATCGCCGGCAGGCTCTGGTCGGCGATCATCCGGTTGACGAGGCGGTGCGCTTCGACCTTGGTCTCCTCGTAGTAGGAGGAGAATTCCTTGCCCGGATGCTCGTAGGTCTCGTCGACGACCTCGTGGTGGGTGTTGCCGAAAGCGCCGCAGGTCGAGACGTAGACGATCTTCGGCACCTTCGCCTCGAGCGCCGCGCGCATCACATGCTCGGTGCCGGCGACGTTCGCCTCCCACATCGCCGGATGCTGCTTGGCGGGAATGCCGACCTCGTACATCGCGGCGGCGTGGACGACCGCGTCGCAGCCCTCCATCCCGTTGCGGAGCGCCGTCTCGTCGCCGAGGTCGCCGGAAACGAGCTCGCAGCCAAGCTCGGTGAGCTTCTGCCCCTTCGCGGGGTTGCGGGCCAGGCAGGCGACCTCGTCGCCTCGCGCGCGCAGCTGGCGGGCGACCTCACCGCCGATGAACCCCGTTCCCCCGGTTACGAAGACCTTCACGCGCGTAAGCCTATCCCGGCCCCTGTCCCCGTCGCGGCAAGCCACCTACAATCGAACCGAGTGGATCGATCGAGAAACGGGCGCAGCAAGGAGACGGGCTACGGCGCGAACGGCGCCGGCGTCTCCAATCCCCGTGCCCGGCAGCGGGCGCTGGCGATCGGCATCGCCGACGGCAGCGAGGAAGGCGAGCCGCTCGCCGAGCTGAAGGAGCTGTTGCGGACCGCCGGCGTCGCGACGGCGGGGGAGATGCTGCAGCAGCGCTCGGCGCCCGACCCGGACCGCTACTTCGGCCGCGGCAAACTGGCCGAGCTGAAGGCGGAGATCGGGCGCACCGGCGCCAACGTGGTCGCCTGCGACGACGAGCTGGCGCCGCGCCAGGAACGCAACCTGGAGGCGGCGCTCGACGTGCCGGTAATCGACCGCACCGCCGTGATCCTCGACATCTTCGCCGACCACGCCCACTCGGCCGAGGGCAAGCTCCAGGTCGAGCTGGCGCAGCTCGAGTACAACATGGCTCGCATGCGGGGGCTCTGGACCCACCTCGATCGGCTCGGGGTCGGCGGGGTCGGCACCCGCGGCCCCGGTGAGACCCAGATCGAGACCGACCGCCGCCTCGCGCGCGACCGGATCGCGGCGCTGCGCCGGCGCCTGGAGCGCCTGGAGGGTAATCGCGGCACGATGCGCGCCCGGCGCGAGCGCTCCGCGCTGCCGCGGGTGGCCCTCGCCGGCTACACCAACGCCGGCAAGTCGACCCTGCTCAACGCCCTCACCGGGGCCGAGGTGGGGGTGGGGGACCGCCTCTTCCACACCCTCGACCCGACCACGCGCAGCTTCGAGCTTTCGGGGCGCGACTACCTGCTCACCGACACGGTCGGGTTCATCGAGAAGCTGCCCCACCAGCTGGTCGAGGCGTTCAAGGCGACCCTGGAGGAGACCGTGCTCGCCGACCTGATCCTGCAGGTGGTCGACGCGGCGGCGCCCGAGGAGCGTCGCTTGGCCGACCTGGCGGCGGTCGACGTGGTGCTGGAGGAGATCGGCGCCGGCGAGAAGCCGCGTCTGCTCGTCCTCAATAAGGCCGACCTGTTGAATGACGAGGAGCGCGACGAGGCGATGCTTCGGCACCCTGAGGCGGTCCTCGTCTCGGCCCTGGAGAGCGAGGGCATCGAGACACTGCACGAGCGGATCGAGGCGGCGTTCGAGGACACGCTGGCCGAGGTCGAGCTGCTCGTCCCCTACAGCGAGGGAGCCCGGCTGCACGAGCTGCACGAGGTCGCGGGGGACCTGGAGCGGACCGAGCGCGACGACGGCGTCCTCGTCCAGGCCAAGGTGCCGCGATCCGAGCTGCACCGCTTCGACGACCTCGCCGTCGCTTAGACCCTCTAGGGTTGCGCGCCGATGGACCTGCCCGTCGCCAAGCTGAAAGACGAAGCGACCCTGCCCAGCAGGGCGCACGAGGGCGACGCCGGGCTGGACCTCTACGCCTGCGAGGCGGCTCACATCGGGCCTGGGGAGAGGTGGAGCGTGGGGACTGGGGTGGGGGTTCAGATCCCGGAGGGCCATGCGGGGTTGGTGCTGCCGCGGTCTGGGATCGCGCGGGACCACGGAATCGCCCTGGTCAACGGTCCCGGCCTGATCGATTCCGGCTACCGCGGCGAACTGCGGGTGCTGCTGCTCAACACCGATCCGGCCGAGACGTTCCGGGTCGAGCCCGGGGACCGGATCGCGCAGCTGGTGATCTCGCCGATCGCAACGCCGGAACCGATCGAGGTCGAGGCGCTGAGCGAGTCCGCGCGGGCCACCGGCGGCTTCGGCTCCAGCGGCCGCTAGCGGCGCCGCACTTTGAAGCTGGCCAGTGCCGGCGATTTGTCGCGGTTGCCGGCCCGGTCGATCGCGAATACGCGGAACGCGTGCCGGCCGGGCCGGACGAGGTAGGCACGCGGGGAGCGGCAAGGGCGGAGGGGACGGCGGTCGAGCTTGCAGCGGAAGCTCGAACCGCGCTCGTTGGCGGCGAAGGCGAAGGCGACTCTACGCCGTAGGTCGCTGGCGAACAGCAGGGCGGCGGGCCGGTGCAGCAGACGGGTGGCAGGTGGCTTCACGTCAGCGGAAGGTCGCCGTGGGGGCCGAGGCCGTTTGGGCGGAGGTGGGGCCGTGGAGATCCCGCCGTCCACGACCGGTGGGTCGGGGTTGGGGTTGGTGGGCGTGTTCGGCGGGCGGAAGCTGTCCGGCGCGCGTTCTTCGACGTCCTCGCACCCGACCGGCGCCGCGTCGGGGCCGTTCTGGGGGAAGTCGATCTGTGCGACGTCTTCGGCGCCGTCACCGCAGTCGATCGTCGGGTCCGCGTCGGTGTTGGGGGGTTTGCCCGAATTGGCGAGGATGTTGTCGTTCCCGGCCGCGGCGAAATAGGAGTCGGAGCCGAGTCTCCCCAGCAGCTGGTTGTCGGCTCCGTCGCCGACCATGACGTCGCTGAGGCTCGTTCCCTCGATGTCCTCAAGCGCGACAAGGCCGGTCAGCAGCTCGGGGCTGGGGCACTGCGCCTGGCCCGCAGGTCCGATCAGACCCGCCGCATTGGCACCCATGTCGATCGTCACCGCCGCGGTGAAGTTCGCCCAGTTGGCATTGTCGCGGCCCGGGCCCCCGTCGAGCGAGTCGCCGTTGCAGACCGCGTTGGAGACGAAGAGGTCGTCGCCCGAGCCGGCGCCGAGGTCGTCGCCGCCGGCGTTGTTCGGCAGTGCGTCGTCGCCGCCACCCGCGCTGGAGACGTCATCACCGGCGCCGTCGACGAGTGCGTCCTCGGTGTCGCCGCCGATCAGCTCGTCGTCGTCCCCTCCACCGAGCAGGACGATCGAGACGGTTGCTGGAAAGCCCGAGGCGACGAGCGTGTCTTCTCCATCCATGCCGGCGAGGACGATCGAGTCGGGGGTCGTGCTCACCGGGCAGACGACCTGGCCAGCGGCCGGCGGGTTGCAGCCGCCGGCGGCGCTGGGAGCGGTGTCGAACGCCCCCTCAGACCCAGGGCCCAGCGTGAAGGTGACGTTGCCGGAACCGAGGGTCGCAGTCACCACGTCGTCGCTTTCGCTGCCGGTCAGGTAGAGGCCCGAGGGTCCGCCGGCCAGCGGCGCCATGTTTCCGACCGCGATCGCGCCCGGGTTGCGGAGGTCGATCTCCTCATCGCTCGACTCGCAGTCCTCGACCGCCACGTCGACGCAGCCGTCGCCGTCGGCGCCGCCGCGGGCCGTGTCGCCGCCACCGCCGCCGTCGATCAGGTCGCCGCCACCGCCGCCATAGAAGGTCTCCGCGTCGGAGGTGCCGACGATGTAGTCGGGGAAGGGCGTCCCGATCACCGTCTCGAAGTTGCCGAAGTCGGTCGCCGGTTCGAGCGGCTCGTCGACGCCACCGCCGGACGGTGCCTGTCCGTTGTTGGCGAAGTCGTCGCCGAGGTCGACGTAGACCCCTTGGCCCTCGGCGGTGCCCGGGAATCCGGCGTCGGTGAAGAACGCGCCGCTATTGGGAAAGCCCGGAGTCACACCGGTCGCGAAGCTGAGAGCGTCGCCGCCGCCGCCGCCGCCGCCGCCGCCGCCGCCGCTGTCGTCGAGGCGGTCGATGGTCGCGTCGCCGCGGGCGAAGTCGTTGCCGTCCTGGCCGTCGAGCGAGTCGGCGCCGAAACCGCCCGAGAGCCGGTCGTTCCCACCGTTTCCGCGCAGGCGGTCGTCGCCGATCCCGCCGTAGAGGCGGTCGTCGCCGTCGCCGCCGTTGAGCTGGTCGTTCCCCCTACCGCCGAAGATGACGTCGTTGCCGCCTTCCCCGTTGACGACGGTGACGCCGCGCGGCGGAGGAGGGATGAAGTCCGCGCAGGGCGTGCCGACGATGGTGTTGCCGACGGTTTCCGGCGGTTCGCCGCAGGCTGGCGCCGCCGTCGCGGCGGCGGGCAGCGCTACGAGCAGGAGCAGCACTGCGATCGTCCCTGGCAAAGCGAATCGCATCTGGAAGGGACTACCCGGTCGGCCTGCCTCGCACTCAGCCACGCAGGGCGACCTCGCGGGCGCACTCCTGGGCGGCCAGCTCGAGGCGGTCGTCGAGCGGTTCCAGCTCGGGCGCCTGCCCGTAGCGGCGCTCCAGCGCCAGCGCGATCAAACGGTCGGCGAGCCAGGCGTTCTTCGGCAGCAGTGGGCCGTGCAGGTAGGTGCCGATCATGTTGTCGCGCCGCACGCCCTCGAAGCCGTCCCTGCCGTTGTTGCCATGCCCCTTCAACACGCGGCCGAGGGGGGTTGCACCGGCGCCGAGATGCGTGCGGCCGCCGTGGTTCTCGAAGCCGGCGATCGTCCGCGGGCCCTCGCCCAGGTCGGCCTCGATCGCGACGTTCCCGATCAGCCGCGGACCAGGCTCGCGCACGGTCTCCAGGTCGGCCAGCCCAAGCCCGGGAAGCCGCTCATCGCCGAGCTGGTAGCTGTGCCCGAGCAGCTGGTAGCCGCCACAGACGGCGAGCATCGCCGCGCCGTCGCCGACGGCGGCTGCCAGCGCCTCGCGCTTGCTGGCGACCATGTCGGCCGCGACGGCGCGCTGGTCGCGGTCCTGGCCGCCGCCGAGGTAGAGGAGGTCGTGGGCGCCCGGGTCGACGCTCTCGCCCGGCCCGGCTGCCGAGTAGGCGAAGCCGATCCCGCGCCACTCGCAGCGCCGCTGTAGGAAGAGGATGTTGCCGCGGTCGGCGTAGATGTTCATCTGCTCGGGGTAGAGGGCGAGGACGCGAAGCTCCATCAGGCCCCCCTTTCGAGAAGAACGACGGTGGAGCCAACGTGCGCGTCGGTTGGGTCGATCGCCCGGCAGCCGACAGGGCGCAGCTCGGCCTCCCGTGCCTCGTTCTCGACGGTGGCAGCGTCCAGCGCCTGGAGGCGCACCTCGTCGACCTCCTCGCTCAGGTCTCCGGCGGGATCGACGGTCTGTCGCAGCCGGCGGACGACGATCGTGCCGTCGTCGACGGCAATCTCCAGCGGCAGGCTCGAGTAGACCCACCCGTCCACCTCGCGCGCATCTGGGAGCGGCGGGCCGAGTTCGCGTTTGGTCTCGGATACCGTGACTAAACGCGAACTCGGCGAAGGAGGGATGGTGGTGGGGAGGTCCTCGACGATCGCGATCGCCGCCCGCGCGCCGGGCCGCAGGTGAGCGCCAACGCAGCGAAGGCAGGAGATTCGCTCCTCGGTGTCCGCGAACAGCTGCAGCAGCTGCATCGGCACCAGCACGGTCCCGAACTCGACCCCGAGGTCGAAGTCCCTGGCATCGCCGACTTCCGCCTCCACCGGCAGCCCGCTCGCGCGTTCGGCAAGTACCGAGACGAGGTCCGGGTCGGAGTCCAGGCCCAGCACCCGGTGGCCGCGCCTGGCCAGGTGCAGGGAGACCCGACCGGAACCGCAGCCGAGGTCGAGGACCGGTCCGCCGCCCTCGTCGGCCAGCTCCCCCCAGAGCGGCAGGTCGGCCTCGTAGGCGCCGCACTCAACGTCGTGCCAGATCGTCGTCATCGCCAGAACTCCTTCGCCAGCCCGCGCGAGGAGAGCAGCTCGTTCAGCTCCAGCAGGGCGGTGTAGGTGGGCAGGGCGAAGAGCCGCCCCGGCGCCTCCGCGACCGCCCGGTCGAGCGATCTCTCGATCCCCGGCTCGACCGCGATCGACTCCTCGGGCCAGCCCGCGTACTTGAGCCGCAGGGCCATCTCCGGCGCCCTGGTGCCGGCGCAGGTGATCCGCCGCACGGCGCCGGCCAGCAGCTCGAAATCGGCATCCCAGATCCAGGAGACGTCGCGGCCGTCGGCGATCCGGTCGTTGAGGGCGATCCAGAGGTCGAGGCCCGCGCCGTCGTCCCCGCCCACCTCGTTGTTCTCGAGCATCAGCGTGCGGAGGACCTCGTTCGCCCCGGCCGGGTTCTTGATCAGCAGGATCGAGACCGACCTGCCCTCCACGGCGACCGTCTCGACCCGCCCGAAGGCGCCACGCGCGTCCCCCAGCGCCGAGACGATCCGTTCCGGCTCGATCCCCAGCTGCAGGCTCGCCGCGACAGCGGCCATGGCGTTGTAGACGTTGTAGAGGCCGGGCAGCGGCAGCTCCAGCGACAGCTCGCCGCCGGGGGTGCGGACGGCGACCGTCGACCCTCGCATCCCGTGCAGCTCGACCCGCGTCGCGGCGACGTCCGGGACGGGGCGCTCGGCGCCGCAGCCCGGGCACGAGTAGTGGCCGAGGTGGCCGACGAAGGCGCGGTCGTAGGCGTAGGGATGGCCGCACCGGCGGCAGTGCTTGGCGTCGAAGGCGTGCTGCAGCTCGGGCAGCGCCTGCGTGGGATCCTCGATGCCGAAGTAGACGACGCCGTCTCGCCGGCCCAGGTCGCCGTCGCGGCCCAGATCGGCGACCAGCGGGTCATCGGCGTTGAGGACGAAGCTGGTGCTTCCGGTCCGCCTGACGACGGTCCTCGCCCACTCGTCGGCGAGCGCCTCGATCTCGCCGTAGCGGTCAAGCTGGTCGCGGAAGAGGTTGCCGAGCACGATCAGCGACGGGCCCAGCTGCTCGGTCACCCTCGGCAGCCAGGCCTCGTCGACCTCGAACAGGCCCTCCTCGCCGCGCTGCTCGAGCAGCGCCGTGGCGACCCCCCAGGTCATGTTCGACCCGGCCCGGTTGTGCACCGGATTCCGGCCGTCGGCGGCGAGGACCGCTGCCAGCATTCCCGCCGTGGTGGTCTTCCCGTTGGTCGCGCTGATCAGCGTCACCGGGCCAACCAGTCGCGCGCCGAGGCGGGAGATGGCGTCCGGGGCGAGGCGCAGCAGCAGGCGGCCGGGAAGCGTGGTGCCGCCGCCGCGGCCGCTGGCCCGGCTGGCGGCGCCGACAGCCCTGGCGAGGAGGCGCTTCGCGCCGAACAGCGCCCCGTTGGAAGCGGCGCTCACTCCCCGCCCTGCGGCGGCGCGATCACGCTCAGCGCCTGCGGCAGGATGCGCAGCGAGGCGGGCAGGTCGGTGAGATGCTCGCCGTCCGCATAGAGGGCAAATGAGCGGCTGGCGCTGAGCTCTAGCCGCGGTGCGCGGAAGACGCGAACCTCGTCTTTCTCGACGTGGGTCCCCTTGAACACCTTCGGCAGGTTAGTCAGGAAGCGCAGCTTGCTCACCTCGCCGATCGTGACGACGTCGAACTCGCCGTCGGCCAGGTCGGCGTCGGGGGCGATCATCATGCCCCCGCCGTAGGCGCGGCTGTTGGCCGCCGAGACCGAGTAGCCGGTGAAGCGGAGCCGCTCCTCGCCGACGCGGATGGTGAAGCGGGCCGGCTTCCAGCGAAGCAGCGTGCGGATCCCGGCGTAGGCGTAGACGAGGTTGCCGCGCAGCAGCTTGGTCTCGTTCGCGGCCTCGTTGGCCTCGGCGTCGAAACCGGTGCTGGCGATGCCGAGGAAGCGCTTGCCGTTGGCCTCGCCGACGTCGATGCGACGGATATGGCCGCTGGCGAGAACCTCGACCGCGGCGGCCGGGTCGGCGGGGATGCCGAGCACTCTGGCGAGGTCGTTGCCGCGCCCTGCCGGGACGATCCCGAGCGGCGTCTCGGAACCGGCGAGGGCGCCGCCGATCGCGCCGATCAGCCCGTCGCCGCTGACGACCACGGGCAGCTCACCGGCCTCGGCCGCGAGCAGCGCCCGGCCGACCCCGTCCTCGAGGTCACGAGTCTGGGCGACGCGGAACGGGATGCGGCGCGCGTCCAGCTCCTGCTCCACCTGCGACAGCACCTTGAGCGCGTGGCCATGCGCAGCCGCAGGGTTGACCAGCAGCGCCAGCGGCATTCCCTCGATCATCGAGCGGCAGCCTATTCGCGCCGTTCAGTCCCCGCCGGCGAGGCGTCCCACGTAGAAGGACCCGTTCCCGGCCGAGTCGAGGGCGACCGGCTCGACGCCTCGCTGCAGGAACTTCCATCGCAGCAGGCGGGGTCGCGTGTAGAAGGGAGTGTCGGCGCCCCAGCTCGCCGCCACGACCACGTGACCGCCGGGGCGCAGCACGCGGACCAGCTCGTCGAAGAAGGGCGGCATGTTGAGCAGCGCGACCAGGTCGAACGAGTCGTCGGGGTAGGGGAGGGCCGCGGCATCGCCGATCTTGAAGGCGATCCGCCCCTCCGGGTCGAGGCCGACCTTGGCGATGGCGGCGGCGATCATCTCCTCGGAGATGTCGACTCCCCGCACGCGCGCCTGCGGGAACTCGCGGGCGAAGAACAGCGTGCCCTCGCCGGTTCCACAGCCGACGTCGAGCACCCGCTCCGGGGCGCGATCCACGTGCAGCACGGCAGCCGCCAGCGGCGTCAGGTGCTCTGGGCTGCCGGCGGCCGTGCGCACGTCCCAGCCGGTCGCTCTCTCCGAGAAGAAGCGCCTGGTCGGTCCCCTCAGCAGTGGCCACAGCCAGGGCGCACGGACGACGATCTGGTTGATCGCACGACCTGCGAGACGATTCGACGAACCGGCAGCGCCCACGCGTCGATGATCGCACCGCAGCCGACTGCACTAGGCTTCCGCGCCTATGGGGGAGTCGCCCGATCGTCGCCTGATCATCCTTGCCGTCTTCGCGCTGCTCGCGGTCGGAGTGGTGGCCGCGATCCTGATCGGCCGCAGCGGTGGCGATGACGACGACGGCTCGACCGCAGACGCGGCAAGCGCCTCCGGCTGCGAGCAGGTCGAAGCGCCGAAACCGAAGAGCGTCAGCTTCGGAAAACCCGAACAGACGGTGAAGGCGGGTGAAGAGGTCCGCGCCGCGGTGGAGACCAGCTGCGGGACCTTCGCCATCGCGCTCGACGCCAACCGCGCCCCGAAGACCGTCAACTCGTTCGTCTTCCTCTCCGAAAAAGGCTTCTACGACGGACTCACCTTCCACCGGGTCGCGCCCGGCTTCGTGATCCAGGGCGGCGACCCGCGCGGTGACGGCACCGGCGGGCCCGGCTACAGCGTCGACGAGAAACCGCCCTCCAACCTCGCCTACACCAGGGGCGTGATCGCGATGGCGAAGAGCTCGGCGGAGCCGCCGGGGCGCTCCGGCAGCCAGTTCTTCGTCGTCCTCGGCCCCGACGCCGGCCTGCCGCCGGAATACGCCCTCGTCGGCAGGGTCAGCGAGGGGCTCGACGTGGTCGAACGGATCGGCAAACTCGGCACGCCCGCCGAACAGCCGAAACAGACGGTCCTGATCGAAGAGATCACGATCGAGCGCGGCTAGCCTCAGCCGATGGCCAAGGTCGACGTAGGGGACGCGGCACCGGACTTCGAGCTGCCCGGCACCGGCGGCAGGATCTACAGGCTCTCCGACCTGCGCGGGCAGAACGTCGTCCTCGCCTTCTACCCCGGCGACGCGACCCGCGTCTGCACGGCGCAGTTCTGCTCCTACCGGGACGAGGGCGACCGGGTCGACGGGCTCGACGCCGAGGTGCTGGGGATCTCGCCGCAGTCGGTCGACTCGCACGAGCGCTGGGCGCAGGAGCAGAGCCTCAACGTGCCCCTGCTCGCCGACGAGGATCTCGAGGTCAGCAAGCTCTATGGCGTCACCGCCTGGCTCGGCCCCCTGGCGAGGTTCACGGAGCTCGAGGACGTGCCCGGGGGCCGCTACGTGATGCGGTCGGTCTTCGTCGTCGACGGCGAGGGAGTCGTCCGCTACCGGCACGTGTCGAGGACCGGGTCGACGTTCCAGTCCGTCGACGACCTCGAGGCGGCGATCGCGGCCCTGGACGGTTGACGCCCCCGGATCCCGCCTCCTCGTTCGCTGCAGGCGAGGGACTTGCGATCCAGGGCGAGGTGGCGGGGGAGGGCCCGCCCGTGGTCCTCTGCCACGGGATCACCGCGACCCGTCGCTACGTGATCCACGGCTCGCGGGCCCTGGAGCGGGCCGGGCACCGGGTCGTCTCCTACGACGCCCGCGGCCACGGCGAGTCCGATCCGGCGCCGCCGGGGCAGGGTTATGGATACCCGGAGCTTGTTGCCGACCTGGAGTCGGTGGTGGCGGCGACGGTGGGGGAGGAGGATTCCTTCGTGCTCGCCGGCCACTCGATGGGGGCGCACACCGCGGTTGCGTACGCGCTGCGCCATCCCGAGCGCCTCGCCGGGCTTGTCGTCATCGGCCCGGTCTACAGCGACGAGATGCCCGACGAGTCACTTGCCTACTGGGACGGTCTCGCCGCGGCGCTGGAGGACGGAGGGGTCGACGGCTTCGTCGCCTATATCGACCGCCATCAGGGGATCGATCCCGCTTGGCGCGAGACGGTGCTGCGCTTCACCCGCGAACGGATGCTTCTGCACCGGCATCCGGAGGCACTCGTTGCGGCCATCCGCCAAGTGGCGCGCTCGCGCCCGTTCGGTTCGTTTGACGAGCTGGAGTCGCTCGACGTTCCGGTGCTTGTCGTCGCCAGCCATGACGACGCGGACCCGGGTCACCCGTACCGTGTCGCCGAGACCTACGCCGATCGCCTGCCGCGGGCACGGCTGACCAGCGAGGCGGAGGGGCAGTCGCCACTCGCCTGGCAGGGCGGCAGGCTCTCCCGTGAGATCGCCGCCTTCTCCCCGGAGCTCGGTCGCTAGCCTTCGCAGCGATGATCGACGAGGGCGAGGCGATCCACTACTCGGCGGTCCGGCCCGGAACGCCCGTCTACAGCTTCGACGAGGTCGAGGTGGGACGGGTCGAGGTGGTGCTCGACAACTACCGCGAGCACATCTTCGACGGCGTCGTCTTCGAGGACGCAGGCGGGACACTCCGCTTCGCCGACGCGCCTGAGGTTGCCCGCACGGCCGAACGGGCGGTGGTCCTGGCGGTTGATGCCGAGCACGCGCGGCAGCTCGGCCCGCCCGACGAGAAGGGATCACCCAAGTTCCGGCCCAACCGCGGCGGCCGCCTCAGCCGCCTCTTCGGCGGGGGCTGGAAGCGGCAGTGAGCGCATGGCAGCCGATTTAGCCGGCGCCAAGACGGAATCCATAGTCTCTCGCCGGATGTCGGCTCCAGCCGAGGGAACGCTACGAACGATCGCCACCTTCGTGGCCACGCTCGGCATCGGCGTTGCCACCTACATCGCGATCGCCGAGGCCGACGGCGGCGCTCCCGTCTGCCTCGCCGGGGGCGGCTGCGAGACGGTGGCCGCCAGTTCCCACTCGGAGCTGGCCGGGATCAGCGTCGCGCTGCTCGGTGTCTTCGGCTACGGACTGCTGCTCGGCGCCGCGCTGGCGCGGGGCGACCTCGGCCGCATGGCCGGGTTCGGGCTGGCCCTGGTCGGCTTCGGCTACAGCGTCTACCTGACCTGGCTGGAGCTGTTCGTGATCGACGCGATCTGCCAGTGGTGCGTCGCCAGCGCCCTGCTGATGACGGTGCTGTTCGCCGTCAACGCGACCAGGATGGTGCGCTACGTGGGGGCGAGCCCGTGAGCGCCGAGGGCGAGCGGGCGGAGCGGCGCGAACGGTTGATCAAGCTCGGCAGCGCTACCGCCTTCCTGGCGATCGTCGTGGTCGCGGTGCTGATCGTGATCGGCCAGAGCCAGAGTGACGGTGGCGACGCCGGCAGCGTCGACGGCGCCGCCGAGGTGCGCAGGGAGCTGGACGGGATCCCGCAGCGCGGCCTGGTCCTCGGTGACCCGAAAGCAGACGTGAGGCTGATCGAGTTCGGCGACCTGCAGTGCCCCGTCTGCAAGGGCTATGCCGAAGAGGTCGTGCCGCCGGTGATCGAGTCGAAGGTGCGCAGCGGCGAGGCGAAGCTGGACTTCCGCAACTTCACGATCATCGACGAGGAGTCGACCGACGCCGCCGCCGCGGCGATTGCGGCCGGAGAACAGGGACGCGGCTGGGACTTCCTGGAGCTCTTCTACCGCAACCAGGGCATCGAGGCCACCGGCTACGTCACCGACGAGTTCCTGACCGCGGTCGCCGAAGCCGCCGGCGTGCCCGACGTCGAGCGGTGGAACGCAGCGCGGGTGAGCGACCGCGTCATCGACCGGGTCGGCGCCGAAACCGCGGAAGCCCAACGGCTCGGATTCACCGGCACGCCGTCGTTTGCCGTCGAGGGTCCGGCCACCGACGGACTCGAAACGCTGGGGACGCCCGGTTCGACGGGGGACCTCGAAGCGGCCGTCGAGGGCGCCCGGTAGGCCAATCGCCGCCGTTCCAGCCCTCGACTTTCAGTCAAGTTCACATAACCACCATTATCGTGCGTTATTCGGCCTAAAAGTCCATGCCTGATCTACTTAAAATTAGGGTTTCCACTCCAAAAGAGCCCGTTGACGCCGAGACCCACAGGAGAATTGGTCCCCAGCGGCGAGAGAGTCGAAGGCCACGGTTAGGTTCACACTTCCCGGCCTTCGACTCTCTCGCCGCTGAGCTTTAACCGATCGAGGAGAAAGCTTGCCTGGCGAAGTGCGACCTGCGCCTCCTGATACTCAGCAGCTGAGACGACGTAAGTCCGACTTCGCAGGCCGGCCCACTGCTTTCGGTGTATGCATCGAGCATCAACCGCGTGATCCGGGCAAGCGTGGCGAGGACGATGATGCGATCGCCACGGCGGCGCCGGCACCTCAAACCAGCCCTCCGGGAGATGTCCCTCAGCACCGACAACAGTCGCGTCGCAGCCCCAGTCGCAGCTATAACGAACAGCGACGACCTCCAACACCGATCAGCCGGCAGTCGCAGCCTGAGCGACACCGACAACGAGACCGACGAAGATGAAAGCGAAGAAGAAGAGCGGCGCAAATCCTCCGGCCGATCGAGAGCAACCACAGTAGCCGAGTCCCGTCAGGTCCGGACGGTCAGACCACGCATCAACCTGAACGAAAAAGCGCCGGCCACACCGGCCGCACACCTGGGCAACCTCGCGCATCAGCCCTGGCCGCCCCACGCCTCGGAATCAAGCGCACGTTCAAGCACCTCACCTAGATCGACCTCAACCTCATCAAGCACGCCATCTGCAAGAACCAGCCCATGGTTCCGGCAGCGAGCCCGGTCTCGAAACCGCGTCGATCGCGATTGCATGTAGGCGTCGCCATGCTCCAGCACAAGGTAGCCGGCCATTGCCTTCGCTTCAGCCGGAGACAGCTCGCCGTCTTCAACGAGCTCTCGAAGCCTGTGTGCCAACTCCGTTGGTCCTGCCACCTTGACCCCCTTTGCCGCCCTCCAGAGCGGCTCAAATCGTCTCACGAAGGAATCCCGAACGTAGCTCGTGGACGCCACGTCCTCAACGCCTGGACGTGCCGGGCGAGCAAACCGCCGTTGGTCCTCTGGTCGCACATGCAGCCCTCGTTCAGACAGGCCGCTCTCGACACCCTTGTCGTACCACCTGCCGAGCACCCGCTTTCCGCTGGTGCCTCGAAAATAGACCGTCTCGACACGCCGCCCGCCGACCTCGCGCATCACCTGAGTTTTCATCCTCGGCAGAGGCAAGGCCGCCACGCCGGCCAACACGGCCAAACCCTCCGCTGCGCTGTCAAAACGAAGATCGACCGTTGCGTCCAATCTGCGAATGCCTCCAAAGCCGTCTCCAGGACCACCGAGAGGCCGCGTGAGGCGATGCCTCGGGACGTCGACGCCGCGATCAGCGAGCGCAGACTCAAGGCGGTCAAGCGCACCGGGCAAGGACATTGCGGCCGCTAGACCCGCCGAATCTGGATGACCCTCTGCGAAAAGCATCCTCGTCCCAGGAAACCAGCCCACCCGGTGTCCCTCCACCGAGTCCGCCAGAAGGCGACTCCGCGCCGCGCGCTCCGTTGCCAAGACCTCCATGGCCCGTTGAGCCGAGCCACCAACGGGCAGGTACCAGCACACCGACCAGGTATCGATGCCGGCAGCTTCGATCACCTCGACCCTGCCCTCGGAGTGTCAAATCTGACACTGGATAGGCTGTTAGAGAGGCCTGCCACCGCTGCTGCTATTCCTGACTTTGCTGGTCAAGATGCGAGTTGCGATCGCTCGCGGCGATGTCGTCACCGAGTTCCGCGATGCGTGCCAGCCTCCGGGTCTCGGGATCGTCGCGCCGCACGTCAGCCGCTGCGCGGCTGCTCGTGCGGGCGAGGACGTTCGCGCTGGCGGGGGCGGGCGCGCTTCGGGGAAGCCAGAGAACGTCGTCGGGCGTGCGCGCGTTCTCCCCGTACATGCCCATCGTGTCGTAGAGACCCTTAGTCCAGTTCAGACGATAAGCCTCGCGTTTAACGACCGTGCCTTTGGCCGCATGCCATTTCCAGATCGCCAGAAAGAGGTTGATCGGCGAGACCGGAACGCCAGCGACCTTCATCTTTTTGAGGTTGCGTAGGTGGACGTGGTACTCAAAGAGCGCGCGCACCTGACGGTCGATGTTGTTGGCGTCCTGAGTGATCAGATAGACGTCGAAACCGAGCTTGCGGTGCTGAGAGAACCAATTGACGATGTCTAGGCGATCGTCGTCGCGCCACAAGCGCGAGTTCATCCAGACATGGGCCTCATCGAGCACCACGACCCCACGCCCCTCGCCCTGGCCTTTCAGCCGCACCTTCCGTAACTGCGCGAAGTCGTCGCCGATGTGGAGGACCCGCCCCCGCCAGCGCTGTTTGAGCGAGGACCGGCGCCCGGGCAAGACCCAGCGCAACGGGTGCCGATCGGCAACCCGCTCATGCCAGTCGGGGACCATCGGGACGTTGGTGATGACGAACTTGCCGGCCTCGAGCGAGTCAGCGGCCTTGCGGACGGCGTAGTAGCTCTTGCCGGACCCGGGCGGGCCGGTGACAAGGGCGATCACGTCAACGCCCTCGCGATCGCCCGCACGATGTAGGCGATCTCGCTCGACCCGGTGAGATCGAAGGCGACCGACCCGGCCAAGGCCGCGAACACTATTCCGAGAACGAGCCGCCCCCACCTCATCGACGCCACCACCTGAGCACGCGGCCGTTGTGAACCGAGACCAGCACGTAGGCGGGTCGCTCGACACCGAGCAGGGATCTCCGGACGATGCGTACGCCGATCACAACGCCTTCACCCACCGCAGCGCGATCTTGAAGGCCAAGAAGCCGATCCAGCAACCGATCATGAGGCTGAAAAAGGCGAGGATCGGGCCGAGCGGGACCACCCACAGGAGAGCGCCCATGACGCCTCCAGGTGCCGAGGGCGCGTCCGGAAAGCCAGGCAGCAACGAGAGGATCAACACAGCCAGAGCAGCGATCGCCACGATGAGCGCATTGAGCACCCCCACCAGGCCGTCCAGAAGAAGGTAGGGAACGTCCTTGATGGCGTGCCATATGTCCTCCAACCAGCTGATCAACCTAATCGTCTCCCGTACTGCCACCGAAGCCCATCGCTGCGGCGGCGAAGAGGTAGGCAAGGGAGAAGGCGGCAAGGAGGATCAACACCGGCCGGACGACTTCCATAGCGGGTTCAAACAGACAGGTGTCGAAGGCCAATTCCTCATCGGCGCCAATCGAACTACCGAAGGGCACGCCAAGCTGAGGACACTCGCCACCAGGACCCCACGCCGTAAGACCGGAACCGATCCAGCAGAAGATGCCGAAAGGGAAATCATTGCAGCCGATTGACACCCCAGCCAGCGGCGAGAGATCGATACCGGAGACCGGCGGCGCCGTCCACGACGCAGGAGTGGCAGGCGGAGAGTCAGCGGGATTGGCATGTACGTCAACCTCGGTTTCCGTCGCCGGATTGGTGCGAGTGCCCGATTTGGGCACCGTACGAATAACACCATCGGGACCGGTCGTCGGGTCGTAGAAGTCAAGACCCACCGTGATTCGACTCGGATCGAGGGACGGGACCAACCGGGCCGCATAGTCGTCGTAGGTCTCACCCGGTTCAGGTGGCGGAATTACAACGGGCATCCCTGCTTCATCGGGATTGGTCGTCACCGTGACTTTCGATCCCGTTTCGACCACCGCGCCGCCCGCGGGAGCCGTTTCGACCACGGCGTCGGCCGGTTTGGTCAGAACCGCAGTCTCCCAATCCAGTTCGACGCGCGACGGTTCCAGGCCCGCTTCTTCAAGTTTTTCCGCACACTCGCCCCAGAGATAGGCCCCGCAGTCGGGGATCTCGACGGTCGTGAGATACGGATTTGCGATGCCCGACCCTTCGATCTGCGC
>DATMEP010000152.1:0-41633 GCA_035556755.1 Solirubrobacterales bacterium
CCGCGACCCACTGACCGACCTCCGGAGGTGAATGCAATTTAAGTCCCGTGGCCGCAGCCGCCGACCAACCAGACGTGTCGGGGGAACTCTGACAAGAGTCGCTCGTCCCCCACCCACGGCAGTAGTCGGAGCCCGAGTACGCGCTGCCAGAGCCGCCGTCCCAATCAACCGTCTGCCCCGGCACGATTCGGACCGGCACCGATTCCGAACCTGCAAAAAATCCGATCGATCCGCCACAATTTTCCGCTTTGTATTTCGCCCCCAGCGCTGCCCCCGTCGTGCCTGGTGGCGCCAGCAGAGAGACCGAGCAGCCGTCTGGCCAATCGCCACCTGGAGCCTCATACCGGGCTTGACCCGTGGACCAGTAGAACGTCATCGCCGGCACCACCACGGAGCCGGACGTGATGCCGCGGTTGGTCCATTTCCAATTGCCACCACCACCCGGTGGCGCCACAACTTCGCCCTCATCCTCATAGGACAAACACCCGGTGAAGATCGCATTACACACTTCGTAAGCGGCAAACACCGCACCGACCGGTCCGAGAAACCTGCCCATCATCGGGAGGGCACGGGAACCCATCAACGTCCTGAGAAGCCCCTGCTTCTGTGAGGGGGGCGCCGCCTCCTCGAAGGTCTCAAGGAACGTCGGGTTGGTAATGATCGTCTCGGCCGGCGTGGTGAGTTTGCCCGTCGAGGGATTGATGATCACCGACTCGACTTTCGGGTCGAGCAACGCTTGCGCCCCGGTCGGGACGGCCGCCCCCAGGGAGAGAAAGGCGACCGCCACGACCAGGAGCAGGACTACGCGCGGAGGACCCGACGCACGACTTTGTACGCCATGATCACCCCGACGAAGAGACCGACCGCTGCAAGGGCGATCGGCAGAGCTGCGGTGAGCTCGGCCGAGAACCCTTCGGTCAGTTTCGAGTAGTCCTGGGCGGCGAAGGCCCCCTGAGCCGTGACCGCGAGGGCCAGGGCGCAGGCGGACAGCGCCATCGTGAACTGCTTGATCTTGTGCAAATGAGACACCCCCCTTCGTTGCACTCGTTGACTGTGCGCCTACCGCCCTCATGAGCCGAGGATGCGGCGGACGATTGCGAGGCCCCCGAGCGCGACCAGGATGATGAAACCCGCCGAGATGGCGAGCACGACGCCGCCCGTGAAAGCGTCTACATCCGGGCCGGGAGCAACAAGTGCTGGCGGGGCGAGTGCCCGAACAGCGAGCACGTAGGAGAGATGAGAAGTCGGCCCCGACTGAGAGAAGTTGGTCGATGCGGTCGAAGGCCGGTGGCAGATCATGGCCGACAACCAGGAGGACCCCCGCCCTAGCAACGGGCGGGGGGAGAAACACCGCGCCGACCGGGGCTTCGCCCCTCGATTCTCAGACACGATGCGTCCACCTGCCCCACATGCCGCGCAAGACCGAACCGACGTAGGTGCCGAGCGCGTACCAAACGAGCCGCCGGATCATGGCTTCAGGTGGCGGTAGAGGGCGGTGCCGGCGACGGCGACCATCAGGCCGATCAGGAACCACACGCCCTCTTTGATCGCGTTGCCGGAGGCGTCGATCGCGGAGACGACGTCGGCGCTCGATTCTTCGGTGGCGGGATCGTCCGTCGGGACAGGGTCGGTGTGGCTCCACGCCTGCACGTCCACGCCGACTGGCGCCGCCAGGGCGTCCCGAACTTCGCTCGCCAGGGTGTTGGCCAGGACCCGCTGATCCCGGGCCTGCAGCGCCTCCGCAACGAGCCACCAGAGGCGGTGTGAGACCTCGTCGGTGCGTTTCGCGAGAGCATCGCAAGCAGCTGCCTGCTCCACGCGGAGAAGGCGCAATTCACCGGCTGCGTCGTCGGTTCCTTCGTAGGGTTCTGCCGGCGGCGCCGGGCAGCTACCCAAGCCTTCGAAGACAGGCTCGGTCGTGCTGCCCGGCGCAACAGGCGTGTAGGGATCAGCGAAAGCGCGGGCTGAGACAAAGATGCAGAGCCACAACGACAACGCGAACAGCACCGCCGGTCCCCACCGGATGACGGCCTTGGGCCGCACCATGTCGGAAACCCACCGAGATCAGGCTTTTTTGCCGACGTTGGCCGGGTCCGACGATGCCGGCAACCTGACCGAAGTCAGCCGCAAATAGCCGCCCTTGTCGTTGACCTGAACGTCGCCGACGACGCGCACCGCACAGAACCGACCGGCCTTCTGAACGTCGAAGTCAGCCGCTTCGTCTAGCTGCTTGAGCGACACCCGACAGGTCTGGTTGAGACCATCGCTGGAGTCGAAGGCCAAGTCGTAGGCCTCGCCATACTTGACCTCGCCGTCCGGGGCGTTAAAAGACCCCGACTCCCTACTTTTGCCGAGAATGATCGCATCGAACTCGGTGGGAAATGCAGCGCGCATTACCGCCTCCTGAAGTCTTGGCAAGGGCGACGGATACCTCAAAAAATCCCTGGAAACCCCGCCCTTGCCAGGTGGTTAGGTTCACGCGGGCGACGCTGACAAAACCACCGGACGACAGAGCGGGAAATTGCCCGAATCCACCATTATCGTGCGTTGAATCGGCGAGAGGGACTCGCCTGCGGTCCTCCCATCGCCCCACGCGGGACAGGAGGCAACGATGAGCGACAGGCAGCTCAGGCCGGCAGGACGGCGCTGCCCCGCACCAGGGGCCGGACGATCGGCGGGGCCTTCGGCAGCTGGTCTTGCTCGACGCTCTCCAGGGTTAGCGGCGACGATTCGATCGTCGCGACCGTGTCGCGGTTGCAGTGGCAGCCGTCTCCGATGAAGCGCCAGGGCTTTTCGAGCCGGTCCTGCCAGCGCGCCAATCCGGCGTCCTCGGCGCGGACGTGCTCGACGAAGAGCAGCTTGCCGCCCGGTTTGAGGATTCGTGCCACCTCGGCAAGCGCCGCCGCAGGGTTCGGCACAGTGCAGAGGACGAGCGTAAACGCTGCGGTGTCGAAGCTCGAGTCCTCGAAGGGCAGCGCTTCGGCTGGGGCCTCGACCACCGCTGCGCCCACGCCGGACTCCCCCACTTTCGCTCGAAGTTGCCTGAGCATGTGCGGATCGGGCTCGGCGAGGACCAGCTCGGACACCTGCGGCGGATAGAGCGACAGGTTGGCGCCGGTGCCGCTGCCGACGTCGATCGTGCGACCGCTCGCCTCCGACAGCGCTTCGCGGCGCATCTCACGCAGGCCGGCCTCTTCGGTCGCCGCGAAGGCGCGGTCGTAGAGCGCCGCAAAGCCGCGTCCCCAGGTCGCGTCGTAGAGCTTGCCCAACTACGCGGCCTTCTGGGCCGGCTCTGCCTCGGAGTCGCCCTCCAGGCCCGGCTCGCTGTGGGCGGCGCGATCCTCGTAGGCCCGGCGGGCGCCGTGGTCGACCTCGGTCATCAGCTTGTCGACCTTCATGAAGCGGCCGAGCGCCTCGCGCCAGGGGCGCGGCAGCAGGGCGACGATCTTGAAGAGGCCGCCGTTCTGGCGCGGCACCCAGACGTCGAAGCGCGGCACTTCCAAGGCGTCGACGATCTCGTCGGCGACGTCCGATGCCTCCACCGGTTTGATCATCTTCTGACCGACGCCCGAGGTGAGCTCGGTGTTGACCACGGTCGGCATCACGCAGGCGACCTCGATCCCGGTATCGCGCAGCTCCGCCCGCACCGCCTCGCTGACCCCGACCACGGCGTGCTTGGTGCCCGAGTAGGTGGCGATTCCCGGGAAGCCGCCTTTGCCCGCCTGCGAGGCGAGGTTGACGATGTGGCCGGCGTTGCGCGGCCGCATCCGCTCGATCGCCAGCTGCATGCCGGTGATCACGCCGAAGACGTTGATGTCGAGCTGGCGGCGGATCGACTCGACCGACTCCTCGGTGAAGGGCGTCACCGGCATGATCCCGGCGTTGTTGACGACCACGTCGAGCGGGCCGAGCTGGCGCTCGGCCTCGTCGAGGAAGGTGGCGAAGGAGGCGCGGTCGGTGACGTCGAGCGCGACGGCGATCGTGCCGCCGCCCAGCTCCGCCGCGGTCTGCTCGGCGAGCGCCAGGTCGAGGTCGCCGATCGCGACGCGGCAGCCCTTGCGGACCAGAGCCGTCGCCGTCGCCTTGCCGATCCCGCGCGCACCGCCGGTGATCGCCACGACCTTGCCGGATAGAGCCTGCCGCTGCTTCGCCATCGTGCCCTCCTCCTCCCGCGACCCCTAGGCCGCCGGCTTGTAGACGGTGACCACGGCGGCGCCGCCGAGGCCGATGTTGTGCTGCAGGGCGGTCTTGGCGCCCTCGACCTGTCGCTTGTCGGCTTCCCCGCGCAGCTGCCAGGTCAGTTCCGAGCATTGCGCCAGCCCGGTCGCGCCCAGCGGGTGGCCCTTGGAGATCAGCCCGCCGGAGGGGTTGACGACGACCTTGCCGCCGTAGGTGGTCGCCTCTTCCTCGACCAGTTTGTGACCCTCGCCCTCGGCCGCGAAGCCGAGCGCTTCGTAGGTGATGAGCTCGTTGGCGCTGAAGCAGTCGTGCAGCTCGCAGACGTCGATTTCCTCGGCGACCACGCCGGCCTCCGCGTAGGCCTCGTCCGCCGCCTGCTTCGACATGTCGAAGCCGACGATCTTCATGCAGTCGGTGTCCTCGGCGAAGGTCGAGCTGAGGTCGGTGACCATCGACTGGCCGACGATCTCGACCGCCTGCTCCCAGAGGCCGTGCTCGTCGACGTAGCGCTCGGAGGCGACGATCGCGCAGGCCGAGCCGTCGGAGGTCGGCGAGCACTGCAGCTTGGTCAGCGGGTCGTGGATCATCCTCGCCGACTTGATCTCCTCGAGGCTATAAACGTCCTGGAACTGGGCGTATGGGTTGTTGACCGAGTGCTTGTGGTTCTTCCACCCGATCCAGGCGTAGTGGTCGGGGTTGGAGCCGTACTTCTCCATGTGATCGCGGCCGGCGTTGCCGAACATCTGCGGCGCCGGGGGCGACTGCTCCGGGTCGCGGATCTCGAACATCCGCATCGCGTGCTTGTCGAGCGCGTTGGTCCGGTCGGTGTACTTGACGCCTAGCGAGCCCGGCTCCATCTTCTCGAAGCCGAGCGCCAGCGCGCACTCGGCGATCCCGCCTTTGACCGCCTGGCGCGCCAGGAACAGCGCCGAGGAGCCGGTCGAGCAGTTGTTGTTGACGTTGACCACCGGGATCCCCGTCAGGCCGAGCTGGTAAAGCGCCCGCTGGCCGTAGGTCGAGTCGCCGTAGCAGTAGCCGGCGTAGGCCTGCTCGACGTCGTCGTACGGGATGCCGGCGTCGGCGAGCGCCTTCTCCCCCGCCTCCTTGGCCCAGTCGGGGTAATCGCCCTCCTTGGTGCCGGGCTTCTCGAACTTGGTCATCCCGACCCCGATCACGAACGTGCGGTTGCTCAAAGTCTGCTCCTGTGGTCGCGCCGCTCGCGCCGCGGCGTTTGGCTGGCTAGCCAGGACTGTACATCAGCCCCGGCACGGTGGCGCTCCGCAAGTACCCTGGAGGGGTCGTGTTCCTCGCCGAGATCAGTACCGATCCCGCCGCCGGCGTGGGGATCTTCGCCGCCCTTGCCGCGGGCGTCGTTTCCTTCCTCTCCCCCTGCGTGCTGCCGCTCGTCCCCGGCTACCTGTCCGCGGTCAGCGGCGTCTCGCCAAGCGAGCTGGACGATGCCGGTTGGCGGCGCGTGCTCGGCCCCAGCCTCCTCTTCGTCGCCAGCTTCTCGGCGATCTTCATCGCCCTCGGGTTGACCGCAACCGGGCTCGGCTCGACCCTGCGCGACCACGAGGAGCTGCTGAGCAAGGTCTCGGCGGCGCTGATCATCGCGATGGGCGTCCTCTTCGTCGCCTCGCTCTTCGTCACCCGGCTGAACCGGGAGTGGCACTTCGATGCTCTGATGGAGCGTGCCGGCAAGGGCGGCCCGGTGGTCGCCGGCGCCGCCTTCGCGATCGCCTGGACGCCCTGCATCGGGCCCACGCTGGGGGCGATCCTCTCCGCCGCCTCGCTCACCGACTCAGCCGCCCGCGGTGCCTTCCTCCTCGCCGTCTACTCGGCCGGCCTCGCGATCCCCTTCCTGCTCACCGCCGTCGCCTTCTCGCGCATGACCAGCGCCTTCACCGTGGTCAAGCGCCACTACCAGGCGATAGTCGCAACCGGCGGCGTGATCCTGATCGCGATGGGCGTCCTGATCTGGACCGACCAGTTGACCCAGCTCAACATCGAGGCCCAGCGACTCTTGAGCGAACTGGGCCTCGACTTCTGGAACGAGGTCTGAGAGCGCGGGTGGCCGCCCGCGCTCTCGGGCTTAGTTATTTACCGGCGCGACGACGGTCTGCAGCTCCTGGCCGACCGCCTCTACCTCTTCGAGGCCGGCGTCGTCGAGTTCGCGTGAGCAGACGATGCGGAAGCGGCCGGTGCCGATCGCGTCGTCGGGCACGACGGGAAGGCCGCGGATCTGATCCCAGCCCAGCCGCTCGACCTCGAACGGGTTCATCCGCACCTCGGCAGCCGGGAACGAACAGTTCGCGTTGTGCTGGTCGATCGCCTTCGAGATCGCCTCGAGGTTCTTCGCCTCGGGAGAAGCCATGACTCGCAGTCTAGGTTCTCAGCTCCTTCTCCAGCCACTCGGCGGGCGAAGGCGTAGGTGTCGGCGCCGAGGCGGGCGACGATCTCCGGGTAGCGGACCCCGCCCTTCTCGAACTCCTCGGCCAGGGGGACTATCTCCGCGCGCATGTGGCGCTCGGTGGCGCGGGCTCTCTCGATCAGCCGCCGGACCAGCGCCTCCTCCCCCTCCCCGGTCAGCTCGTACGCGGAGGCGACGCGGCTGTTGCGGTCGGCTAGAGCGAGCCGCCGGTGTCGTACGCAGTGCCCGGGGTAGCGCCGAGCGCCAGGAGGCGGATGCCCTCCGGGCCGGGGAGCACCTTGCGCTTGACCCCCGGACCGACACGGGCGATGTGGTCCTGGTCGATCGGGTACTGCTCGCCGTCGGCTTCGAGCGTGCCGGAGCCCTTCAGGGCCACGTAGACCTCCTCCTGGCCGAACTGCTCGGGGCGGTTGGCGAACATCTTGCCGCCGATCCCCTCCTTGGAGTGGTCGTGCTCGGGGTATTCGTCGGCGCCGGGAGCCATCTCGATGATCGAGATGCCGAAGGCGCTGACGTCGAGTCCGGCCGCGGCTTTGTGGAACCTGATCCCCTCGAAGAACCCTTCGATCGCGTCGATCTCCTCGATCCGCGTGTGGGTGACGTCGGCCACGCCTCGATGCTACCCGGGGCCGAGCGCGTCAATCTCGATGCCTGGCCAATCGCCCGAGGCGGAGATGACGCCGAAGCGGCCGAACCACGATTCCGCGAACCACCTTCCATCACGCTCGGCCTGCACCGCGTCCCGGTGGATGCCGGCGTTGTAGGCGAAGTGGGTCGCGTCGGCGGCGCTGCGCCAGAGCGAGAGCGTGCCGGTGTCGAGGGTCCGGAGGCGATCGGCGAAGCCATCCGCCCAGAGATGCCCCGGCTGGCGCGGGAGCGAGTCGGCGACCCGGCCGCTGGCGCGTGCGAAGGGCGCGAGCTTCGACAGCCGCGTTCGCGAGTGGGTGATCAACAGGACGGGTCCCGGTCCGGCCTCGCCGCGCGTGCCCTCGATCGGATCGACGCCCCGCCAGCTGCCGAAGCTCTGGATCGGTTGGAGCGTCAGCTCCAGGTGGCGCGCCGTGCGATCCCAGCGGCGCGCCAAGGCTGAGGCTCGGAAGCGCTCGGCGGCGTCCGCCGTCGGCCAGACGGCCAGGTATCCGAACGTCCGCAGCTGCCCCACCGGCAGCGGCATGTAGCGCAGGGCCACCGGTAGGAGGAGCGAGGAGAAGGCGGCACCGTGGAACTCGTCCCGACGGCGCTGCGCCCGCCACAGCTCCAGCTGCGCGACGCCGAGCGGGAAGCGGACGAGGTCAAGGGTCGCAACCATCGTCACGAACCTAATCCGCACGCTGGAGCGACTACGTGACCTTCCGCACCGACGCCTACGATCGAGGGATGCCCGATCCCCGCACTGTCGCCCACCTCGACATGGACGCCTTCTACGCGTCGGTCGAGCTGCGGCGACGGCCGGAGCTGAAGGGGAAGCCAGTCGTCGTCTGCGGGTCCGGGCCGCGGGCAGTGGTGACGACGGCGAGCTACGAGGCGCGCAGGCTGGCCGGGATCCACTCGGCGATGCCGGCCGCGATCGCGCGGCGCAGGCTGCCCGACGCCGTCTACGTCCAGCCCGATTTCACCGCCTACCGCGAGGCCTCTCGGCAGGTGATGGCGATCCTGCGCCGCAACGCGGAGACGGTCGAGGTGGTCGGACTCGACGAGGCCTACGTCGACCTCACGGGCCTCTTCTCGCCGAAGTCGACGATGCGCCAAATAGCCAACGAGATCCGCGAGGAGACCGGCCTCGGCTGCTCGGTCGGGATTTCCGAGAACCGCCTGCTGGCGAAGATCACGAGCGAGCTGGGCAAGCCCGGCGGGCTCGTCGTCCTCTCCCGCGCCGAGGCGCTGGAGCGCTTCGCGGCTGACTCCCCCGGGCTCGTCCCCGGGATCGGGCCGAAGACCGTCGCCCGGTTGCAGCAGATGGACGTCCGCACCCTGGCCCAGCTGCGCGCCCACGACCCTGCCGCTCTGAAGCAGGCGTTCGGCCCCCGCTCGGGAGCCTGGCTCGCCGCCCGTGCCCGCTTCGAGGACGACACGCCGATCGCGGTCGTGCACGAGACGAAGTCGCAGTCGGCGGAGACGACGTTCGACCATGACGTCGCCGATCGGGACCAGATGGCGGCCTCGATCCGCTCCCTCGCCGAGGAGCTCTGCCGGCGGCTGCGCTCGCGAGGGCTCGAAGGCCGCACGATCGGGATCAAGGTGCGGCTCGACGACTGGACCAATGCCACCCGCTCCCACACGGTCGAGCAGCCGACCAACGACCCCGAGGTCGTCGCGCCGATCGCGCTGGAGCTGCTGCGCACCTACTCCCCACCGCGGCCGGTGCGCCTGCTCGGCGTCCGCGTCGCTTCCTTCGACCACGGCGAGGACGCCGCCGAAGACGATGAAGACGACGGCGACCAACTGCGACTCGGATTCGCTGCATAGGCCTGTGCGAAGATTCGCTCCGTGAGCGAACGGCTGACTGGACTCGACACTTCATTCCTCCATATGGAGCGAGCCGGCGCGCACATGCACGTCGCCTCGACGATCCTCTTCGAGGCTTCGCCACCCACCCACGCGGAGTTCCGCGACCACATCGAGTCGCGCCTGCACCTGGTGCCGCGCTTCCGCCAGAAGCTCCGCTCCGTCCCCTTCGGCCAGGGACGCCCGGTCTGGGTCGACGATCCCCATCTCAACCTCGACTACCACGTGCGGCAGACCGCGCTGCCCGCGCCCGGTTCCGAGGAGCAGCTGCGCAACCTGGCGGCGCGGATCTTCTCCCAGCAGCTCGACCGCAGCAAGCCGCTCTGGGAGCTGTGGCTGGTCGAGGGCCTCGAAGACGACCGCTTCGCGATCGTCGGCAAGAGCCACCACGCGCTGGTCGACGGCGTCTCCGGGGTCGACATCACCACGGTCCTCTTCGATCTCGAACAGGAGCCGCAGAACCCGCCGGTGCGCCCGCCGAAGTGGGCGCCGCGACCGGAGCCGACCGACTTCGACCTGCTCCGCGACGCGCTGTACGAGCGGGCGACCAGCCCGCGCGAGATGGTCCGTGGAGTGCGCGCGGCCGTGCGTGGACCGCGCCGGGTGCTGCGCGGGGTCGGCGCCACCGGGAAGATGCTCGAGGCCGGGATGTCGGCGCCGCGGACGCCGTTCAACGTCGAGATCGGCCCCCACCGGCGCCTCGCCTTCATCCGCGCCGACCTCGAGGACCTGAAGCGGGTGAAGAACCAGCACGGCGGCACGGTCAACGACGTCGTCCTCTCGGTCGTCACTGGCGCCCTCGGCAACTACCTGCGCGCCCGCGGTCACGACACCGAGGGGTTGGAGCTGCGAGCGATGGTCCCGGTCAGCGTCCGCGCCGAAGAAGAACACGGCGCGCTCGGCAACCGGATCGCGGCGATGATGGCGCCGCTGCCGGTCTGGTGCGAGGACCCGGTGGAGCGGCTGCGGCTGCTGACCGAGACCATGGGCGACCTGAAGGGCTCGGGCCAGGCCGTCGGGGCCGAGATCCTCACCAAATTGACCGACTTCGCGCCGACGACGATCGCCTCGCAGGCGGCTCGCCTGCAGCCCGCCCAGCGATTCTTCAACCTCGTCGTCACCAACGTGCCCGGCCCGCAGTTCCCCCTCTACGTGCTGGGACGGAGGATGGAGGCGATCTTCCCGATGGTGCCGCTGGCGCGGCGCCAGGCACTCTGCGTCGGGATCATGTCCTACGACGGCCAGGTCGATTTCGGCCTGGTCGGCGACTACGACGCGATGGCCGACCTCGACAGCTTCGGCCTCGATCTCGAAGGCGCGGTCTCCGAAGCGGTCGCGACTGTGTCCCCGGCGGGCGGCAACGGCCGGCGGGCGGCGACGAGAGCCGGCAACGGCGCGGTCCCCGTCCAGTAGTGCGCATAGCCCTCGCCCAGATCGACCCGACCGTTGGCGACGTCGACGGCAACGCGGCGAAGATCGCCGAGTGGATCGGCCGCGCGGCGGCCGCCGGCGCCGACCTGGCGATCTTCCCGGAGCTGTGCGTCCCCGGCTATCCGGCGGAGGACCTCTACCTGAAGCGCCACTTCGTCGAGGCCAACCAGGCCGCGGTCCAGGAGCTGGCGCGGGGCGTCGGCGAGATGGTCGTCCTGGTCGGCTTCGCCGAGCCGGCCGCGGGCGGCGGCGACCACCGCCACGCGCATAACTCGTTGGCCGTCCTCTCGGGGGGCGAGGTTCGCGCCGTCTACCGCAAGAACCGGCTTCCCAACTACGCGGTCTTCGACGAGCAGCGCTATTTCGTCCCAGGCGAGGAGCCGATGGCAGTCGACGTCGCCGGGACCCGGGTCGGGCTGACGGTCTGCGAGGACCTCTGGACCGAGGGCCCGCCCGCCTCGAGCGAGGCCGAGGCAGGCGCGAAGCTAATCGCCAACCCGTCGGGCTCGCCCTACCACCGCGGCAAGGGTCGCGAGCGCGAGGAGATGTTCGCCGACCGCGCCCGCGCCTACGGGACCCACCTCGCCTTCTGCAACCTGGTCGGGGGGCAGGACGAGTTGGTCTTCGACGGCCAGAGTTTCGTCGTCGACCCGAGCGGCCAGGTGATCGCCCGCGCCGCCCAGTTCGAGGAGGAACTGCTTCTCTGCGACGTCCCGGCCACCGCCCCGGGCCCTCTCGCGGAGCCGCTGCCCGACCTGGCGGAGGTCTACGGGGCGCTCGTGCTCGGGCTGCGCGACTACGTCCGCAAGAACGGCTTCCGCCATGTCGGACTGGCGCTCTCGGGCGGGATCGACTCGGCCCTGGTGGCCCTGCTCGCCGTCGACGCCCTCGGGCCCGAGGGCGTCAGCTGCGTGGTGATGCCCTCCCCCCACTCCAGCGACGCGACGCAGGGCGACGCCCGGGCGATAGCCGCCAACCTCGGTGCCGAGGGGATCGAGATCCCGATCTCTGCCGCGATGGACGCCTACGAGGGGGCCCTGGCCGATTCCTTCGCGGCTGAAGACGGAGACGCGCCCGAGTCGCTCCCCCGCGACCCGACCCGCCCCTCGGACCCCGACCTCGCCGCCGAGAACATCCAGGCGCGGATCAGGGGCAACCTGATGATGGCGCTCTCCAACAAGCACGGGTGGCTGGTCCTGACGACCGGCAACAAGAGCGAGATGTCGGTCGGCTACGCGACCCTCTACGGCGACATGGCGGGGGGCTTCGCGGCGATCAAGGACGTGCCGAAGACCCTCGTCTACGACCTCGTCCGCCACCGCAACGAGACGGCCGGCCGCGAGCTGATCCCGGCCTCGGTCCTGGACCGGGCACCTTCGGCGGAGCTGCGGCCGGACCAGCTCGACTCCGACTCCCTCCCCCCCTACGACCTGCTCGATCGCGTCCTCGAGGCCTACGTCGAGCGCGACCAGGGGCGCGAGGAGATGATCGCCAGCGGCCTGCCGGCGGAGGTGGTCGACGAGGTCGTGCGGATGGTCGACCACTCCGAGTACAAGCGGCGCCAGGCGGCGCCAGGGGTTCGCATCACGCCGAAGGCGTTCGGCAGAGACAGGCGCCTGCCGATCACGAATCGCTTCAGCGGTTAGCTGGACTTCGGCCGCGGTCTGACCGCGACAGTCATCTGGGCCAGCGCGCAGAGGCGATCCTCGGCGTCTTTCACCTCGGCCTCCCAGATCCAGGTGGTGCGACCGCGGTGGCGCGCCTTCGCCCTGACTTCGGCATGGCCTTCGGTGACAGGGCGCAGGAAGTTGACCGAGATCGACTGGCCCATCGCGATCATCCCGTCGTCGAGCACCGCCAGCGCGGTCGCCCGCGAGCAGACGCTCTCGACCAGGCTCGACATCACGCCCCCGTGCATCAGGCCGACCGGCTGGCGCAGCTCGTCACGCATGGAAACTCGCACTCGCGCGTGGTCGGGGTCGTCGTCGAGCCACTCGGTGCCGACCAAGGCGTCGAAGGGGGAAAGGAGGCCGCGGGGGTCGTCGTCCATCGCGGCGCAGACCCTACCCAGCCCGCCCGTCCCATAGGCTTGTCCATCCGTGCCGCTGAGCGACGACCAGAGGGCCCTGCTGCGACTGCTCGCGCAGCGCGAGGAGGGCTATGACGACATCGCCGCCCTGATGGGGCTGAATGTCGACGAGGTTCGCCGCCGGGTCAGGGAGGCACTGACAGAGTTGGATGGGGAGCAGCTGCCCGCGGGTCCTGTCGTGGGGCAGGGCTCCTCGTCCTCGCAGGCTGCGGGCGAGGAACCCAGCCCCACGCCACCCGCGGAGGAGGCACCTAAGCCAACGCCCGTCAGCCGTCCTGCCCAGTCCAAGCCGTCGAGGCGAGTCCCGCCGCAGATGGGTCGGCGGCGTCTTTGGGAGCTGGCGGGGGGTGCGGTTGTCGTCTTGCTACTGATCCTCTTCGTTACCGGGGCGATTGATATCGGTGGCGGCGATTCGGATTCGGATGGCTCCGGTGATGGTGCGCCCTCGGCCCTGACCGTGGGCGCCGACAACGAGAACCTCACCCAGGCCACCCTGGAGCCGGTCGACGGAGGGGACGCGAGCGGCCGGGCGCTGTTCGGCAGGCTCGGCAAAGAAGTCGTGCTCCAGATCGTCGCCGACGGGCTCGAGCCGACCGGCTCCGGCGAGTCCTACACCGTCTGGCTCTACCGCTCGCCCAAACTCGCGCTGCGGGTGGGCGCGGTGAAGGTCGGCGAGGAGGGCCAGCTCGGCGCCCGCTTCCCGGTCCCGGCCGAACTGCTCGCCTTCGTCTCCAACGGCGCCTTCAAACAGATCTACGTCTCGCGAACCTCGGACGCCGAGTACAAAGCCGAAGTCGCCGCGGCCAAACAGGAGCGGCGCTTGCCCAGCTACACCGGCGAGACGGTTCTGACCGGCGAAATCACCGGCCCGATCGTCTCCGGCTGAATGGCACTGCGCATGTCGGCGTCCTCGGTCGCTCGTGTGCAGAGCACGCCACGTTCCCTGCGTCCTTGACCTGCTTGGCCATTCAACCGGAGATGGTCTTTTCTGGATTCATAATTCCCGCGGGGTCCAATTGCTCCTTTACGGCTCGCAGCACGTCGAGTCCGGTTTTCCCCACCTCCGCCTCCATGTAGGGGGCGTGGTCGCGGCCGATTGCGTGGTGGTGGGTGATCGTGCCGGCCGTCGCGACGATCGCCTCCGAGGCGGCGCGCTTGACCTCTCGCCACTGCTCGATCTCCTCCCCCTGCCGGGCGCGGGCGATGAAGGTGTAGTAGAGCGAGGCGCCGTCGGCGTAGGCGTGCGAGAGGTGGCAGAGGACGAGGCCGGGAGTGCCCTGGGCGGCGAGGGAGTCGCGGATCGCCGTCGCGACCGCCTGGCGCAGCTCGCCTAGCCTGCTCCAGGTGTGGGAGGTCTCCAGCGTCTCGGCCATCGCCCCCATCTCCATCAGGGTGTCGCGCAGGTAGGGGCCCTGGAAGCGGCCGTGCTCCCAGGAGCGGCCGGCGGCCTGGCCGAGGTAGGCGGCGCCGCCGCGGCGCAGCTCGCGCACCGCGAGGGCGCGGCGCCGGGCGACCGACTCCTCCTCGCCCTCGACGCCGACCACGATCAGGCAGCCGCCCCGCCTGCGGCGTAGCCCGAGGTAGCCGCCGAGGAGGGTTCCGGCGAGCCCGCGCGGGCCGGAGAGCGCCAGCGACGCGCGCGTCTCCTCCTCGTCGGAGACGCGGATCACGTCGGGCAGCCCGGGCCCCTGCGCCAGCGCCCGCACGATCTCCGTCCCTGCCTCGAAGCTCTCGGCGATCCAGGCCTCGTAGCGGCGCACCCGCGGCGCCGGGCGGACCCGCACCGTGACCTCGGGGATGACGCCGAGGACGCCCTCGGAGCCGACCACCAGCTCGCGCAGCGAGGGACCGGCAGCGGTGTGCGGGGTATCGAGCGTGCGCAGCTCCCCGGCCGGTGCGAGCAGGCGGATCGCGCTGACGACGTCGTCGAAGCGGCCGTAGCCGCTGGAGGACTGGCCGGCCGAGCGGGTGGCGGCGAAGCCGCCGATCGTTGCGTACTCGAAGGACTGCGGGAAGTGGCCGAGGGTGACGTCCCGGTTGGAGAGCGCGGCCTCCGCCTCCGGCCCGCGCAGGCCGGCGCCGAGCCTGGCGGTGAGCGAACGCTCGTCCACCTCGACCCCGCGCAGCCGCGCCAGGTCGAGGCTGACGACACGCCGGTGCTCTCCGCGCAGCGGCTCGACCCCGCCGACGACGCTGGTCCCCCCGCCGTAGGGGACGACGGCGACGCCCTCGGCGGCGCAGACCTCCAGCACCCGCTGCACGGCATCGGCGTCCGCGGGTAGCAGCACCGCGTCGGGCGCCGCGTCGAGCCGCCCTCCGCGGAGCCGCACCAAGTCGACGTAGCCGCAGCCGGTGGCGTGTCGCAGCCTGTCCTCGGCCGAATCGAAGACGGCCTCGGCGCCGACCGCCTCGACCAGCGCTGCCGGCAGCGGTTCGGGGTCGGGCAGCTCGAAACCGTCCAGCTCGTTCGCCCGCGGCGCGGGGGTCAGCTCGCCGACCCACTCGCGCAGGGCGGCCAGAGCTTCGGCGTCGAGCTGGGGCTCGATCGCAGGATCCCCCCACCCCCACCACTTCGAGTCGCGACGCGGCTCGGTCATCGGGTCAACGCCGCCTCGATCCCGTCCAGCGCCTCGTCGAGGATCTTGCCCTGGCCGCCCCGCATCATCGGCGAGCCGAGGCGCGACATTCCGCGCAGGGCCTGGGCCGAGGTCAGCACGATCGCGGTCCCCTCACCCTCCGGCCGCAGCCCGATCTCGACCGTAGAGCTGCGCAGGTGGCGCGCGAACGGCGTCCCCTCCAGCTGCTGCTCCCAGACGTAGCGCTCGCCCTCGGCCGAGCTGAGGCAGCGGTAGTCGGCGCGCACCCCGCGGCCCTCGGCGGTCTCCAGCACCATCGTCCACTGGCTGCGCCGGCCGCCGCTCTTGCTGTCGACGTTCTCGACCCGCGAGGTGCGCGGCCACCAGCGCGGCAGGTTGTACGGGTCGGAGACGAGCGACCAGACGTCCCCGGGTGGGGCCGAGATCGTCCGTCGGCGGGTGACGCGGGGCACCGGCGAGCCGTCAGTCGCCCGCCAGGCGACGCAGGTCCCGGATCAGCAGGAGGTGCTTGAGGTGGCTCACCGTCGCCGCCAGGCTCTCGAGGCTCTCCAGGGCCTCCTTGCGGCGCTCGGGGTTGCGCGAGCGCAGCGAGGGGCCGAGCAGCGCTTCCAGCAGGTTCGACTCGCGGTCGGCGGAGGAGCGGAAGACGCGCAGGTTGCGCGCCCCGACCCCGACCCGGGAGAGCTCGTTGGCGGCGCGGACGATCTCGCGATCGGTCTCGTCGTAGACGATTTTGCCGTCGCGCTTCTGCGGTTGGACGATGCCGAAGTTCTCCAGCTCGGCGACCAGCTCGGCGCGGGCGCCGGTCTCCTCGATCAGCTCGTCGAGCCCGAGGTACGCGTTGGAGGTGTTGACGAGGATCGCCCGCCGCACGGCCCCCCCGGCGGGGCGCCCCTCCCCCCCGCTGCTGCCGAAGTCGAGGTCGCCGCCCGCCGCCAGCTCCTGGCGGATCACCCGCAGCGGCAGGAACTCGTCGCGCTGCAGGCGCAGGATCGTCCGCAGCCGCTCGACGTCGGACTGGCTGTAGAGGCGGTAGCCGCCGGGCGTGCGCCGCGGGCTGAGCAGTTTCTGGTCCTCGAGGTAGCGGATCTTCGAGATCGAGACGTCGTCGAACTCGCCCTGCAGGATCTTGCAGACGGCGCCGATCGTCAGCGCCTTGCGCGGACGCGAATCGCGCTGGCGGCCCTGCTGCTGCTGTTGCTCGGAGACTGCCATCCTCGCTCCTACTTCTCCAGGTAGCTGAGCTTGTACTTGCCGATCTGGATCTCGTCGCCGTCGGCGAGCAGGTGGGACTCGATCCGACGGCGGTTGACGTAGGTGCCGTTGAGCGAGCCGAGGTCGTCGATGTAGAGGCCGTCGCGGCGGCGCACCAGGAGCGCGTGGTTGCGGGAGACGGTGACGTCGTCGAGGAAGACGCCGGCGTCGGGGCTGCGGCCGATGCTGACCCGGTCATCGGAGATGGTGAAGCTCTCCCCCGCGCGCCCGCCGCCGGCGCGGATCACCAGGGCCGCCCCCTCGCGCTCGACCGCCCGGTCGATGTCGATCGGCTGCATCTCGCCGGTGTCGTCGACCGTGTAGGTCATCGTCGTCGGCTCCTCGCCGCCCTCGGAGGGACCGCCCAGGTAGGCACCGCACTTCTGGCAGTAGTTAGCCCCCTCGGGGTTGACGAACCCGCACTCCGGACAGTGGGCGGCCATCGAGTCCTCCCCTTCAGGCCGCCGGCTTGTCCTCGGGCGGGTGCTGCGCCTTGCCGGCGAGGATGTCGGTCAGCTGGGCGACGTCGTCGCCGGAGATCAGCGAGTCGCCGCTTTCGCGTTTGTGTCGCAGGCGGTTGACCAGCTCGGCGCGCAGGATGTCGATCTTGCCGTGCAGGACGCGCCGCTTGTAGGAGATCTCGTTCTCCTCCGCCGTCAGCGTGTCGATCAGCTCTTTGAGCTCCTCGTCGCTGAGGGAACCGAGATCGGGAAAGGTGTCCTCCATCTCACTCCTATGATCGGGAAGGCCTCCGCCTCCGTTGGACGCTGACCGACGATTATAGGTCGCTGGGCCAAAGGTTCAACTGCAGGTTGAAGGTTTACCGAGTCTGGGTGCGAGCTTGCGCCGCCCGGACTTCCCTGATGCCGGTCCGCGCGTAGAGCACCGTCGCCAGGATCGCCATGGCCACGCCCCAGATCAGCAGTGCCGCCGGCACCCAGCCGTCGAAGACGAGGGCGAAGAAGATCCCGCCCATGATCGGGAAGACCGAGATCCGGCCCGGCCAGTTGACCGCGAGCCGCACGCCGTGGCGCAGTCCGTACTGGGCGAGGACCAGCATCGCCACCTCGCGGACGACGAGCAGGGCGAGCGCCCAGCGCGGCAGCAGCTCGAAATGCCAGCAGACGACGGCGCCCGCGAGGATCGTCAGCCGGTCGATCAGCGGGTCGAGCAGTGCGCCGAGGCGGCTGTACTGGCCGGTGACGCGGGCGAGGAAGCCGTCGACGTAGTCGCCGGCCGCGATCAGCCAGTAGATCACCGCTGCGGCGGTGCTGCGGCCGTCGCCGGACTCGAAGGCGAGATAGAGGAAGACGGGCAGCCCGGCAAGGCGCAGGTAGCCGACCAGGTTGGGCAGCGTCCAGGGATTCAGCGGCTCGCCCTCCAGCGTCTGCGGCGGCGGCGGCCCGCTGCGGTCGAGCCCGAAGAGGCGGCGGATGCGGCCGCGGCCGAAGGGCGCCTTGTCAGCCATCGGCCCGCAGGAGCGTCAGCGACCGCTCGGCGGCGTCCTCCACAGGCAGCTTGTGCTCCGCGCCGCCGACGCGCTCACTTGCCTCGACGACGCCCTCGGCGAGGCCGCGGCGGCCGACGACGATCCGCAGCGGGCAGCCGAGCAGCTCGGCGTCGGTCAGCTTCTCCCCCGGCCCGGCGTCGCGATCGTCGTAGAGGACCTCCCCGCCCAGCTTCTCGCGCAGTTCCTCGTAGAGCCGGTCGGCTGCCTCGCGCTCCGGCTCGCCGGCCTTGGCCAGCGAGACCAGGTGCGCCTGCCAGGGCGCCAGCGGTGCCGGCCATGCGATTCCCCGCTCGTCGGCACCCTGCTCGATCGCCGCGGCGACGATCCGCGCCGGGCCGATCCCGTAGCTGCCCATCGCGAGCGGGTGCTCCGTTCCCTCCTCGTCGAGATAGGTCGCTCCCAGCGGCACCGAGTAGCGGGTGCCGAGCTTGAAGATGTTGCCGATCTCGATCGCGGGCTCGATCTCGATCGTGCCGCCCCCCGGTGCCGTGTCGCCGGCCTCGACCGCGCGCACGTCCATCTCCTCGAACTCGAAGTCGCGTCCGGGCCGAACGCCGCGCAGGTGGGCGTCGGGCCGGTTGGCGCCGGTCACGTAGGAATCGCCCTGGATCGCCGCATCCTTGATCACGGGCAGGTTGGTGCCGACCGGGCCGACGAAGCCAGGCGGGCCCAGCTCCGCCTCGATCTCCTCGACGCTCGCAGGCCTGAAGTCTGTGCCGAGCGCGTTGCGCAGCTTGATCTCGTTGAGGCGGTGATCGCCGCGGATCAGCACCAGGACCATGCCGCGGCCCTCGGCGACGACCGGCATCGACTTGACCAGCGCCCCCGGTGGCAGTCCCAGCGCGGCGGAGACCTGCTCGATCGTCGTCTGGCCGGGGGTCGCGACCTCCTCGGGCGCGTCCAGCGTGGCCGGCAGCTCGACCGGCTGCGGCTCGGCCGAGGCGACCTCGACGTTGGCCGCGTAGCCGGAGGCGAGCGCCACCTCGTTCTCGCCCGCGGCGCAGGGCGCCATGTACTCGTGGGCTCCGGAGCCACCCATCATCCCGACGTCGGACTCGACCCGGTGCCAGTTCAGCCCGCAGCGGTCGAAGATCCGCGCGTAGGCCTCGCTCTGCAGCTCGTAGGAGCGCGCCAGCCCCTCCTCATCGCGGTCGAAGGAGTAGGCGTCCTTCATCGTGAACTCGCGCGTGCGCAGGACGCCGGCACGCGGCCGCGGCTCGTCCCGCTCCTTGGTCTGGATGTGGAACAGCATCAGCGGCAGGTCCCGGTACGACCGCACCTCCCGGCCCACGTGGTACGTAACGCACTCCTCATGGGTCATCGCCAGGACCATCGGAGCGCCCTTGCGGTCCTCCAGCTTGAACAGCTCGTCGATCGAGTACCGCCCGGTCTTCTCCCAGTTTTCAGCCGGCTGCAGGACCGGCATCAACATCTCCTGACACCCGATCCCCTCCATCTCCTCCCGCAAGATCGCCTCGACCTTGCGAATAGACCGATAGCCAGCCGGCAGATAGGTCCACAACCCAGCCCCCAACTGTCGAATGAGGCCGGCACGCACCATCAACTTGTGAGAGACAGCCTCCGCATCAGACGGGGCGTCCTTCAAGGTCGGGAGGAAAGCCTGGCTCAGACGGGTCACGCGGGGAAACCTATAAGGCGCGTAGATCCCACTTGGGTCTGCGTGAAGCTGGCGGCGCCGAATGGGAGGGGATGGGGTGTCCCAGTCCGGGCGCGGCGTCCTGTTTTTCGCACAGACAACTCAGCGAGAGCGGCAGTGCGCACGGCGAAAAACCCAGCGCACGGATGGGACGCCCCATCCCCTCCCCTGCCTACGCCCGGGTAAACCTCCGCCCCGCCGTCGGCGAAGCCTCCTCGTCCAGCAGCACCTTGTCCGACTCCCCCTTCTGCGCCGCCTCATGCTCCATCCGAGCAATCTTCTCCGGCGTCAGTTCGCCAGCGCTCTCCTCCTCGATCCGCGCCACCCACTCGGCGCCCTCACGCGACTCGGCCTCGTCGAACTCGACCGCGCCGCGGTCCAGCGACTTGTCGATCTCCTCGAACAGGGTGTCGACCAGGCTCTCCTGCGGCACCTTTCGCAGCGGTTTGCCGCCGGCGAAGATCAGCCCCTCGTTCTTGGCGCCGGCGATGCCGAAATCGGCGTGGCTGGCCTCCCCGATCCCGTTCACGGCGCAGCCGAGCACGGCCACCTCGACCGGCTCGGCGTAGCCTTCGAGCCGCTGCTCGATCTCGGCGACGACCGAGTCCATGTCGAACTGGAGACGGCCGCAGGTCGGGCAGGCGATCAGCACCGGGCCGCGCTCGCGCAGCTGCAGCGCCTTGAGGATCTCCCAGGCGACCTTGACCTCCTCCTCGGCGTGGAAGGTCGAGAGGCTGATCCGGACCGTGTCGCCGACCCCGTCGGCGAGCAGGGTGCCGAGCCCGACCGCCGATTTCAGCGAGCCGGCCCATTTCGTCCCCGCCTCGGTGATGCCGAGGTGGATCGGGTAGGGGATCCGCTCGGAGAGCAGGCGGTTGGCGGCGATCGTGTTGGGCACGTTGGTCGACTTGATCGAGACCTTGAAGTTCTCGAAGTCGAGGCTCTCCATCAGCTCGGTGAACTCGACCGCGGCGGTGACCAGGGCCTCGACCGGCCGCTCGCGCTCCAGCTCGTGCAGGTGTTTGGGCAGCGAGCCGGAGTTGACGCCGATCCGCATCGGCACGTCGGCGGCATTCGCCTTCGCGGCCACCTCGGCGACTTTCTCGCGGCCGCCGATGTTGCCGGGGTTGAGCCGGATGCAGTGGGCGCCGGCGTCGATCGCCTTCAGCGCCAGCGTGTGGTTGAAGTGGATGTCGGCGATCACCGGGATCGGCGACTGCTTGACGATCGTCTTCAGCGCCTCGACGTCGTCGTCGCGCGGCACCGCGACCCGGACCAGGTCGGCCCCTGCGTCGGCGACCTTGTGGATCTGCTCCATCGTCGCCGCCAGGTTGGCGGTCTCGGTCTTGGTCATCGTCTGCACCGCAACCGGCGCGCCGCCGCCGATTGGCACGCCGCCGACGAAGATCTGCCGCTTAGAAGCCATATTCGAAGGGTATCCCGGCGAGGGGCCTGGCCGTCAACGGACGTTGAAGCCCTCGCCGGTGAGGCGGTCGATGTCGTTGGTGAGGCCGATGAAGAAGAGCATGATCACGAGGACGAAGCCGATCGCGCCGGCCCGCTCCATCACCGCGAACGGCACCGGCTTGCCGCGCACCTTCTCGACCAGGCTCCAGAAGATGTGGCCGCCGTCGAGCGGCAGGAAGGGGAAGAGGTTGATCAGCCCGAGCGAGAGGCTGACCACCGCCAGCACGATCAGCGACTCCCTGGCGCCGAACTCGTTGATCACCTGATCGGCCGTGGCGCTGACCCCGACCACGCCGGAGACTTCTTTGCGCTGCTCGGGGTCGAGGATGTTGGCGAAGACCGTGACCGTTTTGGTCGTCACCAGCCAGATCGAGTCGGCCGCCCGCTCGGCGGCGCCGCCGAGCCCCAGTTCCGCCGGTTCGCTGCCATAGCCGAAGCCGACCCTGGTCCGCTCGATCGCGGCGTCGTACTCCGGCCGCACCGAGACCGTCTGCAGCTGCCCGTCGCGGCGGACGGTCAGCTCGACCGGGGTCGCGGCCTCGCAGCCGTCCACCTGCTTGCCGGCGCACTTATGCGACCCGACCTGATTGACGAACTCGGTCAGCCGCTCTTCGAGGCCGAGACCTGCGTAGCGCTTGCCGTCGACGGCGACGATCTCGTCGCCGGGCTGCAACGCCACGGCGGCGGCGGGGGTATCGGGCACGACTTTTCCGACCGTCTGGTTGACCTGGCTGGCGCCGAGAGCCAGCACGAAGAGGATCGCGAAGGCAAGGACGATGTTCACCGCGGGCCCGGCGCCGATCACGACGATCCGCTTCCAGACCGGTTGGTCGTAGTAGCCACGGCCCTGGGCCTCCGGCGGCAGCTCTTCGTCGGGATTCATCCCGCTGATCTTCACGAAGCCCCCCGCGGGGATCGCGCCGATGCCGTACTCCGTCTCGCCCCGCTTGACCGAGACCAGCTTCGGCGGGAAGAAGAGGAAGAAGCGCTCGACTCGCATCCCCGTCGCCTTGGCGGCGAAGAAGTGGCCGGCCTCGTGCAGGATGATCAGCAGCGAGAAGCCGAGGAAGATCAGCAGCCAGCTCATACCCTCGCCAACCCCCCCACCTGCTCCTCGGTGCGGCGGCGCGCCTCGGCGTCGGTCGCGAACAGCTCCTCGAAGTGGGTGACGGGGCGCGTCGGCATCTCCTCCAGCACCGCCTCGATCGCCGCTCCGATGGCGGTGAAGCCAATCCGCCCTTCGAGGAAGGCACCGACCGCGATCTCGTCGGCGGCGTTGAGGACGCAGGGGGCGGTCCCGCCCGCTCGGCCCGCCTCCAACGCCAGGCGCAGGCAGGCGAAGGTCTCCAGGTCGGGCGGCTCGAAACTGAGCTCGCCGACGCTCGCGAGATCGAGCCTGGGCACTTCGACCTCGGCGCGCTCGGGAAAGTGGAGCGCGTAGGAGATCGGCACCCGCATGTCGGGGTAGCCGAGGTGGGCGAGCGTGGCGCCGTCGATCAGATCGACAAGCGAGTGGACGATCGACTGCGGGTGGACGACCACCTCGATCTGTTCATAGGGCACGGCGAACAGGTGGTGCGCCTCGATCGCCTCGAAGCCCTTGTTCATCAGCGTCGCCGAGTCGATCGTGATCCGCCCGCCCATCTGCCAGGTCGGGTGGGCGAGGGCGTCGTCGACGCTGACGCCGGCAAGGTCGGTGCGGCCGCGGAAGGGCCCCCCGGAGGCGGTCAGAACCAGCCGCTCCACGGTCCCCGGCTGCTCCGCCCCGATCAGCTGGAAGAGGGCCGAATGCTCGGAGTCGACCGGCAGCAGCCGCGCCCCGGTCGCCTCGGCCAGCGCCATCGTCAGCTCGCCGCCGATCACGAGGCTCTCCTTGTTGGCGAGCGCGACGTCGATTCCCGCGCTGAGCGCGACGATCGTCGGGCCGAGGCCGGCGGCCCCGACCATGCCGTTGAGGACGAGGTCGGGACTCGAATCTGCGATCAGCTCCCGGATCCCGTCGTCGCCCGCGAGCACGCGACCGTCCCAGGCAGAACGTGCCCGCTCGGCGGCTCCATCGTCGTTCAGCGCCACGGTCGGGACGCCGTGCTGCCGCGCCTGCTCCAGCAGCGCCTCCCAGCTCGACCCCGCCGCAAGGCCGACGACCTGGAGCTCTTCGGAAGCCGCGACGATCTCCAGCGCCTGGGTCCCGATAGAGCCGGTCGACCCGAGTATCACCAGCTTCTTCATCGAGGACAGAGCATAGGGAGGGCCGAACGCGTCGCTAGTAGACCAGCTGGACCGAGAGGTAGTAGCCGACGACGATCGTGAAGAGAACCGCGTCGAGGCGGTCGAGCAGACCGCCGTGGGGCCCGAACAGCTTGCCGGTGTCCTTGCGACCGAGGTCGCGCTTCACCATCGAGGCGAAGAGGTCGCCGAGCGGGGCGATCGCGGCGACGGCGGCGCCCATGATCAGGGCATCCACGCCGGAGAGCCAGTCCTGGTAGAGGCCGGCGAACCAGAAGGCCAGCGTGCCGATCAGGAAGCCGCCGACCAGCCCCTCCAGGGTCTTGTTCGGCGAGAGGTTGGGCGCGATCCGGTGCGAGCCGAACATGCGGCCGGTGGCGTAGGCGCCGGTGTCGGTGGCGAAGGTGCCGACCAGGACGTCGATCAGCAGCGCCGCGCCGTGGTCGGGAAGGTCGCGGAGGAGGACCGCGTGGACAAGGGGCAGGCCGATCCAGACCACGCCGAGCAGGGTCACGCCCATCGAGATGACGACGCCGTCGCGGTGCTTGCGGTCCACCCCGAAGACGAAGAGCAGCGGGAACGTCGCGGTGGCGACGAGGAGGACGTTGAAGGCGGTCCCGAAGTGAGCGGCGACCACCATCGCCGCCACCGCGACGTAGGCGACGATCTGGATCGGCCGCAGCGAATCGGTCATCACGAAGTACTCGCGCAGGCAGACCACGCCGATCGCCACCATCGCCACCGCGAAGGGAATGCCGCCGAAGACGGTGATCGCGATCGCGAAGGCGATCCAGGGGATGGCGAAGAGGATCCGCCGCGCCGTCTCGCCGCGCAGGGGACTGCGCCGGCGCGGGGCTCGCGGCGGCTTCGGCTCCTCCTCGGAGACCGGATCGTCCTCGAGCCCCTCGAAGAGGTCCACCGCGTGGTCGAACTCGAAGCCCCGGCGCCGCCCTTTCCCGCCCTCCTCTCCCCCGGACTCCATCGCTAGGTCCTCGCCCCGAAGCGGCGCCGGCGCTCCTCGAACTCGCGCAGCGACTGCTCGAAGGCCTCACGGGTGAAGTCGGGCCACAGCTCGTCGCGGAAGACGAGCTCGGAGTAGGCGCACTGCCAGAGCAGATAGTTGGAGAGGCGGCGCTCGCCGCTGGTTCGGATGAGGAGATCGGGGTCGTGCATCTCGGGCGCGTAGAGGTGGCGGCGGAACTCCTTTTCGGAGCCGCCGTCGAAGGCTGCCGCCGCGTCGACGATCTCCGCCCGCCCACCGTAGTTGAAGGCGACGAAGAGGACGATCCGATCGTTGCCCGCGGTCTCCGCCTCGGCCCAGCTCATCCGCTCGACCAGCTCGGGCGCGACGCCGTCACGGCGCCCCACGAATCGCATTCGCACCCCTTCGCCGCGCAGCTCCGGGGTCTCGGCCGCGATCCGCTCGCCGAACATCCGCATCAGCCCCTCCACCTCCTCGGCCGGCCGCGCCCAGTTCTCGGTCGAGAAGGAGAAGACGGTCAGCTCCTCGACCCCGAGCTCGGCGGCGTCGCGCAGCCGCGCCTTGACCGTGTCGGCGCCGGCCCGGTGACCCTCGACGACCGGGAGGTTGCGCTGCTGCGCCCAGCGCCCGTTGCCGTCGGTGATGATCGCGACGTACCGCGCGGAGGCGCTCACACCTCCAGGATCTCCTCTTCCTTTCCCTTGAGGAGCATGTCGATCTCGGCGATTGCCTCGTCGGTCTGCTTCTGCAGGGCGGCCTCGGCACGGCGCTCGTCGTCCTCGCCGGCTTCGCCCTCTTTCTTCAGGTCGCGCAGGTCTCCCATCGTGTCGCGGCGGATGTTGCGGACCGCGACGCGGCCCTCCTCGGCGACACCGTGGACGACCTTGACCATCTCCCGGCGGCGCTCCTCGGTCAGCTCGGGGATCTGGAGGCGGATCACGCTGCCGTCGTTGTTCGGCGTCAGGCCGACGTCGGACTCCTGGATCGATTTCTCGATCGAGCCGATTGCGCCCTTGTCGAAGGGCGTCACGGTGAGCAGGCGCGCGTCGGAGGTCGCCACGTTGGCGAGTTGCTTGAGCGGCGTCGGCGAGCCGTAGTAGTCGACCACTATCCGGTCCAGCAGGTGCGGCGAGGCGCGGCCGGTCCGCACCGTGGCCAGCTCGCCACGGCTCGATTCGACCGACTTCTGCATCCGGTCCTTCGCGTCTGCCAGCAGCTCGTCGATCAGCTCCACCGGGTCCCTCGCTCCCGTCATCCGGCGGGCTTGCTGGAGACCAGCGTGCCCACCCTCTCGCCGCTGACGATCCTATCTATGTTCCCCTCGTCGCCCATGTTGAAGACGTAGATCGGCAGGTCGTTGTCCATGCAGAGGGAGAGGGCGGTCGAGTCCATCACCTTCAGCCCTCGCTCGATCGCCTCGCGGTGGCCGATCGCCGGGATGAACTTGGCCTCTGGGTCGATCGCCGGGTCGGCGTCATAGACCCCCTCCACCCCGTTCTTCGCCATCAGGATCGCCCCGGCGCGGATCTCGAGCGCGCGCAGCGCTGCCGCCGTGTCGGTGGTGAAGAACGGGTTGCCGGTGCCGGCGGCGAAGATCACCACTCGCCCCTTCTCGAGGTGGCGCATGGCACGGCGGCGGATGTAGGGCTCGGCGACCTCCTTGACGTCGATCGCCGACATCACCCTGGTGTGCTCGCCGACCTTCTCCAGCGCGTCCTGGAGGGTGAGGGCGTTGAGCACGGTCGCCAGCATGCCCATGTAGTCGCCGGTTGCCCGGTCCATCCCCGCGGCGGCGCCGGCCAGGCCCCGGTAGATGTTGCCCGCCCCGACCACGACGGCGATCTCGACCTTCCGGCTCCGCACCTCGGCGACCTGGCGGGCGATCCGCTGCACCTCGTCGGGATCGGTGCCGTGGTCGCGCTCCCCCATCAGCGCCTCGCCGGAGAGCTTGAGGAGGATGCGGCTGAATTTGGGCTCGGAGTCCAGGCTCAGTCCCCGACGCGGAAGTACGCGAAGCGGGCGACGCGAACGTTCTCGCCGGTCTTCGCGGCCAGCTGCTGGCGCAGCTCCTCGATCGACTTCGAGTCGTGCTTCTCGGCATTGACGTGGGCCTGGTCGAGCAGCGCCACCTCGCTGGCCCACTTGGAGAGCTGTCCCTCGACGATTTTCTCGACCACGTTGTCCGGTTTGCCGTCCTCGCGCGCCTTCTCTTCGAAGACCCGCTTTTCGGCCTCGCGCTCCTCGGCCGGGATCTCGTCGGAGGAGACGTACTTCGGCGCGGTCGCGGCGACGTGCAGGGCGACCTCGTAGGCGAACGCCTTGAAGTCCTCGTTGCGGGCGACGAAGTCGGTCTCGCACTGAACTTCGACCATCGCGCCGACCTTGTCGTTGGCGTGGATGTAGGAGGCGACGACCCCCTCGCTGGTCCCCCGCCCTTCGCGCTTGGCGGCAGACGCCTGCCCCTTGACCCGAAGGATCTCGATCGCTCGGTCGACGTCCCCCTCGGACTCCGTAAGCGCGGCCTTGCAATCCATCATCGCCGCGCCCGTCCGGTCCCGCAGAGCCTTCACATCGGCAGCAGTAACGCTCATTTCGCAGGCCCTTTCTCAGCAGGAGCCTCAGCTGCGGCCGGCGCTGCCTCCTCAGCTGGAGCCTGCTTGGCCGCCTCAGCTGCTTGCGGGGCGGCTGCGGGTTTTCCGGCTTGATCTCCTGCCTTCGCCTCCGCGGGTGGCGCGGGGTTGTGTTCCCCGCCCGCAGCCTGCGAGGACGGGGTGCCCTGCCCCGCGACAGGACCCGCGGGCGGTGACGCTGGCGGTTTTGCGGGCGGCTGCGGCGGAGCCTGAGGCGGCTGCGGCGGTGCTTTAGCCGCATCTTCAACAGCTTTGACTTCCGCCGCTTTTTTATCCGCCTCGATTTTTTCCTGCCGGAGTTTCTCTTCCTCCTCGCGCTTCTTCCGCTCTTCTTCCTCTTTTTTGCGCCGTTCCATTTCCTCCGCGATGCGGCGCTCCTCCTGGACGCGCCAGGCGCCCGCGCCCTCCTCGATCGCGCCGCCGATCGTGCCGATCACCAGCTGGCAGGAGCGGATCGCGTCGTCGTTGCCGGGGATCACGTAGTCGATCGGTTTCGGATCGCAGTTGGTGTCGACGAGGCCGATGATCGGGATCCGCAGGCGGACCGCCTCGCGGACCGCGATCTCCTCCGTTTTCAGATCGGTGACGAAGACCGCATCGGGAAGCCTGTCCATGTCCCTGACTCCGCCGAGGTTGTACTCGAGCTTGGCCAGCTCGGCCTGCATCCCCATCCGCTCCTTGGTCGGGAGCAGCTCGAGTTTGCCCTCCTCCTGCCAGGTGGTGAGCTCGTGCAGGCGGGTGATCCGCGCCGAGATCGTGTTGAAGTTGGTCAGCAGGCCACCCAGCCAGCGCTGGTTGACGTAGGGCATCTTGCAGCGGCCGGCCCATTCCTGGACCGGTCCCCGCGCCTGCTTCTTGGTGCCGACGAAAAGCACCGTGCCGCCGCCGCTGGCAAGCTCGCCGGCGAAGCGGCGTGCGTTCTCCAGCAGCGTCTCGGTCTGGACCAGGTCGATGATGTGGATCCCGTCCAGCTCGCCGTGGATGTAACGGCGCATGTTCGGGTTCCAGCGACGCGTCTGGTGACCGAAGTGGACTCCGGCCTCCAGCAGCTCTTTGAGGCCTGCCTCTGGCATGTCGAAAAGTCTCCTTGGTTAAGTTGGTGAAGTCCCGTCGCCCTAGCCGGGATCCGGCTCAAGGCCGGTCAGGATCCGGGGCGGTACGACGGGGGTCGGTTTGAACTGAGCGATTGTAGTGGCGATCCGCGAGCTAAGCCGCACGGGCCGATTCGAGCGCAGCCGCCAGATCGGGAGGCAGCTCGGAGGTGAAGCTCATCGCCTCGCCGCTGACCGGGTGGGCGAAGGCGAGCCTGTGGGCGTGCAGGAACTGCCTGCTCAACCCGTGCCTGCCCTCACCGCCGTAGGTCGTGTCGCCCGCCAGCGGGTGGCCGATCGCGGCGAAGTGGGCGCGGATCTGGTGGGTGCGGCCGGTCTCGAGCTTGGCCTCGAGGTAGGTCTCGGCGGCGAGCAGCTCCAGCACCTCGAAGTGGGTGCGGGCCTGACGCGAGGCAGCGCCGGAGACGGCCATCCGGTGGCGCTGTCGCGACGCACGCCCGATCGGCGCGTCGATCGTCCCGGTGCGCGAGCCGAGCCGGCCCTGGGCGAGCGCCAGGTAGGCGCGTTCGACCTCGCGGCGGCGGACCGCGGCCTGCAGGGCCGCATGCGCCTCGTCGCTGCGGGCGACGACGAGCAGTCCGCTGGTTCCCTTGTCGAGGCGGTGGACGATGCCGGGCCGCTCGGGGTCGGCGCCACCTCCGAGGATCTCCCCCAGCTCGTCGACCAGCGTAGGCCCGTCGTGCGAGGGGGCCGGGTGGACGACGAGCCCCGCGGGCTTGTCGACGACGGCCAGCGCCTCGTCGAGGTGGACGACGCGCAGCTCGCTCACGGGGGATTGCGCAGGTAGCTCAGCGCCAGCACCGCGACGCCGAGGGTGATCGAGACGTCGGCCAGGTTGAACGGCGGCCAGGAGAGGAAGTCGACGTAGTCGGTGACCTCCCCCATCCGCACCCGGTCGGCGAGGTTGCCGAGGGCCCCGCCCGCCAGCAGGCCGACCGCGATCCACATCCCCGGCCTGGTCGGGTCGTGGGCGAAGAGAACGGCGACGAAGAGCAGGGCGACCACGGTCAAGGCGACCAGGAGCACCCCCCCGTCGCTGGCGAGGCCGAAGGCGACACCGCGGTTGTGGGCGAGGGTGAGGCTGAGGGGCCCCAGCACGTCGACCTTCTCGCCGGGGACGAGATTGGCCTCGACCACCGCCTTGGCAGCTTGGTCGAGGACGACGACGAGGCCGCAGAGGACGCCCGCCAGGCGCCAGGCACCCCCCCGAGCGCCGCTCACCCGGCGATCAGGCCGACGACTACCGCCTGCAGGACGAAGAGCACGATGACGCCGACGATCGGGCTCAGGTCAAGCCCGAAACCGCCCCCGCCGAGCGGCGGGATGAAGCGGCGGAAGAGGTTGAGGTAAGGATTGGTCGTCTGACCGATGAAGTCGAGCACGGCGCGCAGCCAGGGGTTGTAGGGCATCCGCGGTATCCACGAGCTGAGCACGTTGAGGAAGATCAGGACGATGTAGACGAGGAAGAGCGCGCTGACGTAATCGGCGACGTCGTTGCGCGTCAGCGCCAGCAGGAAGAGCGCCGCGCTCATCGACCCATCCTCTCCAGCGAGGCCTGCACAGCCGCTTCGAAGGCCTCGCGAGCCCCTTCTCGCTCCAGCGCTTCCAGGCCGGCTTCGGTGCTGCCCCCTGGCGACGTGACCGAGATTCGAACATCGGCTGGGCGGCGGATGCGCATGAGCGACCCAGTGCCTGCCGCGGCTTCGACCACCAGCTTTTCGACCAGCTTCTCGTCCAGGCCGGCGCTGACGCCGGCGGCGGCGAGCGCCTCGGCGACCAAGGCGAAATACGCCGGTGAGCAGCCCATCAACGCAGTGGCGACGTCGAATTGCGAGTCGGGCAGCTCGATGACCGACCCGAGAACGTTCAGCTTCTCTCGAACCTCTGGGCTGAACTCCCCCGCGATGCAAAGGACGCCGCCGCCCACCTCCACCGCGAGGTTGGGCATGATCCGCCCGACTTCGGCCTCGGGAAACGCGGCTTCGACTTTCTCCAGGGCCGTCGCCCCCAAGATCGAGACGACCGATCCTGCGCCGCCCAGTTCGCCGGCTGCTTGATCGAGAGCGGCTGGCTTTACCGCGAGGACCACGACGTCGGCGCGCTCGGCCAGCTTCTCGTTGGACTCGACCGCTTCGCCGCCGAGTTCTCCGGCCAGCTTGCGAGCCTTGCCGGCGTCGGCGTCGGCGAACAGCATCTGGCTCCAATTCCCGGCCCAACCCCTCGCGATGGCCGCAGCCATGTTGCCGGACCCACAGAAGCCAACGATCATGGCCGGGAGACTATTGCCAGTCAGGACTGGTTGAAGAAGCCTTTGTCGAGGAGGCGCGCCTTCTCCTCGGCGGAGACCTCGACGTTGCGCGGGGTGAGCAGGAAGATCTTCTCGGCGATCCGCTGCATCCCGCCCTCCAGCGCGTAGGTGAGACCGGAGCAGAAGTCGATCATCCGCTTCGAGAGCTCGTGATCGGTCGTCTGCAGGTTGAGGATCACCGGTACCGACCGCTTGAACTGGTCGGCGACCTGCTGGGCGTCGTTGAAGTTGCGTGGGATGACGAGGTGGACTTTGACGTCGGAGTCCTCCCCCACCGGGCGCAGGACCCGGGTTCGCGAGGCGGAGATCGGCTCGTCGTCGGCGAAGATGTCGTCGATCTCGTCACGGCGCGCCCGGCGTGAGGTCGGCAGACGCCTCACCTGCCCTGACTCGCGGCGCGACTCGACCTCCTCTTCCTCCGGGATGTAGTCGTCTTCGAATTCCGGTCCGTGCTCGTGCTCTTCGGCGAGCCCGAAGTAGACCAGCGCTCTATGCCAACTGTCGCGTAGTGCCATGCGTGCGTCTTTCGGCTCTTTGCTGCCGATTCCTCCAGGGGATTATGGCTCAATACTCACATGTAGAGAGCGGTCCCGAGCCTGACGATCGTCGCTCCCTCCTCGATCGCGACCCGCCAATCCTGCGAGGTGCCCATCGAGAGGCGGGCGAGGCCGTGCTCGGCCGCCAGCTCGGCGAGGCGGGCGAAGTACGGTCGCGAGTCCTCGGGATCGGTGCTGAAGGGCGGCATCGTCATCAGCCCGGAGGCCCGGACGGGGCAGCGTTCGACGAAGCCGGCCAGCTCGCCGGGGGCGACCCCGCCCTTTCCCGCCTCGCCGGCCACGTTGACCTCGATCAGCACCTCGGTGCGGGCATCGCCGTGGCGTCTCAGCTGCTCCAGGGCGGAGTCGGTGCAGACCGAGTGGACCAGGCGGCAGAGGGGAATCAGGTGTTTGACCTTGCGGCTCTGCAGGTTGCCGACGAAGTCCCACTCGAAGGCGTCGCCCCAGCGCTCGTGCTTGGCCGCCAGGTCCTGCTGGCGGTTCTCGCCGACCAGCCGCACCCCGGCTTCGGCCAGGGCGCCCATCTCCTCCAGCGGGACGTACTTGGTCGCGGCGAGGATCTCGACCCGGTCGCCCGCCTCCTCCCGCGCCCGCTCGAGGTTCGCGGCGATCCTGCCGGGGTCGAGCCCGTGGATCAGGCCCGGCATCGCCCACGTTCCCGTTCCGTCATTCGCCCGGCTTCCTCGCTGCCGCCAGCGCAACCTCAAGCTCCTCGTTGCGGCCGTCGACCTCGCCGTCGAGCTTGCGGCGGAGGGCCTCGGCGAGACCGCGGCCGAGCGCCGGCCCCTCGGAGACGCCGGCCTCGATCAGGTCGGCGCCGTCGATCTCGAGCCGGACCGCGTCCCACTCCTCCAGGTAGCGGTCGAGCCACTCCGCTCCCAGGGCGCGGGCAAGGACCAATTCGATCGGGGCGGATCCACGGGCCAGCTTGACCGCCTCCGACGGTCGCCCCGGGTGCGCTGCCACCAGCTTCTCCGCCTCGCCCCAGGGACCGAGCACCGCCGCGAGCACGGCGCGGCCGCGATCGGCGATCCGCGACCAGGGTGGTTCGGAGAGCAGCCCTGCGGTCCGGCCGGCCAGCTCCATGCCGTTCTCGTGCGGCTTCAACAGGCCCCACTCGGTGAGCAGGGCAAATCCGCGTAATGCCTCCGCTTCGGCGGCCAGTCGCAGCAGCTCCGCGTTGCGGCGATCGGCCGACACCATGCTCAGGTCGGCCTGGCCCAGCAGCCCCTTCGTCTCGGGCTCGAGCTCGAAGCCGAAGCGGGCGGCGTAGCGGGCGGCGCGTACCGCGCGGGTCGGGTCGTCGTCGAAGGAGCCCGAATGCAGGACTCGCAGCAGGCCGGCCTCGAGGTCCTCGCGTCCCCTGTGCGGGTCGATCAACTCCGGATCGCGTCGAAGGAGCGGGATCGCCATCGCGTTGATCGTGAAGTCGCGGCGGGCGAGGTCGGCGGCGATACCCGCCGTCGGCTCCACCTCGGGCAAGGCGCCAGGCTGCGGGTAGGTCTCAGCCCTGGCGGTTGCGATGTCCACCTCGTGGCCGTCCAGCTGTGCCTTCGCCGTGGCGAAGCGCTCGTGCTCGACCACGTCGGCGCCGAGCCGCACCGCCAGCGCCGCGGCGTCGCCCTCGACCACCAGGTCTATGTCAGTGCGCCGTCGGCCGAGCAGCAGGTCTCGGACAGCCCCGCCGACCAGGTACACGGGCTTCCCTCCGGCCACTTTGCGCACCGTGGCCAGCTCGGGGTAGGCGGCGCGCATCGCCTCCCCCAGGTTCTCGATCGGTCCTCCAGGCACGGCTGGCCTAGACCCGGACGGGAATGCCCGCCGCGGCCAGGTGGCGCTTGGCGTCGCGTACCCGGTAGGCCCCGTAATGGAAGATCGAGGCGCAGAGGACGGCGTCGGCGCCGCCGTCGGCGATCGCCTCGCTGAGGTGGTCGAGCGTCCCCGCCCCGCCGGAAGCGATCACCGGCACCGAGACCGCGTCGGCCACCGCCCGGGTCAGCTCGATGTCGTAGCCGTCGTTGGTGCCGTCGCGGTCCATGCTGGTCAGCAGCACCTCGCCGGCGCCGAGCTCGACCGCTTCGCGCGCCCAGGACACGGCATCGCGACCCTCCACCAGCTTGCGGCCTCCGTGCACGTAGACGCCCCAGCCGCCGTCGTCGCGCTTGGCGTCGATCGCGATCACGACGCACTGGGCGCCGAAGTGCTCGGCCAGCTCGGTCAACAGCTGCGGGCGGTCGAGCGCCGCCGAGTTGACCGAGACCTTGTCGGCGCCGGCGTCGAGCACCGCCTGGGCGTCCTCCACAGAACGGATGCCGCCGCCGATCGTGAACGGGATGAAGACGTTGTCGGCGGTGCGCCGCGCCAGCTCGACGATCGTCTCGCGCCTCTCGTGCGAGGCGGTGATGTCGAGGAAGACCAGCTCGTCGGCGCCCTCGGCGTCGTAGCGCTCGGCCAGCTCGACCGGGTCGCCCGCGTCGCGCAGGCCGACGAAGTTGGTGCCCTTGACGACGCGGCCGGCGTCGACGTCGAGGCAGGGGATGACTCGTTTGAGGGCCACCGCCTAAGCCTAAGCCCGCAGCGCCGTCATCCCCTCCGCGACGGTGAACCTGCGCTCGTAGAGGGCACGGCCGACGATCGCGCCCTCCACGCTCGCGGGCGCCTCGACGGCCAGCGCCTCCAGGTGCGCCAGGGTCCCCACGCCGCCCGAGTAGATCAGCGCCGCGTCGGTCGCGCCGGCGACCTTCTTCAGCTCTGCCAGATCGGGGCCTTCGAGGGTGCCGTCGACCTCGATCGGGGTGAAGAGAAATCGCTTCACGCCGCGAAAGCTGAGCTCGAGGACGGCCTCGACCACCCCGGACTTACCGGTCTCGGTCCACCCCGCCAGCGCGACCCTGCCGTTGCGGGCGTCGACCGAGACGACCACCTTCTCGCCGTGGCGGGTGAGCATCTCCTCCAGGAACACCGGGTCGCGCAGCGCCGCGGTGCCGATCACGACGCGCTCGGCGCCGGCGTCGAGGATCGCGGCGACCGAGTCGGCGTCGCGCAGTCCGCCGCCCGCCTGGATCGGGCACTTGACCGCCTCGGCGATGCGGCGCACCTCCTTCAGGTTCTGCGGCGTGCCGGCCTTGGCCCCGTCGAGGTCGACCACATGCAGGAACTCCGCTCCGTCTCCGGCCCAGCGCTTGGCGGCGTCGACGGGATCGGCGTCGTATGCGGTCTCGCGGTCGTAGTCGCCCTGCAGCAGCCGCACGGCCTTGCCGCCGCGGATGTCTATCGCCGGGTAGAGGATCACGCTGGAACTGCGGCGCAGACGCCGGCGAAGTTGGAGAGCAGCCGCAGACCCGCGCTGCTCGACTTCTCGGGGTGGAACTGGACGCCGTAGACGTTGTCGCGCTCCGCGGCGCAGACGAAGCGGGCGCCGTAGGCGACGGTCCCGAGCAGGTCGGTCCCGGCGGTCGCCGGCGCGAAGGAGTGGACGAAGTAGAAGGGCGTCTCGCTCTCGATCCCCTCGGTCAGCTTCGAATCGCGTTCCCAGCGGACCGGTGACCAGCCGATGTGCGGGACCTTGAGGCCGTCTGCATCGAGCTCCGCCACCTCGCCGGAGAACAGGCCGAGGCCATCGGCGCCGCCCAGCTCGGTGGTCGAGTCGAAGAGCAGCTGCAGGCCGAGGCAGATGCCGAGGATCGGCGTCCCGGCGGCCCGCCGCTCGGCGATCAGCTCGTCGAGCCCCAGCGCGCGCACCCGCTCCATCGCCTTCGGGAAGGCGCCGACGCCCGGCAGGATCAGGCCGTCGGCGTCGCGCGCGGCGGCGGCGTCGCTGGTGATCGCCGCGCTCGCGCCGATGTGCTCGAGCGCCTTCTCGACCGAGCGCAGGTTGCCCATCCCGTAATCGAGGATCGCAATCCGCGCGCTCACTGGCTCAGCGTCCCCTTGGTCGACGGCACGCCCTCGGTCTCGGGGTCGATCGAGACGGCGACCCGCAGGGCGCGGGCGAAGGCCTTGAAACAGGCCTCGATCATGTGGTGCGCGTTGGTGCCGTAGCGGACCGAGACGTGCAGGGTCAGCTTCGCCCCGTTGGCGACGGCGCGGAAGAACTCCTCGGCCAGCTCGGTGTCGAAGCCGGCGATCGAGGTCACGGGAAGTTCGGCGTCGAAGACGCAGAGGGGCCGGCCGGAGATGTCGATCGCACACTCGGCCAGCGACTCGTCCATCGGCACCAGGGCGGAGCCGTAGCGCCGGATCCCGGCGCGGTCGCCGAGCGCCTCGTCGAGCGCCTGGCCGAGCACGATGCCGACGTCCTCCACCGTGTGGTGGGCGCCGGTCTCCAGATCGCCGCTCGCCTCGATCCGGAGGCCGAGATTGCCGTGGCGGGCGAGCAGGTCGAGCATGTGGTCGAGGAAGCCGACCCCGGTCTCCGCGCTCGCCTCCCCCCCGTCGAGGTCCAGCGCGAGCTGGATCCGGGTCTCGGCGGTGCTGCGCTCTCTTGCGGCCGTTCTGGTCATCCTCAGCTCTCCTTGCTCCTAATCATCGCCGACTCGCCGTGGACCGGGAATCCCTCGGCTTTCGCGATGACGTCTACGTGAGGTGCGAGCTTCGCCGCGGCCTCGGCCGATACCTCCACGGTCGAGATCTTGCGGCGGAAGATGCCGGGGCCGAGCGGGCCGGAGAAGCGACCGGCGCCACCGGTGGGTAGCACGTGATTAGAACCGGCGACGTAGTCGCCAAAGGCCGTGGCGCTGTGGTTTCCACCGAAGACGCACCCAGCAGTAGTGACCTGTTCGGCGACCGTCTCCCAATTTGCCATGAGCAGTTGGAGGTGCTCGGGCGCAAAGGCGTTTGCGAAGTCGACTGCATCGGCGAGTGCCGGTACCCGCACAAGTGCGAGTGGAGCATCAGCGACGCCTGACCGACTTGCGGCGGCGCGCTCAGCCTCAGCTGCGACCAGATCCAAGATGCTCTCGTCGGTTGCTACCGCGACGAGCGAAGCTTCGCTTCCATGCTCGGCTTGCGCACATAAGTCAAGGGCCGCCCATTTGGTGTTTGCGGAAGGATCGAGCAGGACCATCAATTCAGACGGTCCGGCCAGTGAATCGATGGCAACTACGCCGGAGACCTTTGCCTTCGCCTCGCGCACCCATGCATTGCCGGGGCCAGCGATCACGTCAACCCCCGGGATCGTCTCGGTGCCCCATGCGAGTGCGAAGATCGCCTGCGCCCCACCCATTGCATACACCTCATCGATTTCGCAAAGTGCGGCGGCAGCGAGAACGGCCGGATTAACCTTGCCGTTCGGGCCCGGTGGGGTCGCAAGGACAATCCTGCTTGCTCCGGCTATCTGCGCGGGTATGGCGCACATCAGGACGCTGGAGGGATACGCCGCGCGCCCGCCTGGGGCGTAGACCCCCGCGGATTCGACTGGAACCTCGCGAATCGTCACGGACTGTCCTTGAGGGAGCTCAACAACGCGGGGACTCTCCTCTACTTGTGCCTGCGCGACGGTCGCAATATTCGCAGCCGCAAGTTCCAGTGAGCGACGTAGCTCTGGGTCCACCCGCGCGAGGGCCTCATCCTTTTCCGCCTCGTCGACTCGAAGTGATTCCGGCGTGACCTCAGTCGCATCGAACCGTGCGGTCAACTCTAGGATCGCCTCATCGGTGCTTTCGCTGTTCGCAAGGAAGCGCTCGATGTCAGAGACATCGACATCGGGCTCCGATTCAATCCTCCACAGATCGACCGCAGCAGCAGTCCCACGAGCGCCCTGCCATTCAAACCGTCGCACCCTCACTGCCCTGTCGCCTCCCGCAGCTTCGAGGTGAGCGCGTCGACCTCCTCCGCCCGCAGCTTGTGGGCGACGCGGTTGGCGACGAAGCGGGCCGTGCACTCGACGATCTCCTCGCGCACCTCGAGGTCGTTCTCGGCCAGGGTGCGGCCGGTGGCGACCAGGTCGACGATGCCGTCGGCGAGGCCGATCAACGGCGCCAGCTCGACCGAGCCCTTGACCTCGATCACCTCGGCCTGCCGCCCGGTCGACTCGAAGTGGCGTTCGGCGATCCGCGGGTACTTGGTCGCGATCCGCATCATCCCCAGGCGGCGCTGCGACTCCCCCAGGCGCTCGTCCCCCACCCGCCCGGCGAGCACCATGCGGCAGCGGCCGAAGCCGAGGTCGAGCAGCTCGTAGACCATCCGGTCCGACTGCTCGAGCAGCACGTCCTTGCCGGTTATCCCGACGTCGGCTGCGCCCGCCTCGACGTAGGTGGGCACGTCGGAGGGCCGCATCGTCACCAGGCTGATCTCGCTCCCGGCGAAGATCAGCGAGCGCGACTCCCCCCGCGCGGCGCTGGTGTCGATCCCGGCCGCATCGAGCGTGTCGAGGGTCTCGCCGAACAGCGCCCCCCGGGGGACGGCCAGCTTCAGCGGCCCCTCCGCCTTGGCCTGGCCCATGCCGGCAACTTCGACGCTCACGGCTCGGCCCTCCTCGACTCCTCCTCCATCTGGGCCACGTGGACGCGCTCCAGGTAGAGCGCGAAGCCCGCCGCCGGCAGATCGAGGCCGAAGCGCTTCAGCAGCCGGTCGTAGCGCCCGCCGCCGCCGAGCACGTGCCCGAGTGCGGGGTCGTAGACCTCGAGGATCGCGCCGCTGTAGTAGCCGAGGTTGCGCAGCAGGCCGAGGTCGATCCGGACCCTGTCCGCGGCCCCGCGCTCTTCCAATGCCTCGAAGGTCTCGCCGATCCGCGCCGTGGCGCGTTCGACGGCAGTACCGCCCAGCGCCCGCGCCTGCTCCAGCACCTCGCGGCCGCCGCGCAGCTGCGAGAGGGTGACGCAGGTGGCGACGTGCTCGTCGTCGATCCCGGCCTGGGAGAGCTCCGCCTCGAGGCCAACCAGGTCGTGCGTCGCCAGCCGCCCCAGGACCGATTCCCGGGCCTCGCCCTCGACGCCGAGCTCGGTCAGCAGCTGACGGAAGAGGTCGGCGTCGCCGAGGCCGATCACGGCGCGGTCCAGCCCGGCGGCGGCAAGCGCCGCCTCCAGCACCTCGACCACCTCGGCGGTGCCCGCCGGCGCCGGGGCGCCGATCAACTCCACCCCGGCCTGCGCAAACTCGCGCATCTGACCACGCTGGGGGCGCACCGCACGGAAGGCGTTGGCCAGGTAGCAGAGACGCAGCGGCGGCTCCGCCTCGGCGTAGCGGGAGGCGACCAGGCGCGCGATCGGCACCGTCATGTCGGAGCGCAGCGCCAGCAGGTCGCCGCTCTCGTCGAAGAAGCGGTAGGCGGAATCGGCGGTGCGGCCGCCGCCGCGGGCGAGCACGTCGTCGTACTCGATCGCCGGCGTCGCGACCTCGCCGTAGCCGTTGCTCTCGAAGACCTCGATCAGGGCAAGGTGGAGCTTGCGCAGCTCGCGCATCTCGTCCGGCAGCACGTCGCGGGTTCCGGGCGGAATCGGGTGGATCATCCGCCGGACCTTACGGAAGGCGGAGCGGAAGCTCCGTTACGCAGGGACCTCTGACGAAACACGTTCAATCCGCGCGCCAAGGCCGCGCAGCCGCTCGTCGATCGCCTCGTAGCCGCGGTCGATCTGGCGGATGTTGCCGATCTCCGAAGTCCCATCGGCCGCCAGCGCCGCGATGAGCATCGCCATCCCGGCCCGGATGTCCGGGCTCTCGACCCGTTCGCCGTGAAGACGGCTCGGACCGCTGACGATCGCCCGGTGGGGATCGCAGAGCGTGATCCGAGCGCCCATCGCGACCAGCTTGTCGACGAAGAAGAGGCGGTTCTCGAACATCTTCTCGAAGATCAGGATCTCCCCGTCCGCCTGGGTGGCGAGGGCGAGGGCGATCGAGGTGAGGTCGGCGGGGAAGGCAGGCCAGGGCCCGTCCTCGATCTTCGGGATCGCGTCGCCGACGTCGGCCTTGATCCGCAGCCGCTGCTCGGGCGGCACCAGCACGTCGCCGTCCTCGATCGTCGACTCGAGGCCGAGGCGGCGAAACTGGCGGCGGACCGTCAGCAGGTCGGCTGGCTCGGTGCCGCGAATGCGCAGTTCGCCGCCGGTAGCGGCGGCGAGGGCCATGAAGCTGCCGACCTCGATGTGGTCGGGCGAGATCGTGTGCTCGGCGCCGCCGAGCCGGTCGCGCCCGTTCACGGTCATCACGTTGGAGCCGATCCCGTCGACGGTCGCCCCCATGCTGGTCAGCAGCCGGGCGAGGTCCTGGACGTGCGGCTCGGAGGCGGCGTTGGAGATCGTCGTCTGACCGGCCGTCAGCGCCGCAGCCATCAGCGCGTTCTCGGTCCCCATAACGGAAGGCTCGTCCATGAAGATCGGGCAGGCACGGAGGCCGCCGGGAGGCGCGTTCAGCTCGATCCAGCGGTCGCCCTCGACACGGGCGCCGAGGTCGATGAAGGCGTCGAGGTGGGCGTCGAGTCGCCGCCGGCCGATGAAGTCGCCGCCGGGAGGTGGCATGCGCGCCTCGCCGAAGCGCGCCAGCAGCGGCCCCGCGAGCAGGAACGAGGCGCGGATCTTTTCCGAGAGCTCCTCGTCCACCGCGACCTCGGAGACACCCGCCGCGCAGAGGCGCAGGCTGTTGTCGGCGACCCAGACGGCCTCCACCCCGAGCCGCTCGAGCAGGGCGATCTGCGCCTCGGTGTCGCGAATCCGCGGCACCCGGTGCAGCAACAGCTCCTCCTCGGTGAGCAAGCAGGCGGCGAGGATCGGCAGGGCCGCGTTCTTGTTGCCGGCTGCGGTCAGCTCCCCGGAGAGGGGCACGCCGCCTTCGATGACGAATTTCTCCATCGGGTCCGGCTAGGGTAACGACCACCATGGGCAGAGGCTTGAAGATCGCGATCGCGGTGCTGGTGGCGCTGGCGCTGCTGGTCGGCCTCAACGCCGTGGTTACCGGCAAGGAAACGAAGAGCGCCGACGTGACGTTCCCGGGCGGCAGGATCGTCAGCCTTCCCGGCGGCGACCTGCAGGTCATCGACAGGGGCCCCCGCGACGCTCCCCCGATCGTCCTCGTCCACTGCTTCACCTGCTCGATGGAGTGGTGGAAGGGCATGATCCCCCGCCTGCAGCGCGAGCATCGCGTCGTCGCCGTCGACCTGCTCGGCCACGGCGGCTCGGAGAAGCCCGGCTCGGGTTACTCGATGGAAAACCAGGCGGATCTCATCGCTCAGGTGCTGGGCAGGCTCGGCGTGCGCGACGCCGAGGTCGTCGGCCACTCGCTCGGAGGCCCGATCTCGATTGCCCTTGCCGAGCAGTCGCCGCAGCTCGTCGACCGGCTGGTGATCATCGACAGCATTCCCGACACCAGCTACGGCGACGTGGGATTCATCGGGGAGCTGCCCTTCAAGCCGGTGATGGGCGAGACGCTGTGGAGGGTCAAGCCGGACTTCGCGATCGGCGACGGCCTCGAGGTCGCGTTCGCGCCGGGCTTCCCGGTTCCGGACGGGTTCGTCGAGAACGTGAAGCAGATGACCTACAGCTCCTACTCCGGCTCCCACGACGGGTTCGACGAGTACACCGGCGAGACGCCGCTTCCGGAGCGCGCCGGCGCGACGGGCAAGCCGGTGCTGGCGATCATGGGCGCCGAGGAGCAGATCGCCGACGACCCCCGCGCCGCGCTGGCCGCCTACCGCGCAGCCGGGGCGAAAACCGAGCTCATCAGCGGAGCCGGACACTCGCCGAACGTCGAGATGCCGGCCCTGACCGCGGGCCTCGTCCTCTCTTTCGCGGCGACTAAAAAGCCTGCAAATCGGGTAAAAAACAGGAATGGCATGCAACGCCGATTGCAGGATCGAGATACCGTCCGAGGGCCATCCTAGATTACGAACCCATGTTCGATTCTAAGCAAACACTCACAGAGCGGATGACCGACGCTGCCGACCTCGTAATCGACTTCGCCACCCTCGGCGAGTATGGCTTGGAGCCGGTCGATTGCGGCGCGCCTCCCCCCTGCCAGGCCCGCCGTCGCAGCGGCTCCCTGAGGAGCCGTGGGACGTGGAGCTCGGCGATCGACCGCTTCGCCGCGCACTCCGCCTCCTAGCGGGTTGCCGGCAACGGGTCCGGAACGACGAAGGGCCGCCCACAAGGGGCGGCCCAGAGTCAAGAACCGGCGGCGACCTACTCTCCCAGGAGGTTGCCCTCCAAGTACCATCGGCGCTGAGGGGCTTAACTGCTCTGTTCGGAATGGGAAGAGGTGTTTCCCCCTCGCTATGCGCCACCGGAAATTTTTCGAGACCGCGCCCCGGTGGAGCTTGAAAACTGCACAAGGCAATGGGTAAAAATATCCGTCAAGCCCTCGACCCATTAGTACCGGTCGGCTGAGCGTGTCACCACGCTTGCACCGCCGGCCTATCAACCTGGTGGTCTACCAGGGGTCTTACTCCCTCAAGGGGATGGGAGAGCTCATCTCGAGGACGGCTTCCCGCTTAGATGCCTTCAGCGGTTATCCGTTCCGTGCGTAGCTAACCTGCGATGCCCTTGGCAGGACAACAGATACACCAGCGGCACGTTCATCCCGGTCCTCTCGTACTAGGGACAAATCCTCTCAATTCTCCAACGCCCACATCAGATAGGGACCGAACTGTCTCACGACGTTCTGAACCCAGCTCGCGTACCGCTTTAATGGGCGAACAGCCCAACCCTTGGGACCTACTCCAGCCCCAGGATGCGACGAGCCGACATCGAGGTGCCAAACCGGTTCGTCGAT
>DATMEP010000153.1:0-8982 GCA_035556755.1 Solirubrobacterales bacterium
GGCGATCTGGATCACCGATTTGCGGTTGATCCCGTCGAGGATCGAGGCGACGTGCGGCGGGGTGACGATCTCGCCGTCGCGGACCAGGAAGATGTTCTCGCCGGAGCCCTCGCAGACGAAGCCGCGCTCGTCGAGCAGCAGGGCCTCTTCGTAGCCGGCGTTCTGCGACTCGTGCTTGGCGAGGATCGAGTTGAGGTAGTGGCCAGAGGCCTTCGCGTGCGGGATCAGGCCGCCGGGGCCGATCCGCCGCCAGCTCGAGACCTTGGCGCGAATCCCGTGCTTCTGGCCGTCCTCACCCAGATAGACGCCCCAGGGGAAGGCGGCGATCACGAGGTCGATCGGTGCGTCGGTCGCATAGAGGCCGAGGCTGCCGTAGCCGCGGTAGGCCAGCGGCCGGATGTAGCAGGAGCCGAGCCCGTTGCGGCGGATCAGCTCTCGCGTCGCCTCGGCGATCTGCTCCGTCGAGTAGGGCAGGTGCAGGTAATAGAGCTCAGCCGACCTGGCGAGCCGCTCCAGGTGGTCCTTGTGGCGGAAGACCGCCGGCCCGCGCTCGGTCTCGTAGCAGCGGATCCCCTCGAAGACGCCGCTGCCGTAGTGCAGCCCGTGGCTGAGCACGTGCGTCCTGGCCTCGTCCCAGGGCACGAACTCGCCGTTCTGCCAGATCAGCTCAGCCGTCTCCATCCCTGGGAAGTATGCCCGATGCGCCGGGAAGTTCGAGCTAAAGCTCGGCCAGGACGGCCCCGGTCATCTCATCCGTGCCGACCGTTGTCTCGCCAGCTGCCGCAAGGTCCGGAGTGCGGAGCCCCCGCTCGAGCGCGGTGTCCACGGCCGCCTCGATGCGGGCGGCGTCGTCGGGGCGGCTGAGGCCGTCGCGCAGCAGCATCGCGGTGGAAAGGAAGGTGGCGAGTGGGTTGGCGACACCCTGCCCGGCGATGTCGGGGGCGGAGCCGTGGACCGGCTCGAAGAGGCCGGGCTCGCCATCGGCGCCGAGGCTCGCCGAGGGCAGCATCCCCAGCGATCCCGTCAGCATCGCCGACTCGTCGCTGAGGATGTCGCCGAAGAGGTTCTCGGTGACGATCGTGTCGAAGTCGGCCGGTCGCGAGACGAGCTGCATCGCCGCGTTGTCGACCAGGAGGTGTTCGAGCGCCACGTCGGGGTACTCGCCGGCGACGCGGCCGACGACCTCCCGCCAGAGCCGCGAGGTCTCGAGCACGTTTGCCTTGTCGACCGAGGTGATGCGGGCGCTGCGACCGCCGCTCTCGGCACGGCGCCGCGCCGCCTCGAAGCCGGTGCGGGCGATCCGCTCGATCTCGGCGACCGAGTACTCGCAGGTGTCGTGCGCGACGTCGCCGTCGCGACCGCTGTCGCCGAAGTAGATGCCGCCGGTCAGCTCGCGGACGACGAGCAGGTCGGTGCCGGAGATCCGCTCCTCGCGCAGGGGGCTGGAGCCGACCAGGGCCGGGCTGGGACGAACCGGCCGCAAATTGGCGAAGAGACCCATCCCCTTGCGAAGGCCGAGCAGCCCCTGCTCCGGGCGCGGTGCGTCGGGATCGGTGGTGTCCCATTTCGGGCCGCCGACGGCTCCGAGCAGTACCGCCTCGGCGTTGCGGCAGGCTTCGAGCACCTCGTCGGTGAGGGCGGTCCCGTGCGCGTCGATCGAGCAGCCGCCCATCAGGAGCTCTTCGAACTCGAACTCGCCGAGCGCTTCCAACAATCGCCTCGCCGCGGCGACGATCTCCGGCCCGATCCCGTCGCCGGGCAGCAGGACTATGCGGGGCGGCTCGCTCACGAAGCCGGCACTCTAGCCTCGATGTTGAGGCGAACGTAGCGAAGGATCAGCGGGCGTTCGAGCCGTTCGTCGACCGCGTCGGTGAAGGGCTCACGCAGCTCTGGGGGTAGCCGCTCGTGATGGGCGGCGAGGCCGACGACCGCGACGTACTCGCGCGGATCCTCCGGCTCGACCAGCCGCTCCTCGGTCCAGCAGCGAACCTCGGCGAAGCCGGTGCGCTCGAGCAGCGCCGCCGTCTCCTCGGCCGAGGCGTAGTGCCAGGGCTCCCGGTCGGCGAGGTGCGCCGCGAACGGCTCGCTTTCGGAGGCGCTCTTGACTGCCGCGACCCAGTTGGCAACGTTGCCCTCTCCCCCGCACTGCGCCGCCAGCACACCGCCCGGCTTCAGCACCGCGCGCAGACGGCGGAAGAGCGCCTCGTGGTCGAAGATCCAGTGGAAGACGGCGTTGGAGAAGACCGCGTCGACCGGGCTGTCTAGCTCCAGCGTGAGCAGGTCGGAGTGGATCAGCTCGACTCGGTCTCTGAAGGAAGCAAGCGCTCGGCGGGCCTCAACGATCATCGACCCCGAGCCATCCACCCCGATCACCCGGCCCTCGGGGAGGCGCTCGGCCAGCAACCGCGTCACCCGGCCCGATCCGCAGCCGGCGTCGAGCACCGTCTCGTCGCCGCGCAGGGGCAGCCGGGCGAGGACGTCCCGCGCCCATTCCTCCTGCGGCGCCGCGAGGCGGTCGTAGGTCTTCGCGTCCCAGTCGGTGGTGCCGCCCGGCATCCGGTGGCTCAGAGGGCGGTCGTGACCGGGCCGCGCTCGCCGTCGCCAGAGGACTCGAAGGAATCGATCGCGGCGGCGTTCTCCAGCGTTATCCCGATGTCGTCGAGGCCGTTGAGAAGCCGGTGCTTCACGTCCGGCTCGACCTCGAACTCGAAGACGCCGCCGGCGCAGGTGACCGTCTGGTCGTCGACGTCGATCCGCGCCTCGCCGGCCTCCGCCACCGCCCGCCAGTGCTCCTCGTCCAGCAGCACGGGAAGCAGCCCGATCTTGGTGCAGTTGGAATAGAAGATGTCGCCGAAGGAGGGCGCGACGACCGCCTCGAAGCCGAAGTCCTCCAGTGCCCAGGGGGCGTGCTCGCGGGAGGAGCCGCAGCCGAAGTTGCGGCCGGCGAGGAGGATCGGGTTCGACTCCAGCTCGATCTCGCCGTCGCGGATCCAGTCGTAGAAGAGGAACTCGCCGAAGCCGGTCCGCTCGACCCGCTTCAGGAACTGCTTGGGGATGATCTGGTCGGTGTCGACGTCGGCGCGGTCCAGCACCGAGACCTTGCCCTCGATCACGTCTATGGGTCGCATCTCAGCTCCAATCCCTGATGTCGACGAAGTGACCCTCGATCGCGGCGGCGGCCGCCATCTTCGGGCTGACCAGGTGGGTCCTGCCGCCCTTGCCCTGGCGCCCCTCGAAGTTGCGGTTCGAGGTCGAGGCGCAGCGCTCCCCCTCCATCAGGATGTCGGGGTTCATCCCCAGGCACATCGAGCAGCCGGCCTCACGCCATTCGAAGCCGGCGGATCGGAAGACGTCGTGCAGGCCCTCCTCTTCGGCCGTCGCTTTCACCTGCTGGGAGCCGGGGACGACCATGCCCCGCACCGAGCCGGCGACCGTGCGCCCGTCGACGACCGCCGCCGCCTCGCGCAGGTCCTCGATCCGCGAGTTGGTGCAGGAGCCGATGAAGACCCGTTCGGGCCGGACCTCGATCATCGGCGTGCCGGCTTCCAGCCCCATGTAGGTGAGCGCCCGTTCGGCCGACTCGCGGTCGGCCGGGGACTCCATCGCCGCCGGGTCGGGGACCGAATCGGTCACCTCGACCACCATCCCCGGGGTCGTCCCCCAGGTCACCATCGGCGAGATGCCGGCGGCGTCGATCTCGACCTCGGCGTCGAAGCTCGCGCCGGGCTCGGTCGGCAGCGCGCGCCAGCGCGCGACTGCCGCGTCGAAGTCGGCTGGGGCTGCGGCGCGACCGCGCACCCACTCGAAGGTGGTCTGGTCTGGGGCGATCATGCCCGCTCGGCCGCCGGCCTCGATCGTCATGTTGCAGACCGTCATCCGCCCGGGCATCGAGAGCGACTCGATCGCCGGGCCCGCGTACTCGACCGCGTGCCCGACCATGCCACCGGTGCCGAGCCGGCCGATCGTCGCCAGGATCAGGTCCTTGGGCGTGACGCCGGCGCCCAGCTCGCCGCCGTAGAGGATCCGCATCGTCTTCGGCTTCTTCTGGACCAGGCACTGGGTCGCCAGCACGTGCTCGACCTCGGAGGTGCCGATGCCGAAGGCGAGCGCGCCGAAGGCGCCGTGGGTCGAGGTGTGGCTGTCGCCGCAGACGATCGTCATGCCCGGCTGGGTTACGCCCAGCTCGGGGCCGATCACGTGGACGATGCCCTGGCGGTCGGAGCCGAGCGAGTAGATCGGGATGCCGAACTCCTCGCAGTTGCGCTCCAGGGTCTCGACCTGGACGCGTGAGAGCTGATCCGCGATCAGCGCGGCCGCCTTGGTGCCGTCGGTGGGCACGTTGTGATCCGCGGTGGCCAGGGTCCTGTCGGGCCGGCGCAGCGGTCGCCCGGCCAGCCGCAACCCGTCGAAGGCCTGCGGCGAGGTGACCTCGTGGACCAGGTGCAGGTCGATGTAGATCAACCCGGCGGAGACCTCGTGCGCCTCCCAGATCTTGTCGAACATCGTTTGTGGCATGCGGCTAGCTCCTCCTCAGTCCGGCGGCGATAACGGCCACGAAGCGGGCCGGCTCGTCACCGTCGTTCTCGAAATGGTGCGGCAGGTCGGCGTCGAAGGTGACACTGTCGCCCGCGTGCAGCTCGTGGCGGGTCCCATCGACGATCAACGCCAGGGCGCCGGTCAGGACGACCGCCGTCTCGCGGCTGCCTGGCTCGTGCATGGGTGGGTCTCCCGGGCCCCCGGTGGTGGCGCCCGCCTTCAGCGTGTGCAGGGAGACATCGGCTCGTTGGCCGGGCAGCGGCGGCGTCAGCTCCTCGAACTGGTGCCCGCCGCGCGAGGACCGGCGCCTTTCGCCGACCCGGCTGACGACCACGTGCTCCCCCTCATCGAGGCGCAGCAGCTGTGAGAGGGTCAGGTCTAGCCCGGCGGCGATCTTCGCGGCGACGGCGAGGGTCGGACTCGTCTCCCCCCGCTCGACCTGCGACAGCATCGGCGCGCTGACCCCGCTCCGCTCGGCCAGGTCGCGCAGGGACAGGCCCATCGCGTCGCGCAGCGCGCGAACGCGCGGACCCGCCGCGGGGGCCTCCGCGGCGGCGCTGCGCTCGTGTTTCTCCAGGGTCGCCATTACGCTTGTACGCTATCACGTACGATCCCAGGGAAGCGAATCTGCGTCCACGGTCGCGTAGCGACGGCAGATGCAGATTCGGCGGGCATGTCCCGGAGGGTGCCGGGGCGCGACGCGCGGGTGGTGCGTCAAATGGGAATTTTGTGTGACGGAAGGGTCAGGGGCCGGGGGTGCGCTCCACCGCGGCCTCGGCGGTGGCCGCCTCGGCCTCGCGAATCGCGGCGCCCTCCAGGGCGTTGGAGAGCGCCCGGACGTAGGCTCGCGCCGAGGCCTCGAGGATGTCGGTGGCCACTCCCTGGCCGGTTGCCAGGCGTCCCGCGGCGCGCAGCATCACCGTCACCTGGCCGAGGGCGTCCTCCCCCCCGGTCACCGCCTCGACCGTGTACTGGCGCAGCTCGCACTCGGTGCCGGTCGCCTTCTGGATTGCGTGGAAGATCGCGTCGACGGGACCGTCGCCGCTCGACTCCCCCACCGCCTCCTCGCCGGAGGGCAGCTTCACCGCGACCCGGGCCAGCGGCTCGCGCCGCGAACCCGCCTCGACCTCGAACCAGGCCAGCTCGTGGGCGTCGACCCGCTCGCGCATCTCGTCGGAGACGATCGCCTCCAGGTCGAGCGCGGTCACCTGCTTCTTGCGGTCGGCGACTTCCTTGAAGCGTTTGAAGGCGGCGTTCAGCGCGTTGCCCTCGACCTGGAAGCCGAGCTGCTCCAGCGCGTCGCGCAGGGCGTGGCGACCGGAGTGCTTGCCCAGCACGATCGAGTTCGACTCCAGGCCGACTTCGGTCGCGTCCATGATCTCGTAGGTGGTGCGCTCCTTCAGCACCCCGTCCTGGTGGATGCCGGACTCGTGGGCGAAGGCGTTGCGGCCGACCACAGCCTTGTTCGGCTGCACCGGGTAGCCGGTGAGGCGGGAGACCATGCGGCTGGTGCGGGCGATCTCGCGGGTTTGCACACCGGTAGTCAGACCATGAACGTCTTCGCGGGTGCGAATCAGCATCACGATCTCCTCCAGCGAGCAGTTGCCGGCCCGCTCGCCGATCCCGTTCACCGCGCACTCGACCTGGCGGGCACCGGCCAGGACGCCGGCATAGGAGTTGGCGACGGCCAGGCCCAGGTCGTCGTGGCAGTGGACCGAGGTCTGCACGTCACGCAGCGCCGGCACCAGCTCGTAGAGGCGGCGGAAGTACTCCGCGTACTCCTCGGGCGTCGTGTAGCCGACCGTGTCGGGGATGTTGACGACGGTGGCACCCTCCTCGACCGCGATCGCGCAGACCTCGGCGGTGAACTCGACGTCGGCCCGGGTCGCGTCCATCGGCGAGAACTCGACGTCCTCGCAGTAGGACTTGGCCAGCGTCACGGCGGCGCGGGCCTGACCCTTGACGTCCTCGCGATCGGTCTGCAGCTGGTGCTCGATGTGGATGTCGGAGGTCGAGATGAAGGTGTGGATGCGGGGGCTCTGCGAGTCCTTTATCGCCCCCCAGGCGGCGTCGATGTCGGCCTTGTGGGTACGGGCGAGGCCGCAGATGGTCGGTCCCTCGACGCTGCGCGAGATTGCCTCGACCGCCTCGAAATCGCCGGGCGAGGTGATCGGGAAGCCGGCCTCGATCACGTCTACGCCGAGCCGCGCCAGCTGCTGGGCGATCTCGACCTTCTCGGCCGTGTTGAGCGAGATTCCGGGCGACTGCTCGCCGTCGCGGAGCGTCGTGTCGAAGATGTGGACGCGGTTTGCGTCGTCTGGTGCTGCCATGGGACCTATCTCCTTCTCCTATTGAACCGAATGACCTTGTCTCTCGCGGCTATCGCGCCGCCCAGCGCTATTCCCCCCGAAGGGGGAGGAGAAGGAGAAGCGACAGGTTGTCGAGTCGCTGGGTCATTCGTCTTTTCAGGTTAGCGCACGTCCCCGGCCCTGCTTAAGCTGCCTGCGCATGGAGTCGAGCTCAGGAGCGATCTCGCGCAGCACGGTCCTGGCGCTGCTGGCGATGAGCATGAGCGTCCTCGTCATCGCCAACGATTTCTCGGCGATCAACGTGGCCCTGCCGACGATGGAGAAGGACTTCTCCACCAACATCAACACGATCCAGTGGGTGGTCAACGCCTACGCGCTCACCTTCGGGGTGATGATCGTCACCGGCGGCCGCCTCGCCGACATGTTCGGGCGCCGCCGCGCCTTCTTCCTCGGCACCGCGATCTTCGCCTCGATGTCGGCGCTCGGCGGAGCGGCCCAGACCGAGTCCTGGCTGATCGCGAGCCGCGTCCTGATGGGGATCGGCGGGGCGCTGATGTGGCCGGCGATCCTCGGCATGACCTTCGAGCTGCTGCCCTCCGAGAAAGCGGGCCTGGCGGGCGGGATCATCCTCGGTGCCGCCGGGCTCGGCAACGCGATCGGGCCGCTGATCGGCGGTGTCCTCACCGACCTGCTCAGCTGGCGCTGGATCTTCTTCCTCAACGTGCCGATCTCGGCCTTCGCCGTGTTCGTCACCTACCGCCTGGTGCACGTCGAGGAGCCCGAAGTCGGCGAGCGCAAGATCGACTACCCGGGGATCGCGGCGCTCTCGATCGGCCTCGTCGCGCTGCTGGTCGGGCTGGACCAGGTCGACGAGTGGGGCTGGGGCGACCCGCGGGTGATCGGCCTCTTCGTCCTCTCCGCGGTGCTGGTCGCGGCCTTCGTCCCGATCGAGCGCCGGGCCGGGGCGAGCGCCCTGGTTCCCCGCGACGTGATCCGCAACGAGAGCTTCCGGGCCTCCTGCGTGGCGGTGCTGCTGATGTCGGCGACCTTCTTCGCCGCCCTCCTCTACCTGCCCCAGTTCATGCAGAAGCACCTCGGGTACTCGCCGCTGGAGGCCGGGGTCGGGGTGCTCCCCTTCCTCGCCACCTTCGCCCTCGTCTCCTTCATCGCCGGCCCGCTCTACAACAGGGTCGGCGCGAAGCCGCTTGCCGTGCTCGGCGCCGGCTGCATCACGGTCGCGCCCTTCCTCTTCTCCCAGATCGGGGAGGGCTCTGAGTACGCCTCCCTCGTCCCCGGGATGATCGTGCTCGGGATCGGGATCGGCAGCTTCTACCCCACCGCCACCACCGCCGGTGTCACCTCGGTCGACGAATCGCAGAGCAGCCTTGCCGGCGGCATCCTCTATATGGCCCAGATCGCCGGCGGGGCGATCGGGCTGGGCCTGACGACCACCGTGTTCTCGGCCCAGGGCACCTTCGTCGAGGGCATCCAGGCGGCGTTCAGGCTCGACGCGGCGCTTTCGCTTGTTGGCTTTTTAATCGCCCTCTTCTTCGTCGGGGGCAGGCTGCTGCGCCGGGGCGGCCCCGAGGACGTGGCCCGGGAAACCGCTTAAGGAAGAGGTCCGCCGGAGCCTTCACGGCGGACTACGTCGGTCCCACGGCCGTCACGAACGACGTCGTCGCCGGGCCCGCTGAAGATGACGTCGTTGCCCGGGCCGCCGAGGTGGACGTCGTTGCCGGGACCACCGGCGAGCAGGTCGTTGCCTTTCCAGCCGGCCAGGCGGTCGTCACCGGCGCCGCCGATCAGTTTGTCCGGCCCGGCGCCGCCGAGCAGAACGTCGCGCCCGGGGCCGCCCCGCATAGTCACCGGGATCGCGATGTCCTTCGAGACCGAAACCTTGTCGTCGCCGCCGTCGGCATTGATTTCGAAGCCGGCGATCGGCGGCGCCGGGCAGATCAGCTCGTTGGGGTTGCCTTCCGGGTTGGCGCAGACCGAGCCCCCCACTTCGAGCGGGACGATCGAGTCGATCACGTACTCGCGACCTTCCGGGGTGAGCCAGATCTGGATCACGTTCGAGGCCGACCCGCCGGCGAGCAGGACCGTGATCGCCGGGGGCTGAGCAGGCGCAAGCGACGGT
>DATMEP010000154.1:0-29177 GCA_035556755.1 Solirubrobacterales bacterium
AACGACATCATCAAGGAGTACCTCTCGCGCGGCACCTACGCCTTCCCGCCCGAGCCCTCGATGCGGCTGATCGCCGACATGGTCGCCTTCACCGTCAACGAGGTGCCGAGCTGGAACCCGACCAACATCTGCAGCTACCACCTGCAGGAGGCGGGGGCGACGCCGGTCCAGGAGATCGCCTACGCCCTCTCGACCGGGATCGCGGTTCTGGACGAGGTGAAAGCGCGCGGCCAGGTCGCCGAGGCGGACTTCCCCAAGGTCTTCGGCCGCATCTCCTTCTTCGTCAACGCCGGCATCCGGCTGATCGAGGAGATCGCCAAGTTGCGCACGATGGGCCGGCTCTGGAACGAGATCGGCCGCGAGCGCTACGGCGTCACCGACGAGAAGATGCTGCGCTTCCGCTACGGCGTCCAGGTCAACAGCCTCGGCCTGACCGAGGCGCAGCCGGAGAACAACATCCAGCGGATCGTGTTGGAGGCACTGGCGGTGACGCTGAGTCGCGACGCCCGCGCCCGGGCGCTCCAGCTGCCCGCCTGGAACGAGGCGATGGGGCTGCCCCGGCCCTGGGACCAACAGTGGAGCCTGCGCATCCAGCAGGTGCTCGCGAACGAGACCGACCTGCTCGAGTACCCCGACATATTCGAGGGCTCGGTGGTGATGGACGGACTCGTGGAGGAGCTGACCGAGGGTGCCCGTGCCGAGATGGCGATGGTCGAGGAGCACGGCGGTGCCGTCGCCGCCGTCCCCTACATGAAGGCCCGCCTGGTCGAGTCCCACCGCGAGCGGGTGGCGCGGATCGAGGCCGGCGAGCAGAAAGTCGTCGGACAGAACAGCTTCACCGAGACCGAGGAATCGCCGCTGACCGCGGGCGCCGACGGGGGCATCCTCACCCCGGATCCCGAGGTCGAGCGCGAACGGGTGGAGGCCCTCGAGGCGTGGAAGGCCGAGCGCGACGAGGGGGCCGTGCGCGCGGCCCTCGACGAGCTCGGCCGGGTCGCCGCCGAGGAGAGCACCAACGTGATGCCGGCGACGATCGCCGCCGCCAAGGCCGGTGCGACGACCGGCGAGTGGGCCGAGGTGCTCCGCGACGCCTTCGGCGCCTACCGCGCCCCGACCGGAGTCGACGGCGCCGCGCCGCCCGCCGACCGCAACCAGCTGGCGGGGATCCGCGGCCGCGTCGACGAGGTATCCGAGCGGATCGGGCACCGGATCAAGATCCTGGTCGGCAAGCCCGGCCTCGACGGCCATTCCAACGGCTCCGAGCAGATCGCCCTTCGTGCCCGCGACGCGGGAATGGAGGTCATCTACCAGGGCATCCGCCTCACTCCCGAGGAGATCGCCGAGTCCGCATTGCAGGAGGACGTCGACGTGGTCGGCCTCTCGATCCTCTCCGGCTCCCATCTGGAGCTGGTCCCCGAGGTGGTGCGGCGGCTCCGTGACGAGGGAGTCGACGTCCCTGTCGTCGTCGGCGGAATCATCCCCGTCGCCGACGCCGAGCGCCTGCGCGAGGCCGGTGTCGCCGGCGTCTACACGCCCAAGGATTTCGACATCAACCGGATCATGGGTGAGATCGTCGAGCTCGTGAACGCGCGCGCCGCGACGACCGCCACCGCCTGACCTTCATCACGTTTTCCATCCCATGCGTGGAAAACGTGATGAGATTTCCCCGGTCACATACCGTCGGAGCGGGCCCCGCGGTGTATCGAGCGCTGGACAAGATCTAGGAACGGCTCCGGGTCGAGAGCGAGCATCCGTTCCGTGATCCGGTGGACCTCGTAACCGGCGGCAGTCAGGGCGAGAGTCGAACGGTGATCGCGCTCGAAAGCAGAGCGATCGCCGTGGAAGAGGTAGCTGTCGACTTCGACGATCACCCGCTGGGACGTCCAGAGGAAGTCCACCAGGGCGCCCGCCACCAGCACGTTGACGGCAGGCGTCGGCAAACCCGCATCACGACAGAGAGCGAGGAAATCCACCTCGACTCCTGAGCGAACCTCGACAGCACCCGGATCGACCGCCTCCGCCACCTGGCGCAGTCGACAAACGCCAGCACGCCCGCTGCCCTCATGCATCACTCGCCGCAACTCACCCCATCTGAGGCGGCCGCTGCGATCGGCGGCAACAACCATCCGTTCGAGCTGGCTCCACTCGTGATCGGCCGCGCAGTCGAGCAGTGTCCGCTCGATCGTCGTCACCGGAATCCCCAACTCCAACGTCCGGTCCCTGCGCGGCACCGACGCCGCCTGCATCACCCTGATCCCAGCGCGACGGGTGCCGCCCGAGAGGCGCGTCACCTCGATCGTCCCACCCGAGCGCCGCAGACCCCAGAGATGAGCCGCGCTGGCATGTGAGAGCACGGCGTCGCGGCCACAAGCAAGCACCGCCGCCATCCAGCGGTGACGGAGATCGGTCCTGCGATGGCCGACGGCATAGACGCCACGGTGCACGGGCGCCAGCAGCCCGCTGCGCACCCTTTCCTGCACGAGACCCTTACCTAGGCCCGCGGCCAACAGCTGGCGGCGGGCGACCGCGCCATGCTGGGTATCCGCCAGCTCGCGAATCACTCGCGTCGCCTCGATCCCCGTTGGGCCAGAAATCCCATCACGTTCTCCATCCATGGCATGGAAAACGTGATGGAGTGAGTTGGCGCGGCGCTGTGCCTCGGCTGGGGGGCTTGGCATTGCTCGACTCTGGCGGGTTGCGACGCGCGTGTGGCGCGTCGAATCGAACGAATGAGTGACACGGCCATGGCAAATCCGTGACGCGCGCGTCGCGACTGCGATGCGGAGGCCGGTGCGCGACAATGGACGGGCGATGAACGAGCTGAACGGAGATCGCTCGGCCTGGCTGCGCTGCTACCGCTGCTGGTCCGAGAACCTCGAGATCCAGATCCACTACGACGCGATCCGCCGCGTCGACCCCGAGACGGGGATGCTCGCCGAAGGGATCGACGAGGTGCAGGAGTCGGTTGTGCAGTGCCTCAACTGCATGCACGACCAGCCCCACCTGACCTTCCAGGACGACCGCGTCGTCCCGATCGAGGACCGCTGGGAGCGGATGGTCGCCGGCACCCCATGGGTCGCCTCCTGCACGGTCACGGTCGACCAGGACCGGGTCGAGAGCTGCGCCGGCCCCGAAGCGGCCGAGCTGCTCGCCTACGGCGCCTTCGGCGAGGCCGGCGTGCGCGAGTTCTTCGCCCACGTCCGCTTCCACAAGCACGACGAGGAGCGGATCGTCGTCCACATGCTGGTCGAGCTCTACGCGCGTTCGGCAGAGGAGGCGACCGAGGTCCTCGAAGCGGCCGCCCACGGGCTGCTTGAGATCACCTCGCTGGCGGAGGAGTCGCGCCCTCCGGCTCACGCCTCGGACGAGGCGCACTAGCGGGCAGGGTTATGACTGACTGAGCCGCCGCCCGACCGTTATAGGGTTCACGGGCTCGGCTCTGCCGATCCTCACCGCAGCGGACGCTCTTCGCTCGGGTTCTAAAGAGAGATCGAATATCCGTTGAGGCCCACGGGCTCCCCTCCCCGTGCAAGCGTCGTTGCCGACCTCATTAGAGGAGGAACGAAGGCCGAAATCTCAAGCGTCATGGAGTTTTGCGGCGTACGGCTCTATTTTCTATGCCGGCCAAGCGAAATTTGAGCAATACGCGAGATTTTTGATCTAAGCCCAGCAGCCAGCAACATGGAGACCACTACCGCCACCCAATCCCAGCGCGACCAAGCCGTCGCGCTGACGAGCAAGGGATCGGTGCAGGCGGTAGCCAGCAGGGCTCAGCGCCGCGGCGAGGTCCTGGCGCGCATGCTGTTCGCGGGCGATGCCCTCGCCGGGCTCGCCAGCGCCGCGATCGCGATCGTCCTGGCCGGCTCAGCCGGCACCGGCACCGCGATCGCCTTCATCGCCTTCAGCGGTGCGATCTGGCCGCTGGCGGCGTTCAGCATCGGCCTCTACCGCACCGACCAGCTGATGTCGTGGGTCTCGGCAGTCTCGGAGTTCCCCCGCGCCGTCGTCGCGCTGCTCCTGATCACCTGGCCACTGTTCGGCTACGCCTCTCTGCTGGACCTGCCGCACCAGGTCCCGCTCACCTTCCTCACCGTCGCCGGCACCGCGGCGTTCGCCGGGCTCTCCCGTGCGACCATCCGCGCCGGGTTGCACCGCAGCCCCGACCTGCATCAGCGCACCCTGATCCTCGGCTCGGGAGTCGTCGCCGGCCAGGTCGCAAAGAAGCTGGAGAACAACGACCAGTTCGGCCTGGTCCCGGTCGGCCTCATCGACGACGAGGTTCACGACATCGGCACGCCCGATCTCCCCTGGCTTGGGACGTTCAGCGACCTCGATCGGATCATCGAGAGCCAGCAGATCGACCGCGTCATCATCGCCTTCTCGCGGGTCAGCCACGAGCAGCTGCTGGAGTCGATCCGCGCCTGCCGCGACGCAGGAGTCGCGATCGACGTCGTTCCCCGCCTTTTCGAGTTCCTCGACGGCGTGCGAGCGCTCGACCAGGTCGGCGGGCTGCCGCTGCTCTCGATCGGCGCCGCTCACCTCTCGGCGACGTCGGTGGCGGCCAAGCGGATCCTCGACCTGGGCGCATCGGTGATCGCCCTCACCCTGCTCGCGCCGCTATTGCTGGCGATCGCGATCGCGATCAAGCTCGAGTCGAGGGGGCCGGTCTTCTTCCGCCAGCCACGCGCCGGCCGCAACGGCTCGGGGTTCAAGCTGATCAAGTTCCGCTCGATGTACGTGGACGCGGAACGGCGCAAGAAGGACATGGAGGCGCTCAACGAAGCCTCCGACGGCGTCATGTTCAAGATCCGGGAGGACCCCCGCGTCACGCGCGTCGGCCGCTTCATGCGTCGCTTCTCCATCGACGAGCTGCCGCAGCTGTTCAACGTGCTGAAGGGCGAGATGAGCCTGGTCGGGCCGCGCCCCCTGATCTTCCCCGAGACGAACGCGCTCGAAGAGCACTGGCACCTGCGCCGCCTCGAGCTGCGCCCGGGCCTCACCGGCCCCTGGCAGATCTACGGGCGCTCCCAGAGCCCCTTCCAGGAGATGGTGCGCTTCGACTACCAGTACGTCGCCGGCTGGTCACTCGCCCGCGACATCGAGATCCTCTTTGCAACCCTCCCGGCGGTGATATCGGGACGGGGCGCTTACTGACCCACACGGCATACTGTCGTACCGATGAGCCAACTGCTTCGCAACCGCTCGCGCGACGCCGCGTTTCTCTGCTACCACTCGATCCATCCGAGCGGGCCGCGCTGGCTCTCGGTCAGCCCCTCGCAGTTCGATAGGCAGCTCGACTGCCTGCGCCGGAAGGGCTGGCATTCGGGCTCCGAAGCGGACCTGCAGGCTATGGCGCAGGGAGAAGCGACCTCCCGTCGCACCGCATTCCTGACCTTCGACGACGGCTTCGCCGACAACTTCACGACCGCGCTGCCGATCCTGCAGGAGCACGGCTTCTCGGCGATGTTCTTCGTCCTTCCCACCCATCTCGACAACGGCGCTCCCTTCGAGTGGCCCGAGGTGGCCGAGGATCGGGGGCAGTATCCCGACGTCATGCGCTCGCTCACGTGGGCCCAGGTGGAAACGATGGCGGAGGCTGGGATGGCGTTCGGCAGTCACGGCATCGCGCACAACAGCCTGCCTAAACTCAGCGACGAGGAGCTCTGCCAGGAGCTGCTCGACTCCAGGCGCCGGATAGAGGAGCGCCTGGATCGCTGCACGATGCTTGCCTATCCCTTCGGCCACTGGGACGCTCGGGTAGCGGCGGCGGCAGACGCAGCCGGGTACTCCTGCGCCTTCACCGTGCCACGCTCCTACCAGGAGCGGGTCGATCCGCTGTCCATCCCCCGCATCCCCGTCGACTACCGCGACGATGCACGGCGCTTCGCCCTGAAGGTGCGGCCAGCGGTGCGGCGGATCTACCTCTCGCGCGGCAAAGCGATACTGCGTCCCAACAGCCTCGCGGGATGGTTTGCCCCGCTCGGGGAGCTGTTCCCCGCGCCGGCGATGGCGGAAACGCTGGGCCACGGCGCAATACCCCTGTGAGCCCGGTTCGCCTACCTGACCGCCGCCGCGTGCGGCGATCGATCCCGCGCCCGTTGCGCCACCTTCTCTATGACCTGAGCCTTTCTCGCAGGCATCGGTGGGGGCGCATCCCGGGGCTGCAGCGGGTTGCGGGGAACACCGTGGCACTCACCTTCGACGACGGCCCTGACGACCGAGGCACGCCGCCGGTGCTCGACGCGCTGGAGGCACTGGATGTCAGCGCGACGTTCTTCGTCCTGGGCTCGGAGGTGCGTGAGCAGCCCGCTCTGGCGCGCGAGATCCGCGAGCGCGGACATGAGCTGGCGCTGCACGGGATGACCCACCGCCGCCACGATCGCCTCACGGCCACCGAGGCGCGTGCGGAGCTCAGCGCTGGGCTGGAGGCGATGGAGGAGATCTTGGGCGAGCGCCCGCGCTGGTACCGACCGCCGTTCGGGCGCTCCTCGACCACGCTTGCCACCGTCTGCGACGAGCTCGGCCTCGAGCTCGCCTACTGGAGCAGCTGGGGATTCGACTGGGAGTCGGTCTCGGGTGGGGAGATCGCCCGCGTCGTGCTGCGCGACCTCGACGGCGGAACGATCGTCCTCCTCCACGACTCGGCCCGTTACGCCGAACGCGACGACGCGACCCCAACCGCGGCCGCCCTGGCCGAGATCGTCACAACCGCTCGCGAGCGGGGGCTGGAGATCCGCCCCCTGAGCGTGGCGATCGCCGATGACGCAGACGGCTGAGGCCCGGCCCCGCAAGGCCCTCCTGGTCTGCTCGCCAGGGGGGCACCTATTCCAGATGCTGTGCCTGGAAAGCGCCTGGTCAGACCTGGACACGACCTGGGTCACCCTTGAGGCCGCCGACACCGACCAGCTGCTCGAGGACGCGAAGGTCGTGCTCGGGCGCGGGCCGACCAATCGCAGCCTCAGGGCGCTGCTCGCCAATTTTGCCCTCGCCTGGCGCCTCATCCGTCGCGAACGGCCCGATGCGATCCTCTCGACCGGGGCAGCGCTCGCTTTCCCCTTCTTCCTGGTCGGCAAGCTCTTCGGCGCCAGGCTGGTCTACGTCGAGAGCCTGACCCGCACCGACCGGCTGTCGCTCACCGGTCGGCTCATCTACCCGCTCGCCGACGCCTTTTTCGTGCAGTGGCCGGAGGCCGACCGGCGGAAGCGAACCCGCTACGCGGGGAACCTGCTGTGATCTTCGCGACCGTGGGAAGCCACCCCACCTATGGCTTCGACCGCTTTCTGCGGGCGCTCGAAGACATACCCGGCGAGAGCCTCGTGGTCCAGTACGGCCCCGGGAGGCCACCCGCGAACGCGGAGGAGGCGCAGGCGTGGATGTCGTTCCCCGAGATCCTCGACCACATGAGCCGCGCCGAGAAGGTCGTCAGCCACGCGGGCACGGGAACGATCCTCTGCGCCAGGCGAGCCGGACACCTGCCCGTCGTCGTCCCACGACTGAGCCGCTTCGGGGAGACGGTCGACGACCACCAGCTCGAGCTCGGGCGGGCCCTCGCCGCGACCGGGCGAATCGTGCTGGTAGAGGACATCGAGGAGCTGGCGGAGGTGCTCGCCGCCGCCCCGAGCCGGGGGGAGGCCCAGCCAGCTGGCTCCAGCCAGCTGGCTGAGGCCGTACGCGAGGCCCTGGTGGGCCTCGCCTGAGCGACCGCAGCTGCTGCCCCAGCTGGAAAAGTTTGTGCAGCCGTCGAGTCGTGCCTGGACGTTTGTTCTAGGGCCGCGGCACGGTGCTCGGAGACCGTCGAGCGGCTGCCGATGGTCGGGCCAATGCGCGTTTCGACCGTCAAAGCCCCGTTGCTGTTCGCCTTCCTCGTCGCGGCAGCCGCCCTCCTCCTGATCGGGCCCGGGGCCGCCAAAGCTTCCCCGCTGGACGTGGAGGTCATCCAGTCGACCGCGACTGAGCACGACCCCAAGGTCGGTCTTCACATCGAGGGCGCACGACGCGCCCGTGAGGTCGCCCTGTACGTAGACGGGGATCTGCGTCGTCGCGATCGCTCCTGGCCCTGGGGCTTCGGCAGGGACGGCCGGATCCAGCTCAAGGCCGGGCGTCATGAGATCGCCGTCGCCGCCCGCTTTCGGGAGACGCGTCAGATCCGTCGCGAGACGGTGTTCGTGAGAAATCGCCGGGTTGAGAGGTCGAGGCGCAACAAGCAAGCTTCCATCGGCATCTCGGCGAACAAACCCCTGAAGAAAGCACCACGGACCCCGGTCCCCCTCCCACCCGCCACGGATCTCTGGCACGGCGATTTCGAGACCGGAGACATCTCGCAATGGGACATGGTGCAGCAAGTCGCTTCAGATCGGATAACGATCGCCCAGGACCCCAAGCGCCAGGGAAACTACGCAGCTCGCTTCGAAGTCAGGCCCGGCGACAACATCGGCGATACCGCTCCACGAGCAGAGCTTGCCTCATTCCTGGACGAGGAAGAGGGCGAAGAGCGGTACTACCGCTGGTTCACCTACTTCGACCCCAACTTCCCCACCGAGTACGAGGATGAGTTCGTCACCTTCACGCAGTGGCGAGCCGAGGACGAGAGCGACGCCTACACCTCCTTCATGGTCTGGGGAGACGAGATCGAGCTGCGCCGCGACGGCACCCGCTGGTCGACTCCGCTGACCAAGGGCGTTTGGCACGAATTCATCTACCACGTCAAGTGGTCTCCGGATCCCGACGTCGGCTTCATCGAGCTCTGGTACGACGGGGAGCACGTGCTGGCCCCCCTCAATGTCGACACCATGGCCGGATCGCCCGGCGACGCCGTCCAGAACTACGTCAAGCAGGGCCTCTACAAGGCGGACGAGATCCCAACCGGAGTCGTCTACCACGACGGCTTCGTCGCCGGACCGACGCTCGAGGCCGTCCAGGGCGCATAGCACTGCCCTGTAGGACCCTGTGCCTACACTTGAAAGCGGGATGCGGCGCCCACTGCTGATCGCTGCGATACCGATGCTCCTCTGCGTCGGCTTGGGGCTGGGTGTCCTGATCGACAGGGGAGGGTCGGCTCTGTGGCGGGGAGATTTCGAGACGGGCGACGTCTCGCAGTGGGACGGGGCGCAGCAAGTCGCCTCCGATCGAATCACGATCGCCCAGGACCCCAAGCGCCAGGGAAACTACGCAGCTCGCTTCGAAGTCAGGCCCGGCGACAACATCGGCGATACCGCTCCACGAGCAGAGCTCTTCGTCAGACTCGGGGAGGACGAGGACGCAGAGCGGTACTACCGCTGGTTCACCTACTTCGACCCCGACTTCCCCACCCGCTACGAGGACTCGTTCGTCACCTTCACCCAGTGGCGAGCGGTCGATGAGAGCAACGACTGGACCGCCTTTATGGTCTGGGGGGACAAGATCGAGCTGCACCGCAACGGCGCCCGCTGGTCCACCCGCCTGACGAAGGGGGTTTGGCACGAATTCATCTACCACGTCAAGTGGTCTCCGGATCCCGACGTCGGCTTCATCGAGCTCTGGTACGACGGGGAGCACGTGCTGCCAAAGCTCCACGTCAAAACGATGTCCGGAGCCCCAGGAGACGCGGTAGAGAACTACGTCAAGCAGGGCCTATACAAGGCTGAGGAGATCCCGACCGGAGTCGTCTACCACGACGGCTTTGTTGCCGGAACGAGCCTCGAGGCCGTCAAAGGCGCATAGCGCTGGCGCCGAAAGCCCGCCGCCGTGCCCGCAGCATCAAACGCCGCGCGCTGTCGCCCCGGTAGGCCCCCACACGCGGCCACAGCATCGGCAACGGTGGGGTCGGCGACACGGGCACGGTCGCCGCGGCCAGGTATCCCGCCGCCCTGGCCGCATGGGCCACCCGGGCGTCCGCGACACCGTAGGGGTAAGCCAGCGACGTGCAGTGGCCTCCCAGGTGCTGCTCGCAGTCTTGTTTTGAGCCGAGGAGCTCGCGCTCGAGATCGGCGTCGCCCAGCCTCGACAGCAGCGGATGGCTGCGGGTATGCGAGCCGATCTCCCAGCCGCGGGCGGCGAGATCGCCAAGGCGATCCCACCCCATGCACTCGAGCTCTCGCTCGTGCGGTCCGCCAACCCAGCGGTCCAGGCCGTCCCATGACATCGGTTCGCCGGAAGCCGGATAGTCGGTGGGGACGAACACGGTCGCCGGTAAGCCGAGCTCCTCGAGCAACGGCGCCGCCAGCCGGTGTACAGACTCCGCGGCGTCGTCGAAAGTGACCACCAACGTCCGCGGCGCCGCGGGAGCGGTGAGGGCGTCGGTGAAGGTCGAGCCAAGGTACCCGCGACGGAGGAAGGCCTCGACCTGCTCGGCGAAGCGCGCGGGAGTGACCGCCGTCTCGTCGGGCCACGAGTCGCTCAACGCGTGGTAACAGAGGACCACGACCCTGGGCCTGGTGCTGTTCACCGCACGGCGTCCAGGTAGATCCGGCCGAGCTGCCCGTACACATCGTTGTCGGCCAGGCGGCGCGCACGTTCCTCCGCTGCCTTCCCGAGCGCTTCCCGGCGTGCAGGTGCTGCGAGGAGATGCGCCAGAGCCTCCGCCAACTGCTCCGCGTCTCCAGGATCCACCAGGGCCGCATCAAGACCGTCGGTGAGGATCTCCGGCACCGCGCCGACACGGCTCGCGACGATCGGGAGCCCATAGGCCATTGCCTCCAGGAGGGCGATCGGCATCCCCTCGGAAAGAGACGGCATCACGAACAGGTCCGCCTCCTCAAGCGCCCGGTTCTTCTCCGACTCGGCCAGGAATCCGTCCCAGAGCACACGCTCTGGGAGAGACCCTGGACCCTCACCGGGCCCCGCGAGCACCACCCGGACATCGGCTCTGCCTGCAAGCAAAGACGGAAGGGCGTCGAGCAGCACCGCCCCTCCCTTGGCCGGATCCGCGAAGCCACCCAGATAGAGCACCGAGACCTCTCGCCCATTTGCCTCGGGCTCGATCGGCGACTCGCGGCGAGCGATCTGCGGTGGCGGGTTCGGCACCACCTCGATCTCGGCGTCGCTCAATCGGTTCAAAACCTCTGCCCCACTGGTCGAGACGCTGAGGACGAAGTCGGACATCTCGAGCGTGGTTCGCAGGATGCGACGCCGCAGAGGACCGAGCCGATCTATGAACTCCTCGAGATCGCCCGGCCCGGCGTGGATCTGGAGGATGGCCGGTCGCCGCATCGCCTTGGCGACGCCCACGACGAAGGCCTTGCGGTACATGCTGCCCCGAGCCGCCATGTGGACGTGGACGATGCGGAGACCCGGCCGGGCGCACCAGCGGGTGAGGGCCAGGACCGAGACCGTGAACAGCAGCAGCCGGCGAACCGGGCGCGAGTCACGGTAGGTGGGTATCGCCTCGAGCTTGAACCTGTCCGCAAGCGGCGACTGGAGCAGCGCGCCGATCACCGCGGGCATCCCGCCCGGCGAAGCGGGGTCGGGACCGACCTGGGCAACCCGAATCTTCAACGGGCCGCCGCCGTCCACGCCGCGGCTCCGACCCGCACGCAGGCGCGACCTTGATCTCCTTCCGTTCAAAGCGCCACTAGATTAGGGCAGGAATGTGCGGAATCGCTGCCATCGTGGACGCTCGGGAGCCCCTGCCCGAATCCAGCGCCGCAGCGATGGTTTCCGCACTCCGCCACCGTGGACCCGACGGCGAGTCGGTCGAGCGGATCGGCCCGACGACGCTGATCCATACGCGTCTGGCGATTATCGACGTCGCCGGCGGGCACCAGCCCATGCACTCAGAGGACGGATCCTGCAGTGCGGTCGTGAACGGAGAGATCTACAACCACCTCGACCTGCGCCGCGAGCTGGAGGCCGCAGGCCACCGCTTCGCCACGCGATCGGATTCGGAGGTGATAGTCCACGCCTACGAGGAGTGGGGTCCCGACTGCGTCCGCCGCCTCAACGGGATGTTCGCCTTCGCCTTGTGGGATGCGCGCCGCGAGCGCCTTCTGGCGGCGCGAGACCCGTTCGGGGTGAAGCCGCTCTACTGGCTTCGCTCGGGCGGACGAACCGCCGTCGCCTCCGAGATCGGCGCCTTCCTGGCGGGCGGCCTGATCTCTGCCGAGATCGACCGCATCGCACTCGAGCACTACCTCGCCTGGCGTTTCACGCCGGCACCAAGGACGATCTTCAAGGGAATCTCGAAGCTGCCGCCGGCCTCTCTGCTCGTCGCCGAGAGCTCCGGGACTCGCGTCGTCTCCTACCGCGAGCCTCCGGGCGAGCCGTTCGAGAGCCCGGATGTGGGGGAACTTGCCGAGGAGCTCGGTGCCCGCTTCGAGGCCGCCGTCGAGCGCCAGATGATGTCCGACGTGCCCTACGGGGCCTTCCTCAGCGGCGGGGTGGATTCGGCCGCCATCGCCGCCGCGATGAGGAGGAAGGTCAGCGAGCACCCACTCACCTTCACGATCGGCTTCCCAGGCCACGACCAGGAGCTCGACGAGCGCGAGGCGGCAGCCCAGACGGCGTCCGCGATAGGCACCCGTCACCACTCGACGGCGATGGAAGAGCTCGACTTTCCAGGCGAAGTGGCGGCCTGCGTGCGGCGTCTCGAGGAGCCGATCGGCTCGGCGTCGGCGCCGGCGGCGCTCCAGCTCAGCCGCTTCGCGGCCCAGCACGTGAAGGTCGTACTCTCCGGTCAAGGTGCGGACGAGCCTTTCGGCGGCTACGAGCGCCATCAGGCGGCTGCCGCCCTCCCCCTCACCCGTCTCATGCCGAGATCGCTGGCCCGCCCCGTCATGGGCCTCGCCGAGGCACTCCCCCGCAACGAGCGAATCAAGCGCGCTGCGCGCCTGCTGGACGCCCCGGCCGGTCTCGACCGACTGCTGCGGGTCTTCGAGATCTCGGACTCCACCACTCGATCCCTGCTCACCCATGGGCCCGCTGCGGAGGCCGCCGAGGAGCGTCGGGAACTGGCTGCGGCCCTGCTGCAAGATCTCGCCCCTCGGAAGGATCCCCTGGAGCAGGCGCTCTATCTCGACACGCGGATGTTCCTGCCCGATTGCCTCCTGCTCTACGGCGACAAGACCTCGATGGCAGCCAGCCTCGAGCAGCGAGTGCCGTTCCTCGACGTCGAGCTGATGGCCTTCGTCGAGCGGATCCCCGCCCGGCTGCGCCTGCGCGGCCTGAAACGCAAGTGGCTCTATCGCAGGGCGATCTCGGAGCTGGTTCCCGACGCCGCCCTGCAACGCCGAAAGCACCCCTTTGCAACCCCCTACGACGAGTGGCTGCGCAGCGCTCTGGGGGAGGAGGTGAAAAGGCTCTACAGAAGCTCGGACGGGCTTGCCGATCTGATCGACCCGGGAGTGGTCGACAAGGTCAGCGACGAGCACCGAAGAGGCAGGATTGACCACAAGCGGCTGCTGTATTGTCTGCTCGAGTTCGCCTACTGGCACCTCTCGTTCATCCAGGGCGAGGCGCCGGCAAGCCCCGGCTTTGCCAGCAATCTCCGGGTCGAGGCTAAACCTGAATGACTTCCGCGTCGATAGGCCCCCACATGGCTCCCGGAGCACGCAGATGAGCACTCCCCCAAGCGGAGGGTCTTCCCCTGAGAATCCGGGGCGCAACGGCGACCTGGCCGGGCGCCCGCCCGTCCCCCATCCCGCTCCCCCCTCGACCCAGGTCGAAGGAACCGGCGCTGCGCTTCGCTCCTTTACGCGAGCGCTCCGCCGCCGGCTTCCGATCCTGCTCGTCTGCCTCGCCGTGGTCCCGGCCGCGGCACTGCTCTGGTCGCTTCAGCAGCCGGAGGAATACGAGGCGACCGCGTCGCTCCTCTTCCGCAACGTGGAACTGGATCAGTCGGAAGGGTCGTCCTTCTCACCCTCCTCCGACGATCCGACCCGAGCGGCCGAAACCAATCTCAAACTCGTCTCCAAGGGTGAAATCGCGGCCCGCACGGCGTTACGACTCGACCTGCCGGGAGTTACCCCCGACGCAGTCGAGGACGCGGTCAGCGTCTCGCTCGAGGGCGAGTCCGACATCGCCAGCGTCACCGCAAAGGCAGAGGACCCCGATGTGGCCGCGCGAATCGCCAACGCCTTCGCCCTGGAGTTCATAAAACAGAGACGCGAAGCCGATCGCCGTGCGATTCTCGCCGGGAAAACCCGGATCGAAGCGGAGCTGAATCAGCTCTCGCCCGCGGAGACCGAGGGCCTGCAGGGAGAACGCCTCACCCGCCAAGCCGAAGAGCTCGAGCTGCTCGCCTCACTGCAGACGGGCAATGCCGAGATCGTCCAGAGGGCTACGCCAAACGACAGCCCCGTCTCGCCGAAGCCGCTGCGCAATGCGATCCTCGGACTTTTCCTCGGCGGCCTGCTTGGACTGGCCCTCGTCTTGCTGATCGAGCAGTTCGATACCCGGCTCAAGGACGAATCCGAAGTCGAGGAAGCCTATGGGCTGCCGATCCTGACCAGCCTCCCGCACAGCGACGACGTCCAACAGCCCCACGAGCTCGACCCGATAGGCCTGGGCCCCCCCGGCGCAGAGGCGTTCAGGATGCTGCACGCGAACCTGCGTTATTTCAACGTGGGGCGGCAGATCGAAACGCTCCTGGTCACGTCGGCTACCGCGAAAGAAGGCAAGACGACGGTTTCCTGGGGTCTCTCGGTGACCGAGGCCCGCGCGGGAAAGAAAGTCCTCCTGATCGAGGGAGACATGCGGCAGCCGAGCCTGGCCCCCCGGCTGGGAAAAACGCCGGAGTCCGGGCTCAGCCTCGTCCTCGCCGGCGATGACTCCTTGGAGTCTGCCGCGGTCGCGATGGATACCGGCCCATACTCGAGCTCCGACCTCGACGTGCTGTTCGCGGGCCCGGCCCCCCCGAATCCCGCCGAGCTGATGGAGTCGCCCGCGATGACGGAGCTGCTTGAGGAAGCTCGCGAGCGCTACGACCTCGTCGTGATCGACACCCCTCCCACCATCGTGGCGGACGCCATACCCCTGATGAGACAGGCCAGCGGAGTGCTCATCGTGGCGCGTGTCGGCTACGCAAAGCAGGACCTCGCGCAAAACCTTCGCGATCTGCTGGCACATCTCCAGGCATTGCCCTTCGGCACGGTGGCAAACGACACCCCACCCAAAACGGGCGGCTACTACATGCCGTACGCCGCCGGTCGCGCCAACATCCCCACCTGAGGTGGACGGGTTCCGACTCCCTTTGGCACCGAGCTACGTCGTCCTCGGTGCGGTCGGCTGCATCGCGCTGCTCCTCTCGGCGCTGATGATCAAAGCACCGCTCGTCGCGATCGCGGTGGTCGGGGTTCTGCTGCTCACCGCCGCGCTTGGCATGGAGGGGCTGATCGTCGTCAGCCTGCTGGGAGCATGCGGGCTGCTTCCCTTTGTCGGGGCCAACGATTTCGTCACCGACAACGTCAAAGTCTATGCCCTGCTCTTCCTCCTCAGCATGGGCACGATCCTCGTCACCTACTCGGCGCGGGTGCTGTCGCACAAGCCCAGATGGCCGGTCCCGGTCAACGCGCTCTCAATTGGCCTCGTCGTTCTCCTCGCCTACGTCGGCATGGTGGCGCTCGCATCCAATCCGAAGGAAGTCCCGGCGCTGGCGACTCCGTTCTTCATCCTCCCCCTCTGCGCGCTGGGGACCATTCTCTGGCTCTCGCATGAGGATGCGCTCGCGGGTTTGCGCCGAGCACTCCCCCTGGTGGTGGCCATAGTCGCCGCCTGGGCGCTTGCGTACGACGCCGGAGCGGCGGGCTGCGGGCCGTGTCGCGAATGGGTCAGCACCGGCATGACGAACGATGGCCTGCTGGGCGACGGCAGCCGGTTGTACACCGAGGGGCAGAACTCCTTCCTCGCCCTCTTTCTAATCGCCGTCGCCTACTCGCTCATGCGACCCGGTGCCTTGTCCATCTCGCTGGTATCCCTAGGTGCGCTCACCGTCGCACTCCAAGGGTCGCGGGCCCAGTACATCGCCGTTCTCTTCGGGGTCGCTCTGCTCCTGATCTGGAAGATGAGCCAGCTGCGCGTGGGTGGACGCCTCGTCTTGGTCGTCGTCTCTGGACTCGCCCTGCTCGCCATCGCCAGCTCACCGGCGGGCGATCGCGCCGCGAGCGTATACACCGATCTGCAGACCGGCACCGGGACCGGTGCCTATCGCGTCGAACTGATCGAATCGACGGCCCAGGAGTGGACGCCACTCGGCCAGGGGTTCTCGACCAACACCCTCGAACTGGGCTATGACGTGGATCTGGGCCTGCCGAACACCTTGCTGGTGCTCGGCTACCTGGGGGCCGTCATCCAGCTCACCCTGCTCGGCCTTGGGATCTGGCGCGGGGTTTCCGCCAGGACCCTAACCGGGATGATGGTCGCCGCGATCCTGCTCATGGTCCTCATCGCCCGCCCCACTCTGCCGCTGCTCGAGTACGGACACAGCGCGGTTATGTATGGCGCTGTTCTCGGCTTCGCCGCCGTGCTCACGGTCGCGGGAGCCGGACGTAGGGAATCGCCGACCCCGCCGACATGAGCACCTCCGACCCCAGGCCGGAGCTCGCCGTCATCGCGGTGACCCACAACAGCGCGCACGTCCTCCCTGACTGGATCTCGTCCCTGGAGGCCATCGCGGGCCGCGAGCAGCTGGAGCTGTGCATAGTCGACAGCGGCTCCTCTCCTGCCCAGAGGAAGCTGACCGAAGAGCAGGCGGCCACGCGAGTCGAGCATCTCGTCTCTCTGCCAAACGTCGGATATGGGGCGGCCTGCAACGCGGGGGCCGAAGCGACGAGCGCGCCGGTTCTCCTGTTCACCAATCCCGACGTCCAGATTCGCTCCCTGCCAGACCGCGCGCTCGACGGCCAGGGCCTCGAAGGCGCGCTCGTCGGCGGCTACGCCCTCTCGCCCCACCGGCCGCTTGGCTTCGCCGAGGCTCCCCGCTTGCGCTCGGAGGCCGAAGAGCTGGTCCTCGGCCGGTGGTCGCGCGCCTATGGGCGGTGCGCGAGCGGGCCCGCTTGGGTCTCCGGCGCGGCCCTGATGATCGAGCGCACCGCCTTCGATCGGATCGGTGGCTTCTCGCCCGCCTTCTTCATGTACTTCGAGGACGCCGACCTCGCCATGCGCCACCGCTATGCCGGCGGACATGTGGAGCTGGACGAGGGCTTCGTGATCGATCACATCGGAGGAAAGAGCTCCGAGGAGGAGGTGGCCGCATCGCTCGCCCCGGCGCTCTCCGGAGTCCACAGGCTCAGCGGTCGCCGCTTTGCCAAGCGCTACGGGCGCCCGTGGCACGGGGCCCTTCTCTACGTTCTGCTGGCCGCCGCCTACCTGCCCCGGCAACTGCTCGCACACCAGATCCGGGACCGGTCCTCCCCGCGTGAAGCACTCGACTACCTGCTCTGCCTCCTGCGCCCGAGCAGGGCGCTTCGCAAGCTCACCTCCCCGCCCACGCCATGAACGAGGCCCGCGATCCTGGAAGCGCGATGCGCGCTCGCCTCGCCAGCGGCTTCCTGATCGTCAAGAACACCGCGATAACCATCGGGGCGCAGGCCTTCATCGCCGTCGTCGCGCTGCTCGCGGTGCCGATTCTCGTCGACCGCCTCGGAACCGCGCGGTTCGGGATCCTCACTCTCACCTGGGTCGTGATCGGCTACGCGAGCCTGCTCGATCTGGGGCTCGGACGGGCATTGACCAAACTCACCGCCGAACGTCTCGGGCGGGGTGCCGAGCGCGAAACGCCAAACCTCTTCTGGACGGCTGTCGCTCTGCTCGCGGGGATCGGGGTCGTCAGCGGGGCCATCATCGCCGCCGTCTCCGGACCGCTGACCAGCAGCATCTTCTCCATCGAAGACGGTCTCGTCGACGAAGCGCACGTCACCTTCATCCTGCTCGGCTGCACCGTCCCGTTCGTACTCGTCAGCACCGCTCTGCGCGGCAATCTCGAAGCGCATCAGCGCTTCGACCTGACCAACGGAGCCGCCGTGCCGCTGGCTCTTCTCTCCTACTTCGGGCCGGTGGTCATCGCACTTGCCACGACCAGCCTGCCCCTGGTCGTCTCCGCCGTCTGCGCGAGCCGCGTCATCGCCACTGGGGTTTTCATGACCCTGTGCCTGCGGGTCGATCCGCTCCTGCGCACCAAGGTGAGCTTCGATCGGCTCCTGATAGGGCCGCTGCTCCGCTACGGAGGCTGGGTCACCGTGGCGGCCATCCTCTCCGGCATGATCGCCAGCGCCGACCGCCTGATAATCGGCACGGTGGCGTCCGCGAAGGCAGTCGCGTTCTACGCCACGCCCTACGAAGGCTCGAAGCAGATGCTGATGGTCTCCTCCGCATTCGCCAACGTCCTCTTTCCCGGATTCGCCGCCAACGTTCGCCAGGATCCAAAGCGGACGGAACTTCTGTTCAGCCGCGGCGTGCGAGCGACTTTCGTCGGCCTCTTTCCACTTGCCCTGATCGCGTCGGTCCTCTCCTACGAGATCCTTCACGTCTGGATCAACACGGAATTCGCCGAGAACGGAGGGCCCGTCCTGCAGCTGATCGCGATGGGAATCCTCGTCAACGGCGTCGCCTTCGTCGCCTTCGCGTTGATCCAAAGCACCAGGCCGGACGTCATCGCGAAGGTCGCCGGGGTCGAGTTCCCGCTGTACGTCGGCCTCCTCTGGCTGCTTCTGAATGCCTACGGGATAACCGGTGCCGCCATCGCCTTTTGCTGCAGGGTCCTGGTGGACACCACTGCTCTCTACTTCTTCACCAACCGGCTGCGGTTGATCAAAGCCGATGTCCTCTTCGAGATGGGGCGCATGGTCGCCCTGGGAGTCGCCGTGATCGGAATCGGAGCACTCTTGCCCAACGCCCCCACCCGGATCGCCTATGTGATCGTGGTCATCGCCTGCTTCCTGCCGCTTGCCTGGACGCGCATCCTCACCGATCTGGAGCGTGAACGAATCGGGGAGCGGGTGCTGCGGATGCGCAGCTCAGCCAGATTCCGCGTGAAACCTTCCACCCCGGACGCCGCCTGACCATGCGCCTGGGAATCGTGACGGGATCGCTTGGGGGCGGCGGCGCCGAGCGCCAGGCGGCGATCTGGACCCGCCTCTGCGCCGAGCAGGGCCACGACGTTACGGCGATCACCATCTGGGACACCAATCCCGCCGTCGAGCTGCCGGACGTACGCATCGTCCACATGCCAAAGGCCCGAGTCACCGACCTCGCGACAATCGCCTGGAGGTTGCGCAAGCTGGAGAGCGAGCTGGATGCCATCGTGGCTTTTGAGCCCTTCCTGGGATTCTGCTGCGCTCTGGCACGCCTGCGCATTCCGTGGATGATCGTCACGGGCAAGGTACCGGCACACCTGCAAGCCGACTCGAGAATGCCCATGGGCGTCTACCGCTGGGCGTTCGATCGCGCCACCCTGGCCTCCGCTCCCAATCAGGGGATGATCGATTCGTACCGTGAGTTCGGCTTTCGCTCGGCCAAGCCGTGGATGCTGATCCCGAATATCGCCGAATCCGACGCCTTCATCGAGTCCTCGCCTCAGCGCGAGGGCATCCTGTTCGTGGGCAGGCTGGTTCCGGTCAAGAATCCCATGCTGGCCGTGGAAAGCGCGGCGGCTGTGCCCGCGCCGCTGACGCTGCTGGGGGCGGGAGTGCTTCAGCCCGAGATCGAACGTGCCATAGGCGCGGGGAACTACGACATCCCCGCGCGTATTCAGCCGTTCACCGGGGAACCGTGGAAGGTCTACTCACGTCATCGGGTACTGGTCGTCACCTCGTTGTACGAGTCCTTCGGCAACGTCATCATCGAGAGCCTGGCGGCAGGGACGCCGGTCGTCTCGGTGGATTGCGACCTCGGCCCTCGGGAAATCATCGGAGACGCGTCGTACAGTCATCTCACCGAGTCGTCGCCCGACTCCCTGGCCACCGCTCTCTCCAGGGTGCTCGATCGCCCCTACAGCCAGGCCGAGGAGACCGAGTGCCGCACGATCGCCGAGCGCTATCGGCCGGAGGCCGTGACCCCTCTCATCCTTGAAGCAGTCGATCGGCTGCAGGAGCTGGCCAACCGAAGCCCTCGTTCAGCTCGAGCGACGAAGCAGTCGGCGTAGCCGGCGTTTGGCGGTGGGAGAAAGTCGCTCGACGAGCGCATGCCGCCACTGCTCCCTGGCCAACCGAAGCCTGGCCAGCGGGTACCCGATGCCGGACGGCAGGAGAACGTAGGAAGCCAGGGTGTCCTCGCCGGTCGACAGCCGGTTCTTGTAGCTCTGGCCGCCGGGACCGAGGCTGATGCCAAGCTCGTCCCGTCCAGAAGCGGCATCGCCCAGGGCATGCAGGAGGCTCTGCATCGAGGGCGACAACTTCGAGAAGTCCTCGTCGAAGCCGCTGTTCCACATGCAGACCTCGCGCTCCGTCGCCAGCAGCACCCGTGCGGCAATGGGCTTTCCCTCCAGCTCCAGGCAAAGCAACCTGAAACGTCCGGACTCGAGCAGCGCAGAGCCAGCTGCGATCAGCATCCTCCCGACGTCGTCACCGGTAAGACTCGTCCCCCCCTGGCCGGAGCGACGGCGACGGTGCAGCTGCAGGAAGGCGCCGACGTCGTCCTCCAGGGTTTCGCTGGTTGCATACCTGAACGAGCCGCCAGCCTTCTCGATCGCGCGCTGCTTTTGGCGCATCTCACGGCGGAACTTGGTGCTCCTCGAACTCACCCAGGCATCGAAGCCGGCATCGAGATCGATGCGTGGTACGGGGGCTTCGGCGGTGACCCACGGCCGAAGCCGGCGCCCCGCCGGCCACGATTCACACAACAGCGCAGCCCAGCTGGGTGAGCTGTTGCGCAGATCCAGCCCGATCGCCGTCGGCGCCGGCTCGGCTTCCGCGAGCCGCATCGCTGCCTGCTCCGCCACCCCCCGCTCGAAACTCTGCCTGGCCAACGGCTCGGTGGCCGGCAGGCCCTCGCCCAAGGGGAGATAGCGTCGTCCGGAGGTGAACAGTGGGACGACACCCACGAGGGAGTCTCCTTGCCACACCAGCACCGTTCGCAGCTCTGCGCGTCTGGGGCGAAGATGACTCCACCACGCCATCGCCCATGCCGGAGCCGCAAACGGCTGGGACTCGTCGACCGCGAGTTCGTCCCAGGCACTCAAAAAGGGCTCGAGCTCCCCGGGATCGTCGAACATGCGCGAACTCAGCTTCGGTTCCATCGGCGAGTGCCTATCTCTGGATTTCGGCTCAGTGCCGGCGGCGGCGCAGACCGCGTATGAGCGCCATTCCCCGGTTGCGAGCTCTGCGAACCATGTTGACAACGCTTGGGCGCAGGTCGCCGAACGAGAAGACGTGCATGTAGAGCGGATAGCGGATCAGGCTCGCAACCCAGCGAGGCCAGCTCAGATCGCCCTCCGCACGCAGGTCGCGACCCGACCTGACGTCGAGCGCGGGCATCCAGAGGCGGACGCCCGATCGCCATGGGCCGACCGAGACCGATTGCCCGAGCGCTCGCCGATAGGCGACGAGCGGGACGTTGACCCCCGCCCGGCGAAGCGTCTCGTTCGAGGCCATGAAGCGATGGTTGCACTCGATCAGCTTGAGACTCTCGTCGCGCGCGTCGCGCTTGAACTCGACGTTTGCCATGCCCCGCAGGCCAGCGCCACGCAGAAAGCGCATTCCCATCTCCGCGACCTCCGGGTCCCAGCGGATCAGGTGGTAGGTGCCGACGCCGAAATGGATCGGGTAAGAGCGGAGCTTCTGCTTGGTCACTTCGAACAGCGGCTCGCCAGCGTCGTCGATGAAGGTACTGAAACCCCACACGCGATCGTCCTCACCTGGGATGATCTCGGTGACGAGCATCTCGAGACCGTGCTCACGCGTACGGGTCAACGCCGCGCGAAGCTCGTCGTGAGATTCCGCGACGAAGACCTTGAAGCTGAAGTGCTTCGAGAAGAGGTGCGAGTGGAGCGGCTTGAGCGCACATGGGTACTCGAGGTCGTCCGAGATCGCGTCGAGATCCGAGAGGTCCGATACCCGCCAGATCGATGGCGCCGGGACATCGGCCTCACGAGCGATGGAGTACGTCTTCTCCTTGTCGAGCATCGCCAGCGACGCCTCGCCTGCGGTCTCGAGCGGGTGCAGACCCCAGCCGCGGAGCTCGTCGCTGTGGGCAGCGACGAGGTCGAGCCCGTCGTCGCCGCAGGCAAGCACGACCGCGCCGCCTGGGGCCCCGCGCAGCCAATCCAGCCAACGCTCGCCGACACCGTCGCCCGAGCCGAGGTCGACGAACTCGGTGCAGTATCGCGACGCGCCGGCAAGAGACGTGCTCCCGTCGCCCAACACGTACACCGGAACTCCCTCGCGACCGAGACTGCGCGTTATCGAGAGCGCCGCGCCGACGCCGCCAAGGACGATCGCCGGGGCTGGCGTGGATCCAGCGCTGGAGGGCACCAGCGGAACCCTACCTAGCGTCAGCCCTGCCTGGGAACCTCTCGACCAGCTAGGCGTCACCCGGCTCGCGCCGTGGCACCAGCACCAGCCGTTTGAACTCCGCAACCAGGACGCCGTCCTGGTTGAGCACCCGGGTGTGGACTTTGACGACGCCACGGTCGGGTTTGGAAGAGGAGGGCTTGACGTCGAGCACCTCGGTCTCGCAGAAGAGCGTGTCGCCGTGGAAGACCGGGTTGGGATGGCTGAGGTCTTCGGTGGCGAGGTTGGCGATCGCCTTGCCGGAGACGTCGGAGACCGACATCCCGAGCGCCAGCGAGTAGACGAGCGGACCGACGACGACGTTGCGGCCCTGCTGCGACCCCTTCGCGTAGACGTCGTTGAGGTGGAGTGGGTGGTGGTTCATCGTGATCAGGCAGAAGAGGTGGTCATCGGCCTCGGTCACGGTCTTGGCCGGCCAGTGCTTGTAGATGGCGCCGACCTCGAACTCCTCGAGGTACCGGCCGTAGCTGTGGGCGCCCGAGGCCTCGCGCTCGGCCTGGTCGGTGGTCAGCTCGTACTTCTGCTCGCTCATCGGTCTCCGATTCTCCTCTGGATTGGACGGCGCGGGATGCTAGCCGAGTTGGAGACCCCCGGCCTTGCGTCCCGGGCGCTGGCTAGGGTTCCCGACCGGTCGTGCTCGGCACGGCGCATGCCCACGACGCGAGGAGGCCGAAGATGCGGTGGCAGAGATCGAAAGGCGACGCCCAGCCGGAGGGGCCACCAAAAAGGCAGCACGTTCTTCTCTGGGCCGGAGTCGGGATGGCGATCGCGGCCGTGCTGATCGTCTGGCTGCTGATCGCCGGCACCGATTCCGACGATGGCAACGACTCGACCAGCGCCTCGACCGGAGCGGAGGTCGTCAGCGAAGAGTCCCTGCGTGAGACGGCGGCGGAGCTGGAAGCTCCCGTCTACTGGGCCGGCCCCCCCGAAGAAGACGCCGAGCTGGAGCTGAGCCAGCCGGACTCCGAACGCACCTTCGTCCGGTACCTGACCGAAGGCGCCGAGGCCGGCGACCCACGCCCCTTCCTCACCGTCGGCAGCTACGCGATCGAGAACCCGACCGCGGCGCTGCGCCGTCAGGGCAACGAAGACGGCGGCGTCCTCGCGGCCGCCCCTGGCGGCGGCACCGTGTACTTCAACCGGGAAAACCCCGAGAGCGTCTACGTCGCCTACCCGGACGTCGACGTCCAGGTCGAGGTCTTCGCTCCGGACTTCAAAGAGGCGCTGGAGCTGGCCACCTCGGGGCAGATCGAGCCGGTCGAGTAGGGCTAGAACGTCGAAGGCCGCGCCCCGGGCGAACCCGGGACGCGGCCGATCGACTACTCATCAAACAGGTACTAGCTAGTGGCCGGTACGCAGATCGCGTAGACCGTCGCGGTAGTACCCCCACTGCTGGTGGATGCATCCGGGTACTGGACGCGCCAACCGGTCGGGGTCGCACCGTTGGCCGCCAGCGGCCTGCTCCCAGCCGCAAGGGTTCCGGAAACGGGTGCGGAGAGCGTGAGGTCGTCATCGTCGGGATCGCCCTCGCTCGTGTTGCCTCCACCGCCGATGGCCACGTCGGTGCCGGAGCACACAGCGGTGGCGGCGCTGGCGCCACTGCCTCCCGACACCGTGGCCGTCACGACTTTGACTCCGGTGAGACCACCGGCCGGTCCGGTCGGACCCGTTAGACCTTCAGGACCCTGTTTACCTTCAGGACCCTGTTTGCCGTCGGGACCCTGCTCGCCGATCAGGCCCTGCGGACCCTGCTGGCCAATCGGACCCTGAGGACCTGCGTCGCCGTCAGGACCTTTGGCTCCATCGGGGCCTTTGGCACCGTCAGGACCCTGAGGACCTACGGGACCTTGCTCGCCGTCGGGGCCTTTGGCTCCATCGGGGCCTTTCTCGCCGGCAGGACCCTGCGGACCCTGCTCGCCATCCGGGCCTTTCTCACCGACAGGACCCTGCGGACCGATCGGACCCTGAGGACCGAGAGGACCCTCATCGCCAGCAGGACCCTGCGGACCCTGCTCGCCATCCGGGCCTTTGGCTCCGTCAGGACCTTTCTCGCCAACAGGGCCCTGAGGACCGATCGGGCCTTGCTCGCCGTCTAGACCTTTCTCGCCAGCGGGGCCTTGCGGACCTGCGTCGCCGTCAGGACCTTTGGCTCCATCCGGGCCTTTCTCGCCAGCGGGGCCCTGAGGACCCTGCTCGCCGTCTAGACCTTTCTCGCCAGCGGGGCCTTGCGGACCTGCGTCGCCGTCAGGACCTTTGGCTCCATCCGGGCCTTTAGCTCCGTCGGGGCCTTGCGGACCTGCGGGACCCTCATCGCCGGCAGGACCCTGCGGACCTGCGTCACCGTCGGGGCCTTTAGTTCCGTCAGGGCCCTGAGGACCTACAGGACCCTGCTCGCCGTCAGGACCTTTGGCTCCATCCGAGCCTTTCTCACCGGCAGGACCCTGGGGGCCAGCGTCGCCGTCGGGGCCTTTAGTTCCGTCGGGGCCCTGAGGACCTACAGGACCTTGCTCGCCGTCAGGACCTTTGGCTCCATCCGGACCTTTCTCACCAGCCGGGCCCTGCGGACCCTGCTCGCCGTCTAGACCTTTCTCGCCGGCGGGACCCTGCGGACCAGCGTCACCGTCAGGACCTTTGGCTCCATCCGGGCCTTTAGCTCCGTCGGGGCCTTGCGGACCTACAGGACCTTGCTCGCCGTCAGGACCTTTGGCTCCATCCGGACCTTTCTCACCGGCGGGACCCTGGGGGCCAGCGTCGCCATCAGGACCTTTAGCTCCGTCGGGGCCTTTCTCGCCAGCCGGACCCTGCTCGCCGTCAGGACCTTTGGCTCCATCGGGGCCTTTCTCGCCGACAGGACCCTGAGGACCGACAGGACCCTCCTCGCCGGCGAGACCCTGCTCGCCGTCGGGGCCTTTGGCTCCATCGGCGCCTTTCTCGCCAGCGGAACCCTGCTCGCCGTCGGGGCCTTTCTCGCCCACGGGCCCTTGCGCGCCATCCGCACCCGGCTCACCGTCGGGACCCTTGTTGCCGATCGGACCCGGCTCACCTGCTGGGCCTGGATTACCAACCGGACCCTGGTTGCCGACCGGGCCCTGTGGGCCGGGGTCGCCGTTCGGACCCTTGTCGCCGTCAGGACCGGGTGCGCCGGGGTCGCCGTTCGGACCCTTGTCGCCGACCGCGCCCTGGAGACCCTTGTCACCCGTCAGGCCCTTCTCGCCGGCGGGACCCTGAGGGCCAGTGGCCCCGGTCGCGCCCGGGGCGCCGCTTTCGGCCTCGACACCCAGGACTCCCTGGTTGCCGGTACCGCTCATCACCTGGATGAGCAGCTCACCCTGGCGACAGCGTTTGGAAGAGACGAAGCGCACACTCCCCTTTTCGGGGCCGGACTTCACGATGCAGAGGTTGATGGTCGCCAACGTCCGTTTCTTTGCCGCCTGGGCGGAAGTCGAAACGGAGAGCAGACCAACAAAGAACAGAATCGCCACAAGGGCGAACGCCGACCATCTGAGTCGGGAAGTGGGGTAAGGGGAAGAAAGAGCAGTCATCTGGGCAGCCTCCTAGCTGAGTTGAGGCATAAACGCCCAGAAGTCGTCCTTTTTCCAACGTTTGACTAATTCAAACGGTCATACATACGGCCAACCTCACTACTTTTGCTCAAGTACCCACCAAAAAATGTGTCAGCCAGGCTTGAACACGGACTGCAGGTCCGTGTTCAAATCGCCACTCGTTTACGTCGCTACTGGACTTTCTTGAGCCGGGCGCGCTGCTCCTGGCGCTCGACGACCTGGGCGATCAGCTTCTTCACGTTGGAGTCGCCCGTGACCTTGATGTGACCGGTCTCGTACGCCTTGCGGTAGCTCTTCAGCGTGCCCCGTTCGGCCAGCTCGTTGAACTGAGCGCGGTCGATCTGGACCAGGACACGCTCGTCCTGAGCGAGGTCCTTGGCGATCTTCGGCCCCGGCACCTCGACCCGGTAGAGCTGGATGTCCCCCCGGCCCTTCAGTTCCAGCCCGAAGACGAGCTTCAGTTTCTGCAGTGCCGGGACCTCGGTCAGGAACCCCGTCACCGCCGCCTCGATCTGAGCCTTGGTATCGGCCATCGATCGCCGATGCTAGCCGAGACCGGTCGCCCCCTACCCTTCGGTCCGTGAGCGAGCACGCGAGCTGGGGTTTCAGCGAAGGCGACGAGGCCCACCCCGGGCGGACCGTCCTCAAGGCGATCGGGGGCGGCAACCGCTACGAGGTGTTCCTCGTCTGGGACGACGCCCTGTTCGCGCTCGGCGTGGCCAAGGTTCTCCGCCCTGATCAGGCCGAGGACGAGAAGGCGCTGAAGGACCTCGCCCTTGAGGTCGAGGCGCTCGAGACCCTGGCGCACCCCGTCCTTGTGCGTTGCTTCGACGCGGTCCTCGAAGGGCCGCACCCGCACGTGCTGATCGAGCACCTCGAGGGGCCCTCTCTGCGACGCCTGCTGAGGCGGGACGGCGCGATCCCGCTCGAACAGCTGCTGCCGCTCGCCGCCCATGTGGCCGGCGCCCTGCAGTACATGGCGCAGGACGGCTACGTCCACCTCGACGTCAAGCCCGACAACATCGTGATGGGCGTCCCCCCGCGGTTGATCGACCTCAGCATCGCCCGCACGCTGGAGCGCGCCGCGCGGACCGAGGGCCCGATCGGCACCGATCCCTACATGCCGCCCGAGCAGTGCGTCGGCGAATCGGCCGGATCGCCGATCGGCCCCGCTTCGGACTCCTGGGGCCTGGGAGCGACGCTCTTCCACGCGGCCTCGGGCGAGAAGCCGTTCCCCGCCGGGGACGAGCGGGGCCGCTTTCCCCAGCTCAGCGAAGCCCCAGGCGAGCTCCCCGCCCGCCTGCCCGAGTCGTTCCGGGCCCTGATTTACGAGCTGCTGGACCGCGACCCCACCGCTCGCCCCAGCTGCGGAGAGGTGGTCGAAAGGCTCGAGCCGCTGATCGGGGAGCTGCCACGCAAGATGCGCATCGCAAGGCGCGGAACCGTCGGCACCTGAGCGCCGCGTGATCTTGACCGTTCACCCGGGTTCTTGGAGCACTTGAACGGGTAACGATTCCCCATGCAACGACGAGGAGGAAACATGTCAACGCGACCGATCAGGACGCGAGCCGTGTCGCCCGCGGCACGCGTCTTCAGCAGACTCGAGGCCGACGACGCACTGCTCCCCGGCGAGACTTCGGCACTGCGCAAGTCCGGAGCGCTCTTCCTGGCGCTTCTGGTGCTCGGCGCGGTACCGCTCTTCTGGGCTGCCAACGCGGCGGGCGTGATCGGCGACGTGCCGGCAGCGGTCGCCAAGGGCAGCAACAGCGGTCCCGGCGGTGGAGACGGTGACGACGACAACAGCGGCCCCGGCGGCGGTGACGCCGATGACGACACCGGGACCCATACCCGCACCGGCCGCGACCGGCGGCTCGGCACCGACGACACCAGCGCCAACGGCCACTCGACCCGCGGCACCACCAACGACAACGACACCCGAACCAACTCGAACACCCACACCAGAACCCGCGGACAGACCCAAACCCGCACCAGGACCCGCACCGGATCCTGAGATCAAGGTCTGCAAGGTCTAGACGAGGCCGGTCCCGGTAGGGGTGAAGCGTCTCGTACTTTTTCCGTGGCGCGGTTCGCGGACAGCCGCCAACTGTCTTCGGAAAAGTTAAGCGGAACCCCTACCGGGACCGGCCCCCTAAATCTTGTACCGCTGCAGCAGCTTCTTGCCGATAACCATCCGCTGAATCTCCGAGGTCCCCTCGCCGATCAGCAGCAGCGGCGCGTCGCGGTAGAGGCGCTCGATCTCGTACTCCTTCGAGTAGCCGTAGCCGCCGTGGATGCGGAAGCACTCCTCGACGCACTCCTTGCCGGTCTCCGAGGCCAGGAGCTTCGCCATCCCCGCCTCCAGGTCGGAGCGCTCGCCGGCGTCCTTCAGCCGCGCCGCTTTGCGGGTGACGAGCCGGGCCGCCTCGATCTTGGTCGCCATGTCGGCGAGCTTGAACTGGATCGCCTGGTGCTGGGCGATCGGCTTGCCGAAGGTCTTACGCTCCTGGCTGTAGCGGAGGGCCAGTTCCAGGGCGCGCTGGGCGATGCCGACGCCGCGCGCGGCGACGTTGACCCGGCCGACCTCGAGCGCGTCCATCATCTGCACGAAGCCCTGCCCCACGCCGGCCTCCTCGCCGCCGAGCACGCGCTCGGGTGGGCAGCGGTAGCCGTCGTAGACCAGCTCGGTCGACTCGACCCCCTTGTAGCCCATCTTCTTGATCTTGGGCGGGACGATCAGGCCCTCGTACTCGCCGGAGTTGGTTTCGACCCAGGGCTCCTTCTCGGTGATGAAGCAGGTCATCCCCTTATAAGGGGGCTCCGCCTTCGTGTCGGTCTTCATCAGGACGAAGACGACCGAGGAGCCGAGGCCGTTGGTGACCCACATCTTCTGCCCGTTCAGCTCCCACTTGCCGTCGTCGCCCTTCTTCGCGGTCGACTTGATGCCCTGCACGTCAGAGCCGACCTCGGGCTCGGAGAGGGAGAAGGCGGCGCGAATTTCCCCGGTCGCCATCTTCGGCAGAAAGTGGTCCTTCTGCTCGTCGGTGCCGAACTTCATCAAGAGATAGGAGCCGATGAAGTGGGTGTTGACGACGCCGGAGATCGAGATCCAGCCGCGCGAGAGCTCCTCGACGATCATCGCGTAGGTCGTCAGGTCGAGCCCCATCCCGCCGTGCTCCTCGGGGATCGTGACGCCGAACAG
>DATMEP010000155.1:0-8813 GCA_035556755.1 Solirubrobacterales bacterium
TTCCTCGGCCACCGATTACGACCCGCAAGGGGACGGCGAGGAGGTCGGCAGCAAGGTCGGGCTCGCCGCCGACGGCGACCCGAGCGGGACGGCCTGGGAAAGCGAGCACTACGACTCCGAAACCTTCGAAGGGACCAAGACGGGCCCCGACCCCGGCGTCGGTCTCTACGTGACGACCAGCTCGCCGGCGTCGCCGGCGAGGATGATCGTCCGCTCTCCCACCCCGGGCTGGAACGCCGAGGTCTTCGCCGCACCGGCAGGGCCGCCGTCCGACCTATCCGGCTGGGGCGAACCGGTCGGCCAAATCGAAGGTGCCGAGACGACGCAGGAGGTCGAACTCGACGTCCCCCAGCCCTCGACCTACTTCCTGCTCTGGTTCACCAAGGCATCCGAAGCCCGCGACCAGCCCGGCCGCTACCAGGTCGAGATCAGCGACATCAAGCTGCTCGGCTGAGCCGAGCGGTTCGGGACGTGCTCTTTCGATGAAGTGGAACCGAAAGCAGTTGGTGGCTTACGGGCTCTCCGCCCTCGCTGTCCTGATGCTCGCAGCTCTGCTGGCCCTCATCGTGCCGACCTGGGTGATTCCCGGCGATGACCTGTCGGCCAATCAGCGCTTGGAGCGGGAGAGCGAACTTCGCGGCACGCTTCTTCAGGCTGTGGCGGGCTTGGTGGTCGCAGTCGGTGCGATGTTCGCCGCCTGGAACGTGATCCTCAACCGCGAGGCCACCCGACTAGCCGAGCGAGGACAGGTAACCGAGCGCTTCACCAAGGCAGTTGAGCAACTGGCGGATCAGCGGATTGCGATTCGGCTCGGGGGCATATACGCCCTGCGTCGCCTGGCGGCTGATTCGTCCGACGATGCGACGACCGTCACCGAAGTTCTGAGCGCCTTCGTCCGGGCCAACGCCGATGCCAGGGAGCCTGACGGCGGTGGGGTCGATGCCCTGGGCGACGATCTCCTCGCCGCCCTCTCCGTGCTTGCGGTCAACAGGGAAAACACGGAAGCCAGGCCCGACCTGTGCGAAATCGATCTCTCCGGCAGGGACCTCTCAAACTTCGACCTGGCCCATTTCGACCTCGGCCGAGCCAACTTGCGATCGAGCACGCTGATCGGAGCAGACCTGGAGGGGGCCGACTTATCGCTGGCAGATCTGCGGGGAGCCGACCTATCAGGTGCCTCTCTCGCGCTCGCGAACCTCCGCGAAGCCGACCTGACAGACGCGAACTTGACGCAGGCTTCTCTGGACGGCGCCACCATGGGCAAGGCGAGAATGGCGGGCACGAGGCTCGGTCGAACCGATCTCTCGCGCATAGAGGATCTAATGCCGGACATCGGGCTCTCCCTGCACGACAACAGCACCATTTGGCCGGAGGGCTTCAAGCCATACCGGGCCCCACCTTGAAAGCTGGGCTCAGAACTCGTGGGAGCGGGACTTCGCGTGGCGCTCCAGGGCGAGGTGGAGGAGGCGGTCGCAGAGGTCGGGGTAGGTGAGGCCGCTCGCCTCCCAGAGCTTCGCGTAGACGCTGGTCTCGGTGAAGCCGGGCATCGTGTTGATCTCGTTGATCAGCACCTCGCCGCCGGGTTCGACGAAGAAGTCGCAGCGGGCGAGGCCTGAGCAGCCGCCCAGCCCGAAGGCCTCGACAGCCAGCTCGCGCAGGCGGGTGGCCTGGTCGGCGGGGATGTGCGCGGGGACGAGCAGCTCCATGCCGCCGTCGGCGTACTTGGTCTCGTAGTCGTACCACTCGCCGTGAGCGATCACCTCGCCCGGCTGAGACGCCTCCACCTCCTCGTTGCCGAGCAGCGAGCACTCGACCTCGCGACCGCCTGAGTGGGCCTCGACGATGACGCGCGGGTCGTGGCGCAGCGCCAGCTCGACCGCCGCATCCAGCTCGGCCAGCGCCGCGACCTTGCTGATGCCGACGCTGGAGCCGAGCCGCGACGGCTTCACCCAGAGCGGCAGTCCCATCGCCGCACAACGCTCCCGCCAGCCTTCCTCGCCGACGCCGGCGAACGCGACCTGGGGCAGCCCGTACTCGGCGAACAGCCGCTTCAGGGTCAGCTTGTCCATGCAGACAGCCGAGGCGAGCACGTCGGAGCCGACGTAGGGGACCTCGAGCCACTCGAGCAGGCCCTGGACGCTGCCGTCCTCGCCGAAGGGCCCGTGGAGCGCCGGGAAGACCGCGTCGACACCGAGCAGCCCGGCGCCGGGCGTGAGTGCCACCGGGCCGCTCTCACAGCTCCAGGCGCCCTCGCGGTCGATCGTAACCCGCACCGCCTCGTGTCCCCCCTGTTCGAGGCCCTTGGCCACTGCCTCGCCCGAGCGCAGCGAGACGTCGTGCTCGGAGGAACGGCCGCCGCTGAGCACGGCGATTCTCATTCGGCTTCCGGTTCGGCCGCCGGGGGCACCGGCTTGCCGACCACCACGGTGACGCCGGTGCCGGGTTCGACTTCGGAGCCGGGCGGCGGGAACTGGTCGGTGACCCGGCCCACCTGCGAGGGGATTTCGGTCTGCTGTTCCTGCACCGAGGGGTCGAGCCCGGCCGCGCGCAGGGCTTCCACGGCTTCGGCCCGTTCTTTGCCGATCACGTTGGGGACGCTCGCCTGCTCTTCTCCTGCGGAGACGACGATCGTCACCGAGGAGCCGCGGGGAAGCTCGGAGCCGGCGCTCGGCGACTGGCGGATCACCTCGCCGGCGGGGGTCGAGCTTTCCTCTTCTTCGACGTCGGGCGAGAGGCCGCGGCCGCGGATCTGCTGCACCGCGACCGATCGCTGCGTGCCCACGAGGACCGGCACTTTCGCCAGCTTCGGCCCGCTGGAGACGGTCAGGGTGACGGTCGATCCACGCGTCGCCGTGGTTCCCCCACTAGGGTCGGAGCTGATCACCAGCCCCGCTTCGACGTCGTCGGAGGTGGCCGTCCGCACCTGGGGTTCGAAGCCGGCCTCTTCCAGCGCCGCGACCGCGTCTTCCTGGCTCTGCCCAGCGGTGCCGGGGACTTTGGCGGAGCCGGGCCCAGCGCTGACGGTCAACGCCACCTTCGGCTTGGAGCAGAAGAAGCTGAGGAAGGCGCAGTCGAGCGAGGCCTCGCCGGCGGGCGGTGAAGCGGCCGGGTCCTGCTCGAGCACCGTGCCGGCCGCGACGTCGCGCTGCACCCGGTCGACGTCGCCGACCTTGAACCCGTTCTGTTCCAGCAGCGAGATCGCCACGTTGAGCTGGTTGCCGGTGACGCCGGGGACCTCGGTGGTCGTGTCGCGGGTCAGCGCGAAACCGATGAGAGCGCCGATCAGGGCGGCGGCGGCGACCAGCGCCCAGATCCTGCGGCGACGCTTGCGGCGGGCGTCCTCCTCGCCATTTCCGGCCTCCGCAGCCGCGGCGCCGTCGCCGGCAACGACCGGCGGCGGCAGCGGTGCGAAGGCAGCCGTCCCCCCGCCCGCTGCGCTCGGGTCTTTCAGCGCCGCGTCGAGGGCAGCGATGAACGCCTCGGCGCTCTGAAAGCGCCGGCCGGGGTCCTTCTCCAGTGCCCGCATCACGACGGCGTCGAGTGCAGGCGAGACGTTCGGGTTGATCGAGCTGGGCCGCTGCGGCATGTGCGAGACCTGTTTCATCGCGATCGCCACCGCGGAGTCGGCCTCGAACGGAACCCTGCCGGCGAGGGCCTCGTAGAGGATCACCCCGATCGAGTAGAGGTCCGACACCGCCGTGACCTCCTGACCCTGTGCCTGCTCGGGAGAGAGGTAGTGGGGCGTGCCCATCACCGATCCTGCTTGGGTGATTTCCGAGGCTCCCGCGCGGGCGATGCCGAAGTCGGTGACGGTGGCCTTCCCCTCGTCGTCGACGATGACGTTCTGCGGCTTCAGATCGCGGTGGACCACCCCGCGGCGGTGGCCGAAGCCGGCCCCTTCCAGCACCTGGCGGACCAGACCGACCGCCTGCTCGGGCGTCAAGCCCTGGTCGATCAGAACCTTCAGCGAGCGCCCCTCGAGCAGCTGCATCGCGATGTAGTAGGTGCCGTCGACGTCGCCGCGGTCGAAGACGGCGACGACGTGGGGATGCTGCAGCCCGGCGGCCGCCTCGGCCTTGCGGCGGAAGCGTTCGACGAACTCGCGGTCCTGGGCGAAGCGCTGGTGGAGGATCTTCAGCGCGACGCGGCGCTGAAGATGGGGGTCCTCGGCGAGCCAGACGTCCGCCATCCCGCCGGAGCCGATCCGGCGCAGCAGCCGGTAGCGCTCGTCGATCGTGCTCCCCTCGCCTATCTCAGGCACCGCCCCGCCCCTCCTTCGGTGTCATCGGGCCCCACTCTTTCAGTCCCCGCCGAGGAGAGCTTCGGCGACGTCGCGGAAGATCGGCGCCGCGATGTCGCCGCCGAAGGCAGTCGTGCACTCGACCGTCGCCGCGATCGCGATCTCCGGATCGTCCGCCGGCGCGAAGCCGATGAACCACGCCTGGTTCTCTTCGCTGCCGCCGCCGCAGCTCTCGTTGAAGGGGGTTTCCGCCGTCCCCGTCTTGCCGGCGACGGCGACGCCCGGGATCGCCGCGTTGGTCCCCGTGCCTTCCCTGACCACCCCTTCCATCGCGGTGGTCAGCTCCGCCGCCGTCTCCTCGTCGATCGCCTGGCTGTACCGGGACGGGTCGAGACTCTCGGTGACGCGCCCGTCCGGATCGACGACGCGGCTCCAGATCTGGGGCTTCATCAGGCTGCCGCCGTTGGCGACCGCAGCCGCCACCTCGGCCATCTGCAGTGGCGTTACGAGGAGTCGCTCCTGGCCGATCGCGATGCGGGCGGCGTCGACCGCGTCGCCGCGACCGAGCAGGTCGCTGCCTTCGTAGACGCCGCTGCGGTAGACCTGATCGTCTGGGAGGTCGATCGCCGGCGTCGAGCCGAAGCCGAAGCGGTCCATGTACTCGAAGAGGGTGTCGGAGCCGACGTCTTCGCCGAGCTGGGCGAACCAGGTGTTGACCGAGTTGGTCAGCGCCGTGTCGAGGCCGATCGCACCGAAGTCCTGGTTGAAGTCGTTGGCGAGCGGTTGCCCCTGCACGTCGAGCGTCCCCGGCGCGACGATCGTAGAGTCGGGCGAGATCGTGCCGCTGTCGAGTCCCGCCGCCGCGGTCACCACCTTGAAGGTCGAGCCGGGCGGGTACAGGCCCTGGGTGGCGCGGTTGACCAGCGGCGTTTCGAAGGTGTTCCGGTTCAGCTCGGCCAGTTCGAACGGAACCCGGTTGGGGTCATAGGGGGGATTGGAGGCCATCACCCGCACCCTGCCGCTGCTCGGCTCGATCGCCACCACGGCGCCGAAGCCAACCGCTTCGAGGTCGGCCAGAGCGATCCGCTGCGCTTCCGCGTCGATGCTGGTGACGATGTCGTTGCCCTCCTGCGTCTGCCCACGCAGCTCGTCGAGCAGCGAGACGAACTCCGACTCTTCGCCGACCAGCTCGTCGTTGTGGAACTGCTCGAACTCGCTGTCGCCCTCGCGCACGAAGCTGTACCCGATCGGGTGTCCGAAGAGCGCTCCTTCGGGATAGCGGCGCACGTAGCGCAGGTTGGCGCCGCGGCCCTTGGCGACCGAGCGGGCGATCACGGTGCCGTCGTCGGCCAGGATCCTGCCGCGCTCGATCTGCTGCTGCTCGAGCAGCGGACGCTTGTTGGCGCTCTTTTCCTTCAGCGCCTCGGCCTCGAAGACCGACCAGTACGAGGTGAAACCGACCAGGACCGCGAAGAGGACGACGATCAGGCCGAAAAGCTTGACGATCTGGCGGTTCACGATCCCTCCAGCGCCAGGCCGCCGGCGCGGGATTGGGCGCCCCGGGTCTCACGGCGGGCCCGGTCGGAGATCAGCAGCAGGAGCGCCAGCAGCACGAAGTTGGCGACGATCGAGCTGCCGCCGTAGCTGACGAAGGGCAGGGTGACGCCGGTCAGCGGGATCACCCGGGTGACGCCGCCGATGATCACGAACGCCTGGATCGCGAAGACAGCCGTCAGCCCGGTCGCCAGCAGCTTCGAGAAGCCGTCGTCCGCGAGCAGCGCGATCTTGAAGCCGCGGGCGGAGATCAGCAGGTAGGTGAGGATCACCGCGCAGGCGCCGAACAACCCGACCTCGTTGACGATCAGCGAGTAGATCGTGTCGGTCTGCGCTGCCGGCAGCAGCGGCGTGTCGGTGCCGGGGATCGTGATCAGCGCCTGGCCGAAGCCCTTGCCGAACAGGCCCCCGTCGGCCTGGGCGAAGATCGATTGGAGGATCTGGTAGCCGCTCGCGGTCGGGTCCTGGTAGGGGTCGAGCCAGACCTGGATCCGGTCGTGGACGTGGGGCACGGTCGAGGCGAAGAACCAGGCGCCGAGGAGGAACATCCCCATCCCGATCGCGACGAAGGAGAAGCGTCCGGTGGCCACGTAGAGCAGCGCCAGGAAGGCGGCGAAGAACATCAGCGAGCTGCCCAGGTCGCGGATGAAGACGAGCATGAACATCGAGGCCCCCCAGACGACCAGCAGCGGGCCGAGGTGCTTGAGCGGCGGCAGGGTGACGCCGAGGACCCGCCTCGCGCCGACGATCAGCACCTCACGGTGCTCGCGCAGGTAGCTGGCGAGGAAGACGACGATGCAGATCTTCGAGAACTCGGCTGGCTGGAAGGCGAGCGGACCGATCTTCACCCCGAGGTAGGCGCCGTTCACCTGCTGGCCGATCCCCGGCAGCCGCGGTGCCAGCAGCAGCAGCAGGCCGATCCCGGCGATCGTGTACCGGTAGCGCTCGAGCACGTCGTAGTCGCGCAGGAAGTGGATCGTGAGGGCGAAGAGGAGGAGGCCGAGGACGAACCAGTTCGCCTGGTCGCGGGCCAGGTCGGGGTCGAGCCGGTAGACCATCACCAGGCCGAAGGTGGTCAGCAACGCGACCAGCGGGAAGAGGTAGGGATCGGCGTTGGGCAGGCGCAGGCGCAGGTAGACGTGGGTGGCGAGGCAGACCGCCAGGAAGTAGGCGCCATAGACGAGGCTGAGGTTGCCCAATCGAGCCTCTTCCTGGGCGAAGACCGCGGCGAACCCGGCGCTGAGCAGCAGGGCGACGGGGACCAGGGCGATCAGCTCGCGGTTGCGGGCGCTCCTCAACGAACCCCCTGGCTGCGTTCGATGTCTTCGACCAGCGAGACGGCGTCGTCGCGCGAGCGGAGGTCGTGGTCCGTCACCGCTTCGAGGCGGCGCGGGGGCAGCGAGGCGGTCTGGATCGGGACCGCGTAGCGCTCCTGGTAGAGCTCGATCCCGAGCGGCAGCTCGTAGGGGAGGCCGCGATAGAGGGCGATCCGACCGCCTTCGTCGGTCCCCAGGAACCAGACCTGGCGGCTGCCGTACCAGGCGCCGGCAACGAGCAGCGCGAGCACGGCGGCGACCATGAGCGCCTTCGCCGCGGTGCGCATCCCCCGCCGCGGCGACTTCGCGGTCATCCGCTCCTGCCGCTCCTGCGCCGCTGCGGCGGCGGCGCGGCGGCGCACCTCGGTCGTGGTCAGCCCCGCCTCCTCGGCGGTCGTTCCGACCAGCGTCGCTTCCTCGCGCGAGGTGCGGTGCGGTGCCGCCGCGTCTTCGAGGCGGAAGGCAAGCGCCGTGATGTTGTCGCGCCCACCCGCTCGGTTGGCCTCGTCGACCAGTGCCCGCACCCCTGCCGCCATCGAGTCGGCGGCGCCGAGCACCGAGGCGATCCGCTCCTCGCCGACCATCGTGGTCAGCCCGTCGGAGCAGAGCAGGAAGACGTCGCCCGCCGATGCCGGCACGGTCTGCACGTCGACCTCGACCTCCGGTTCGGGGCCGAGGGCGCGGGTGATGATCGAGCGCTGCGGGTGGTCCTCGGCCTGGGCGTCGGTGATCTGGCCCTTGCGGCGCATCTCCTCGACCAGCGAGTGGTCGCGGGTGAGACGTTCCAGCTTGCCCCCGCGGAGGCGGTAGGCGCGGCTGTCGCCGACGTGGCCGATCCCGACCTCCTCGGCCTGCCCGTTGACGATCGCCGCGGTGATCGTCGTCCCCATCCCCGCCCGCGAGGGATCGGAGCGGGCCAGCTCGTGGATCTCCCGGTTCGCCGCCTCGATCGTCTCGCGCAGGACGCGCTCCGGCGGTGCGTCGGGCAGGTCGCGGTCGAAGGCCTCGGCGGCCGCCTTCGAGGCGACCTCGCCGGCCTGGGCGCCGCCCATCCCGTCGGCGACGACGAAGATCGGCGCGCGGACGAAGAGCGAGTCCTCGTTCTCGCTGCGCTGGCGACCGGTATCGGTGCGGAACGCCTGGTCGTCGACGCGCAGCACGTCAGCCCCCCTCGAACCTGAACTCGGTGTCGCCGATCCGCACCACGTCGCCGTCGATCAGCTCCGCCTCGCCGTGCAGCGTCGCGTCGTTCAGCAGCGTGCCGTTGGTCGAGCTCATGTCTTCGACGTAGGTACGCCCATCTCTGGAGAAGATCCTGGCGTGCAGGCCGGAGGCATAGCGGTCCTCGATCCGCACGTCGGCTTCCTGGGAGCGCCCGATCGAGAGGCCGCCGATCAGGTCGAAGCGCTCGCCCTCGCGCAACCCGCCGCCGCGGATCGCCACGATCCAGGCGTCGATGCCGGACGCCGCGTCGCCGAAGGCCGGCGCCGGGTGAAACCCGGTCGCGTCAGGTGCGGGGGCGACGGTGCCGCGCAGGTCCTTCAGCGCGCTGCGTGCGATCCAGAGCAGGAAGAGATAGAGGACGGCGAGGAAGCCGAACTTGAGGGCGACGGAGATCGGGTCGTAGTCCACGCGCTGAAGACTCTCACTGCTCGACGTCGAACCGAAACGTCGTGGTACCGAGGGTGACGCGATCGCCGGAG
>DATMEP010000156.1:0-15729 GCA_035556755.1 Solirubrobacterales bacterium
CAACTCGGGCGGGCCGCTGATCGACACTTCGAGCAGGGTGATCGGCATCAACTCGCAGATCCAAACCGGCGGCAGCCGCGGCAACGTAGGCATCGGCTTCGCCGTCCCGATCAACACAGCGCGCGATGTGGTGCGCCAGCTGAAGGCGGACGGCGAGCTCGAGCACGCCTACCTCGGGATCAGCGGCGGCAGCATCACCCCGGACCTAGCCGAGGCGCTGAAACTGCCCGTCGAGAAGGGGGTCCTGGTCGGCGAAGTTGTAGAGGGCGGGCCCGCCGACGAGGCAGGGATCAAGGGCGGCGACTCCTCAGCGACGATCGAAGGCGCCCAGATCGAGGTTGGCGGCGACATCGTCGTCGCGGTCGACGGCGAGGAGGTCGCGGGGATGGAAGAGGTGATCAACGCCGTCAACGCGGCTGCCCCCGGCGACGAGATGGAGCTGACCGTGCGGCGCGGCAAGTCGACCGAGGAGATCGCCGTGACCCTCGGCGTGCGGCCGGAGTCGACCGAAGACACGCAGTCGGGCCCGGTCGGGCCGCCGGCGAAGTAGGCAGCGCTGCCGGCTCCCGTACCCTGAGGGGATGCGGGTCAAGATCTGTGGGATCACCAATCTGGACGACGCCGCCGAGGCCGTCCGGCTGGGAGCGTGGGCGATCGGGTTGATCCATTTCGCCGATAGCCCGCGGGCGGTCGAGGCCAGCGAGGCGGTGCGGATCTCCGCTGCGTTTCGGCGCAAGTGCGAGGTCGTGGGGGTCTTCGTCAATCCCGAGCTGGACGAGGTTGCGAAGGCGGTCGAGGACGCTGGGCTGACGATGGTGCAGCTGAACGGGGAAGAGGGGCCTTCGTTCTGCGCCGAGGTGGCGCGGCGTACCGGGGTGAAGGTGATCAAGGCCGTTCACGTCTCGAGCGCCGCCGATATCCACGCTGCGGAGACCTTCCGCACCGACTACCACCTGTTCGACAAGGGCGCTAAGGGGCTCTGGGGCGGCAGCGGCGAGAGCTTCGACTGGGGCCTGCTGCACGAGCATCGCTCCGGGGTGCCGGCGATCCTCGCCGGCGGGTTGCGAGCGGACAACGTCGCCGAGGCGATCGCCATTGTCCATCCGTTCGCGGTCGACGTCGCCAGCGGGGTCGAGGCCGAGCCGGGCCGCAAGGACCACGCGGCGATGACGGCCTTCTTCGAGGCCGCGAAGGCCGCTAGCGTCTCCGCCCCATGAGCGCTGTCGAAGAGCGATTCGGCCCCTACGGGGGCCGCTACGTGCCGGAGACGCTGATCGCTGCGCTCGACGAGCTGACCGCGGCCTGGGCCGAGGCGCGCGAGGACGAGGCGTTCCAGGCGCGGCTGGCCTCACTTCACCGCGACTTCATCGGCAGGCCGACGCCGCTCTACCTGGCCGAGCGGCTCTCCGAGCGGGCCAGCCGCCGCGTCTACCTGAAGCGCGAGGACCTCGCCCACACCGGCGCCCACAAGATCAACAACGCGGTCGGCCAGGCGCTGCTGGCCCAGCGGATGGGCAAGCCCCGGGTTATCGCCGAGACCGGCGCCGGCCAGCACGGCGTCGCCACCGCGACCGCCTGCGCGCTCTTCGGTCTCGAGTGCGTCGTCTACATGGGCAGCGAGGACATCCGCCGCCAGGCGCCCAACGTCGAGCGGATGGGGTTGCTGGGCGCGGAGGTGGTGCCGGTCGAGGCGGGCGCCCGCACCCTCAAGGAGGCGGTCAGCGCCGCGATCCGCGACTGGGTCGCCAACGTCGAGACGACCCACTACGTGATCGGCTCCGCGGTCGGGCCGGCGCCCTTCCCGGCCCTGGTCCGCGATCTGCAGCGGGTGATCGGCGACGAGGCCCGCGCCCAGGCGCTGGAGGCCGAGGGCTCGCTGCCCGCCCGGGTGATCGCCTGCGTCGGCGGCGGCTCCAACTCGATCGGAATCTTCACCCCGTTCGTCGGCGACCCCGAGGTCGGCCTGATCGGGGTCGAGGCGGCGGGGGAGGGCCTCGACAGCGGTCGCCACGGCGCCTCGCTGGGCGCCGGCACGACCGGCGTCCTGCACGGTTCGCTCTCCTCGGTGATCGCCGACGAGGAGGGCCAGATCCTCGAGGCCCACTCTGTCTCGGCGGGGCTCGACTACCCCGGGGTGGGGCCCGAGCATGCCCACCTGCGCGACACGGGGCGGGCCACCTACACCGCCGTCACCGACGCCGCGGCGCTCGCCGCCTTCGCCGAGCTGGCGCGGCTGGAGGGGATCATCCCGGCGCTCGAGTCCTCCCACGCGATCGCCTGGCTGCTGGAGAACGGTGGCGGCGATGGCTATGACGTTCTATGTCTCAGCGGTCGGGGAGACAAGGACTTGGCGGAGGTCATCGCTAAGGGGGTTGGGGTGTGACTCCGTCGAGCAACAGCGGGGAGGCTCGCCAGAGCCACCCCCCAACCCCCTCGTCGGTGGCGGCCGCCGACACCAGGACTGCTGCCGGTGAGGAGCGCATAGCCCGTGCCTTTCAGCTGGCTAGGGACGAGGGTCGTGCTGCTCTGATGCCGTACATGATGGCCGGGTTCCCCGACCGGGAGTCTTCGCTGGCGGTGGCTGCCGCGTACGCCGATTCCGGTGCCGACCTGATCGAGCTGGGGGTGCCCTTCTCCGATCCGCTCGCCGATGGGCCGACTATCCACGCCGCCGCCACCAAGGCGCTGGAGGAGGGCACGACGCTCGAGACCGCGCTCGAAATCTGCGCCTCGGTGGCCGACCGGATGCCGGTCATCCTGATGGCCTACGCGAACATGATCTTCGCCCACGGCGGCGCGGGCGAGTTCGCGCACCGGGCCGCAGAGGCCGGCGCGGCGGGGGCGATCGTCCCCGACCTGCCGCTGGACGAGGCGGGCGAGGTGCGGGACGCCCTCGCGGAAGCCGGCCTGGCCCTGGTCCCGCTGCTTGCCCCGACCACCACGGCGGATCGCCGTGCCCGCATCTGCGCCGTCGCCACCGGCTTCGTCTACGTCGTCTCCACGGTCGGCACGACCGGGGAGCGCGAGGAGCTGCCGCCCGGGCTCACCGGCCTCGTCGGCGCGACGAAGGCCGAGGCGGAGGTCCCGGTCGCGGTCGGCTTCGGCATCGGCACCCCGGCGCAGGCCGCCCAGGTCGGTCGGTTCGCCGACGGCGTCATCGTCGGCAGCCGCCTCGTCAGAGCTGCCGGCGAGGCGGGCTCCCCGGACGCTGCGGCAGAGGCGGTCGGCTCCTTCCTGCGCGAGGCTCGCGCCGCCCTCCTCTCTTAGGCCGCCCCTTCGTCTAGGATTCGCGCCGCATGGGACTCGTGGTCACCTTCTTCCTGGCGCTTGCCGCGGCGACGGTTTCCTACGCATTGGGCCAGGGCGGTCCGATCGCGGGCCTCGTCTTCCTCACGGTTCTCTTCATCGGCGCCGCGCTGCGCGTCGTGCAGAACACCGTCAGCCCCGACGCCTAACCGCTACCGGGCAATCGACGCGCGCTAGGCGCGCGTCGCGACCACCTGCAGGTACTCGGGCTTCAGCACCAGCGCCCGATCGCCGGCCGTGTTGCTCTCCTCGAGGTAGGAGCGCATGTCGGCGGTCAGCGCCTCCTCTCCCTCCGGGCCCACCCGTTCGTAGGCGACTTTGGTCGGCCCGAAGTAGGTGCGGAAGAAGTCGAGGAAGTGGTCGGTGGAGCGGAACGCCTGCCGCGCCTGCTTGCGCTCGATCCGTACGTCGGCCACGGCGTCCCCGAGCAGCTCCCGGACACCCTCCTCGGTTCCCCAGCGCAGGGGGGAGGGAACCCCTGGCGGGGGCGGCGCGTGCTTGGCGATCGTCATGAACATCTTTCCGACTCCGCCGTCGGGCACCCAGTTCGCCATCCCGATCCGGCCACCGGGCTTGCAGGCGCGCAGCAGCTCGGCGGCGGCCCTCTCCTGTTCGGCGGCGAACATCGCGCCGAAGATCGAGGTCACGACGTCGAACTCGGCGTCGCCGAACGGTAGCTCCACGGCATCGCCCTCGACGAACTCGACGTCGAGGCGCTCGGCTGCGGCCCGCTCGCGACCGCGCTCGAGCAAGGCGGGGACGAAGTCGACCCCGACGACGTTGCCCCAGGAGCGCCGCGCCGCCGCCAGCGCCGCGTTGCCGCTGCCGCAGGCGACGTCCAGCACGCGCTCGCCGGGGACGACGTCCAGGGCTTCGACCAGCTCCTCGGCAACCATCATCACCAGGCCGGCGACCATCGCGAAGTCGCCTTCGGACCAGGTCTTCTGTTGCGCCTGCCTGACCGCTTGCAGATCGATGGGCTCGCTCATGTCTCCTCCTTTTCGCTCGTCGTTCGAACCTACCGCGTCACACCGGGTTCGGCCAGCTCTAAGCTGCCCCCATGCGGATCGGCGTGCTCACCGGCGGGGGCGACTGCCCCGGGCTCAACGCCGTGATCCGGGCGATCGTCCGCAAGGGCGTCGAACAGCTCGACCACGAGTTCGTCGGCTACCGCGACGGCTGGCACGGACCGCTGGAGCGCGACAGCGCACCGCTCGGCGTGCCGGACGTGCGCGGCATCCTGCCTCGCGGCGGCACGATCCTCGGCACCTCGCGCACCAACCCCTTCAAGCAGGGGGGGGACACCGAGCGGCTGGTCGCCAACCTGCGCGAGGACGGGGTCGAAGGCCTGGTCGCGATCGGCGGCGAGGACACGCTCGGCGCCGCCTCCCGCCTGCACGCTGAGCACGGCGTGCCGATCGTCGGCGTGCCGAAGACGATCGACAACGACCTCGGTGCCACCGACTACACCTTCGGCTTCGACACCGCCGTCAACATCGCGATGGAGGCGATCGACCGGCTCCACACCACCGCCGGCAGCCACCACCGGGTGCTGATCGTCGAGGTGATGGGCCGCCACGCCGGCTGGATCGCCTTCCACGCCGGTCTGGCGGGGGGCGCCAACGTGATCCTCATCCCCGAGCAGCCCTTCGACCTCGATCGGGTCTGCGAGCTGGTCGGGCGGCGCCTGGAGGCGCGCTTCGCGCCGATCGTGGTCGTCTCCGAGGGGGCGACGCCGGTCGGGGGGATGCCCGAGGTGCAGGAGGAGAAACTCGACGCCTTCGGCCACGTCCGCCTCGGCGGCATCGCCCACTGGCTGGAGGGGGAGATCGAGGAGCGCACCGGCAAAGAGACGCGCGCGACCGTGCTTGGCCACGTGCAGCGGGGCGGCACCCCGACCGCCTTCGACCGCGTCCTCGCCACCCGCTTCGGCCTGCACGCGATCGACGCCGCCGACGCCGGCCGGTGGGGCCAGATGACGGCGCTGCGCGGGACCCAGATCGAGCTGGTCGACCTGGCCGCTGCGACGGCTGAGCTGAAGACCGTGCCGAAGGAGCTCTACGAAGAGGCCGAGGTCTTCTTTGGGTAGGTGGGGGAGGAGCGTCTGCGCCCTGCTCGCAGTTGTGGTGGTTGGCTGTGGCGAGGGTGGGGGTGTCGCCGATGACGCGACTGTGAGCGTCTACGTCGGTGCGCCGCTGTGCCGTGAAGCGCAGCAGTCCTTGGCGCGCGCCGATGGACGGGCCGGCGATCTACGGGTTCGGGCGGTTTGCGTCGACGACACCGGGACGGGCGACTCAAGCCTTGCCACGGTCGCCGCCGCCGCCCGCAGCGCCACCGAGGACTCCACTGCGATCGCCTACATCGGCACCCCCGACCCGACCGCGATCCGCTTCTCCGAGCCGATCCTCGAAGAAGCCGACATCGCGAGGATCGCCGCCAGCTGCGGAGCCGCCGGGATGTCGCAGCTGCTCCAGGCTCTCCGGAACGCCGATACCTCCAGCAGCTTGCGTGAAGCGCTCCGTGACGAGCTGGGTTAGAACAGGTCGTCTAGCGCTGCGTCTACCTCGGTGAACTTGAACCGGTAGCCGAGGTCCTGCGCCCGCCGCGGCACCACCCGCTGGCCGCCGCGCAGCACCGCGCCGAACTCCTTGCCGAACATCAGGTCAAGCGTCAGCCCGGGGACCGGGAGGACGGCGGGCCGGCCCAGTGCGCGCCCGAGTGCCTTCGACAGCTCGCGGTTGGTGACCGGGTTGGGGGCGGTCGCGTTGACCGTGCCGGTCACCTTCTCCTCGTCGAGCGCCCAGAGCAGGATCCCGACCTCGTCGTCGATGTGGATCCAGGACATGTACTGGTCGCCGCCGGCCAGCGGCCCGCCGACGCCCAGCTTGAACGGGGTCAGCATCCGGCCCAGCAGGCCGCCGCGTGGGTCGAGCACGTGGCCGGTGCGGACGACCACCAGCCGCACGTCGCTGTTCTCGACCTCGTGCGCGGCTTTCTCCCATTCCTGCACGACCTCGGCGTCGAAGCCCTCGCCGGGCGCGGCCGACTCGTCGACGATCGCCTCGCCGCGGTTGCCGTAGTAGCCGATCGCGGCCTGGCTGACCATGACCCTGGGCCTGCTCTCCAGGCCGGCGATCCCCTGCACCAGGTTGTGCGTTGCGACACGGCGGCTCTCGACGATCCGGCGCTTGGCCTCGTCGGTCCAGCGCTGGTCGATCCTCTCGCCGAGCAGGTTGACGACGCCGTCGACGCCCTCGAACGCCTCGGCCAGCGGGCGTTCCAGGTTCGGCTGCCAGGCGTGCCAGACGACGCTCGGGTTCGTCCCCCGTGCCTTCTGCGGGTCGCGCGTCAGCCCGACCACCGAGTCGCCCCGGGCGAGCAGCGCGTCGCAGAGCGCCGAGCCGATGAAGCCGCTCGCGCCGGTGACCAGGACCTTCACCCCTCAGCCGACCTCCACCGTGGAGAAGGTCCCCGTCTCCTCGCTGAAGCGGGCGATCCCCTCGCGCTTCGCCTCCTCGACGACCGCCTTCGCCACCATCGGCGCGACCTCGCGGTTGAAGACGCTGGGGATGATGTAGTCCTCGGAGAGGTCGTCCTCGTCGACCACCTCGGCGATGCCGTGCGCCGCCGCGAGCTTCATCTCCTCGGTGATGCGGGGGGCGCCCGCGTCGAGGGCGCCGCGGAAGATCCCCGGGAAGCAGAGCACGTTGTTGATCTGGTTCGGGTAGTCGGAGCGGCCGGTGGCCATGATCCGCACGTAGGGGGCGGCATCCTCGGGCATCACCTCGGGGTTGGGGTTGGCCATCGCGAAGACGATCGCGTCGTCGTTCATCTTCCCCAGCGCCTCAGGCGAGATGATCCCCGGGCCCGAGAGGCCGATGAAGATGTCCATGCCCTCGATCACGTCGCCGGGCTGCCCGCTCAGCTTGTCGGGGTTCGAGTTCTCCGCGTACCAGCGCTTGATCTCGCTCATCTCGCCCGCCTGGTAGTCCTCGCGCTCGGTCGAGAGCGCGCCGCGCCGGTCGCAGCCGACCACGTGGGTGACCCCGGAGGCGAGCATCATCTTGGTCACCGCTACCCCCGCCGCGCCGAGGCCAACCACCAGCACCCGCAGCTGCTCGATCGGCTTGCCGACGATCTTCAGCGCGTTGAAGAGCGCCGCCATCGTCACCACGGCGGTGCCGTGCTGGTCGTCGTGGAAGACCGGGATGTCGAGCGACTCCTTCAGCCGCTCCTCGATCTCGAAGCAGCGCGGCGCCGAGATGTCCTCGAGGTTGATGCCGCCGAAGGTGGGGGCGATCAGTTCCACCGCCTTGACGATCTCGTCCGCGTCCTGGGTGTCGAGGCAGATCGGGAAGGCGTCGACGGCGGCGAACTCCTTGAACAGCATCGCCTTGCCCTCCATCACCGGCATCGCCGCCTCGGGGCCGATGTTGCCGAGTCCGAGCACGGCGCTGCCGTCGGAGACCACGGCGACGGTGTTCTTCTTGATCGTGTACTCGAAGGCCTTGCTGCGCTCGGCGTGGATGTCCTCGCAGACCCGGGCGACCCCTGGCGTGTAGGCCATCGAGAGGTCGTCGCGCGTCTTCAGCGGGTACTTGTTCTCGACCGAGATCTTGCCGCCGCGGTGCATCTGCAGGGTGCGGTCGACGTAGTCGAGGACCCTGGCGCCGCGGGTCGAGCCGATCGCCCGCAGGATCTTCTCCCAGTGCGGCCGGTCCTGGGCGTCGATCGTGAACTCACGCACCCGTTTGCCCTCGCTGCCGGCACCCGGCACCAGGTCGACGCCCTGCAGCTGCCCGCCGGCCTCGGCGATCGCGGCGGTCAGTTTGCCCAGGGGCTCCTGCCGCGCGTCGAGCTCGACCCGGATCGTGACGCTGTACTGAGCGCTGACGGCCATGGGCGGCTATCGAATCAGATTCGCCTGCTCCGGCCGCATGAGCCTGCGCTCGCGTTCCGCCCGCTGGCCATATGCTGCGCTTTGCAAACTGTCTAAGTATTAGGAAGGAACGATGCGAGTTCGACTTCTGGCGGTACTCAGCCTCATCGTTCTGGCGCTGGCCGGGTGTGGCGCTGACACGGACTCGGGCGACCCGCAGCGCGAAGCCCGTCAGCAGGCGGCGAGGGAAGCCCGCGTGGCGGAGGAACGGCAGCTTGCCCGCGAAACGCGCCGGGCGGAAGCCCGGGAACGCCGCATGGAAGCACGGAGGCAGGCCCGGCGCGCGGCAGCACGCCAGCGTGCCCGCGAGGAAGCACGGCAGCAACGGGCCCTGCAGGCAGAAGCCGAAGAAGCAGAAGAAGCCGAAACCGAAACGTCGAGCGAATGCGATCCCAACTACAGCGGCGCCTGCCTCGATCCGTACGCGTCCGATTACGACTGCGAAGGCGGAAGCGGTGACGGGCCCGAGTACACCGGCCCGGTGACCGTCGTCGGCGAAGACCGCCACGGCCTCGACTCCGACAGCGACGGCAGCGCCTGCGAGTACTAGGCTCGGCTCCACCGGGGGAGGTTGCGACAGGGCCGACCGCTCTCGTCGCGAACATTGGGGGATGAGCGTGCCGCCGCCCCGCAAGCCCCGACCGCCGCTGCCAGCAGGGCCGTTCCTGGTGGTCGGGCTGGCGCGATCGGGCCAGGCGGCGGCGCGGTTGCTGGCCGCGAGGGGGGAGGAGGTGCGGGGGGCCGATTCGGGCCGTCCCGAGGGCGCAGCAGGGCTGGCGGGGGCAGGCGTCGAAGTCGTCCTGGATACGGATGGACTTGCTCTTCTGGATGGGACGCGAACTGTCGTCAAGAGCCCGGGCGTTCCCCGGGAGGCGCCGGTGATCGCCGCCGCCGTGGAGCGCGGGATCGACGTCCTCGGCGAGCTGGAGCTTGCCTGGCGGGCGATCCCCAACCGGTTCGTCGCGGTGACCGGGACCAACGGCAAGACGACGACCGTCGAGCTGCTCGGCCATCTCTACCGGACCGCCGGCGAGCCGGCCGCCGTCGCCGGCAACGTCGGCATGCCGCTCTCCTCTCTCGCGGGCGAGATCGATCCCGCCTCCACCGTCGTCTGCGAGGCCTCCAGCTTCCAGCTCGAGGACAGCGTCGCCTTCGCTCCCGAGTGCGCGGTCTTCCTCAACCTCGCCCCCGACCACCTCGACCGCCACGCCGACCTCGAGTCCTACCTGGCGGCGAAGCTGCGCATCTTCGCCAACCAGGGCAACGACGACGTCGCCGTCTACAGCGCCGACGAGCCGGAGTTGGCCGGGGTCGACCTGGGCGGCTGCGCTCGCCGCGTCGCTTTCTGCCGCGGTGCGGCACCGGACTGCGAGGTCGCGCTTGCCGAGGGGACGATCTTCCGCGGCGGCGAGCCGCTGCTGGCGGTCGCCGAGCTCGGGCTGTTCGGCGAGCACAACGTCGCCAACGCGATGGCCGCCGCCACCGCGGCTCTCGCGATGGGGATCGACCCGGAGGCGGTCCGCGAGGGCCTGCGCAGCTTTGCCGGCGTCCCGCACCGGCTCGAGCAGGTAGCCGAGCTCGGCGGCGTCGGCTTCGTCAACGACTCGAAGGCGACCAACGTCGCCGCCGCGACGGTCGGCCTGCGCGCCTTCGACGGCGGCGTCCACGCGATCCTCGGCGGCAGCGAGAAGGGCGAGCCGTTCGCGCCGCTGGTCGAGCCGATCCGCGAGACGTGCGCCGCCTGCTACCTGATCGGCGCTTCCGCAGACCGGCTCGCCGCCGAGCTGGCGCCGGTCCTCGAGGCGGGGGTCGATCTGCACCGCTGCGCCGACCTCGGGGACGCGGTTCGCCGGGCGGCGGACGCGGCGCAGCCCGGCGAGGTCGTCCTGCTCTCGCCCGCCTGCGCCAGTTTCGACGCCTTCGAGAGCTTCGAACGGCGCGGCGAGCGCTTCCGCGAGATCGTCGAGGGCCTGCATTGAGCGCTCGCGCCCTCTCGCTGCGCTTGCCCGGCGCGCTGCGGGGAAGGGGGAAGAAGCGCAAGCGCTCCCGCGCCGCCAGCCTGCCGGCCGAGTACAACCTGCTGCTCACCGCGACCCTCTGCCTGCTCGCCTTCGGCGCGGTGATGGTCTTCTCGGCCAGCTCGACCACCAGGGTCCTCAGCGACGGCGGACTCTCCGACAGCGCCTACTACCTGCAGCGGACCGCGATGTTCGGCCTCCTCGGCCTGCTGGTCATGCACCTGACCGCCCGGCACGGCCTGCAGATCGTGCGCCGCCTGACGCCGCTGATCCTCGCCGTTTCGCTCTTCCTGCTGCTCGCCGTACTGGCGGTCGGCACCAACGTCAACGGGTCCACCCGCTGGCTCGGCTCCGGCTTCCTCCAGATCCAGCCCTCGGAGCTGGCCAAGGTCGCGCTGATCCTCTACGGCGCCGACATGCTGGCGCGCAAGCCGAAACGGGTGCGCTCGCTGGAGGGGATGATGCCCTTCCTGCTCGTGGTCGGCGTAACGGCGCTGCTGGTCGTCGCCGAGCCCGACCTGGGCACGACCATGGTGATCGCCTTCGCGGTCGCGGCGACCCTGATCGCGGCTGGGGCGAGGCCCCGCGACCTCGCCCTGATCGGCGCCGGCCTGGCCTGCTTCGCCCTGCTGATGACGGCGATCGAGCCCTACCGGATGGCGCGGCTCACGTCCTTCCTCGATCCCGGCGCCGACGCCGCCGGGGCCGGCTTCCAGGCGGCGCAGGCGAAGATCGCCCTCGGTTCCGGCGGTCTCTTCGGGGTCGGCATCGGCAACGGGGTGCAGAAGGCCTTCTACCTGCCCGAGGCGCACACCGACATGATCTCCGCGGTTATCGGCGAGGAGCTGGGCCTTGTCGGGATCGTCGGCGTCGTCGGCCTCTTCTCGCTCTTCGGCTACGCCGGTCTGCAGACCGCCAAAAAAGCCAAGGACGGCTACGGCAAGATCCTCGTCGCCGGCCTCACCTCGCTGATCCTCGTCCAGGCGACGGTCAACCTCTTCGCGGTGATGGGCCTGGCTCCGCTCACGGGGGTGCCGCTGCCCTTCGTCTCCTACGGCAACAGCAGCCTGCTGGCCTCGCTGTTCTCGGTGGGGCTGATCCTCAACGTCGCCCGCGGGGGGACCGCCCGCGCTGGCAAACTGCGCGTCGTCGAGGGTGGGCGTTCGCCCGCGCGCGGAAGGAGCCGATCGAGCGGTGCCAGGAGTCGCAAGAGTGGTGGTGGCAGCCGGGGGAACGGCGGGCCACGCCGTGCCGGCCATGGCGGTCGCCGCCGAGCTTCGGGCTAGCGGTGCCGAGGTCTCCTTCCTCGGTGCCCGTGGGCGGATCGAGGCTGAGCTGGTCCCGGCGGCCGGCTACGAGATCGATTTCGTCCAGGTGCGAGGGATCGACCGGCGCAACCCGTTGCGCGCTGCCCGTGCCGTGTTCGAGGCGGGGGGCGCGACGCTGGCGGCGCGGCGGGCGATCCGGCGGCGCGGCGCCGATGTGGTGATGGGCGGCGGCGGCTTCGTCGCCGGGCCGGCAGGTCTTGCCGCCGTGCTCGACCGCACGCCGCTCGTCCTCACCGAGGCCGACAGCCACCTTGGGCTCGCCAACCGCCTCCTTGCCCGGCGGGCTCGACGGGTCTGCCTCGCCTTCCCGATCGCCGGTCGCGAGGGCGAGCGCTACGCCGTGACCGGGCGGCCGGTGCCGGCAGCGGTGCTGAACGCCGATCGGGGCGCGGCGCGGCAGCGCTTCGGCGTCGCGCCGGACGCGCGCTGCCTGCTGGTGATGGGCGGGAGTCAGGGGGCGCGCTCGATCAACCTCTGCGCGGTCGAGGCTCTGGCCGAGCGAGGGGGGCGCGACTTCCACGTCGTCCACCTCGCCGGGCGCCGCGACTTCGAGGAGCTGGAGCGGCGGCTGGCGCAGGCGCCTTATGGGGACCGCTACACGCTGCTTGCCTACGAGCCCGACCTCGGCGACTGCCTCGCCGCCTGCGACCTGGTCCTGGGACGCTCCGGCGGCTCGATCTTCGAGATCACGGCAAGGGAACGCCCGGCGATCCTTGTGCCCTATCCGCATGCGGCTGCCGATCACCAGGCTTCGAACGCCGCCTGGATGGCCGAGGCGGGCGCGGCGGCGGTGCTCCCCGACGCAGAACTCGATCCCCAGCGTCTGCTTGCCGAGGTGACGGCGGTGCTGGGAGACGAGACCCGGCTGGTGGAGATGGCGAGAGCCTCCGCTGCGGTGGCCAAGCCCGACGCAGCGCGGCGCATCGCCGACGAGATCCTGGAGGCGGCGCAGTGAAGCGCGATTGGGCGTCGCGACGGCTTTACTTCATCGGCATCGGCGGCGCCGGGATGAGCGGCCTCGCGCTGGTCTGCCGCGAGCTGGGGGCGACCGTGACCGGCAGCGACCGAGCCGACTCCTCTTATACGGAGCGGCTGCGTGCCGCCGGGATCGAACCCACGATCGGCCACGACGCGGTCAACCTGCCCGAGGGCGTCGAGGTCGTCGTCTCCACCGCGATCGCCGACGAGAACCCGGAGCTGGCGCTGGCTCGCGAGCGCGGCCTCGCCGTCCTGCACCGGGGCGAGCTGCTGGCCCAGCTCTGCGCCGAGAAGCGGCTGATCGCGGTGGCCGGCGCCCACGGAAAGACGACGACGACCGCGATGCTGGTCTGGGCGCTGCGCGCGCTCGGTGCCGATCCCGCCTTCTTCGTCGGCGGCGAGGTTCCGGGTCTTGGCCCGGACGGTGCCGCGGCCAACGCGGGCTGGGGCGGGGGGGAGTGGGTCGTCGCCGAGGCGGACGAGAGCGACGGCAGCTTCCTCGGGCTGGAGCCGGAGATCGCCGTGGTCACCAATGTGGAGATGGACCACCACTCGCGCTGGGGGTCGATCGCCGAGCTTCGTGCCGCCTTCGACCGGTTCGCCGCCAAAGCGTCGGCCGTGGCGGAGTTCGACGACGAGTCGCCGGGCCCGGCCGCCCTTTCGCTTGCGGTTCCCGGCGTCCACAACGTCCTCAACGCGCGGGCGGCGCTGGCCGCGATCGGGCTCGCCGGCCTCGACCTGGATGCGGCGGCGCGGGCGCTGGCGGACTTCCCCGGCGTGCACCGTCGCCTCGAGCTGAAGGGCGAGCGCGGCGGCGCCCGCGTATATGACGACTACGCGCACCACCCGACCGAGGTGCGAGCCGCACTCTCGGCCCTGCGCGAGCTGGGGCCCGAGCGACTGGTTGCCGTCTTCCAGCCGCACCTCTACTCGCGAACGAAGGCGTTCGCCGAGCAGTTCGGGGGGGCGCTGGCGCTGGCGGACGAGGTCGTCGTCCTCGACGTCTACCCGGCGCGCGAGGAACCGGTCGGGGAGCTGGCCGGCGTCAGCGGCCTCGACGTGGCGCGCGCCGCCGCCGACCGGATGGGCGGCAGGCGCGTCAGCTGGGCGCCCACTCTCGAAGCGGCGGAGGCGGTCGCCGGGCAGGTGGCGCCGGGAAGCGTCGTGGTCACGATCGGCGCCGGTGACGTCTTCCGGGTCGGCGAGGCGCTGGTCGGAGGCGAGGCGTGACGATGGGGGGACCACCCGACGGCGTCGAGCCGGACTTCCCGCTCGCGCGCCTGACCACGGTCCGCACCGGGGGGCCCGCCGAGTGGTTCGCGCGGCCGGACGACGAGCGGCGATTGGAGAACCTGCTCGCCTGGGCGGAGGGCGAAGGGCTGCCGATCGGCGTGGTCGGGTCGGGCTCGAACCTGCTGGTCGCCGACGAGGGCTTTCGCGGCCTGGTGCTGAAGCTTGACGGCGAGCTGGCGACGGTGGCGCGGGAGGGCGAGCGGCTGCTCTGCGGCGGCGGCGCCCGCCTGCCCTCGGCCGCGGCCAAGGCAGCGGGCTGGGGGCTCTCCGGAATCGAGTTCGGGGTCAACATCCCCGGCACCGTCGGCGGCGCGGTGAAGATGAACGCCAACGCCTACGGCGGGCAGCTCGCCGAGGTGCTCGAGTGGGTCGACGTCTGCGCGCCGGGGGGAAGCGAGCGCCGGTCCCCCGACCGGCTCGACTTCGCCTACCGCAGCTCCAACCTCGGCCCCCACGAGGTGGTCGCCCATGCCTCGTTCGCGCTTAGGCCAGGCGAGCCCGGGGCGATCAAGGCGGCGATGGCGTCGATGCGCGAGCGCCGCCACGAGGCGCAGCCCTCGGGGATCAAGACCTTCGGCTCGACCTTCAAGAACCCCGCGGACGAGCGCGCGGAGGGCCGCACCGCAGGGCAGCTGCTGGAGGCGGCCGGGTGCCGCGGGTTGCAGGTCGGCGGCGCCCGCTTCTCCCCCAAGCACGCCAACTTCGTCGAGAACGCCGGCGCGGCCACGACCGCCGACGTGCTGGAGCTGATGGCGGAGGGCCGCCGCCGCGTCCACGAGCGCTTCGGGGTCGAGCTGGAGCCCGAGGTCCAGGTCCTCGGCGACGTCCGCTGGCCGGAGGGCTGGGAGCTGTGAGGCGGGTCCTGCTCGCGATCGTCGCCGTTCTCGTCCTGGTCGGGATCGCCTACCAGCTGCTCGGGCGCGAGTCGACCGTCGAGCCGCGGGTGATCCTGCCGCGGCCGACGACGACGATCGGCACCGGATCGGAAGCGGTGGGGGTCAGCGCCGACGGCGTCATCCTCGACTGGCTGACCCTGTCCGAGGACGCCCAGCTGCCGCGGCTGCCGCTCTCGGAGCCGCCGGCCAAGGAGCGGCTGGGTGGCCCGTTGCTGCAGCAGGCGCTCGTCCTCGGGGCCGCGCCAGCCGCCCTGCGCCCCTACGTCGAAAGCAGTTACTACGGCGATAGCGGGGTGGATGTGGAGCTGACCTCGGGCATCGAACTGCGCTTTGGGGATGCCACCCGGGCTGCGGAGAAGTGGAAAGCCGCGGCGGCGGTTCTCGCCAACCCCTCGATCACCGCGCTCGATTCTGTAGACCTGCACGCACCGCGACGCCCGGCCGTGGACGGCTCTGGGCATGCGCTTCCGCCTCTTCCCTAAACCCTCGACTTCAGGGTTAGAATGGCGAAACCCTCAAGTAAAACTAGAGAGTTCGCGGTTGCAGGATGTGTCCCGGCCGTTTGACAGAGGGCGCAGAATGCCCTACGTTGAGCGCAATTTCCGTGCTTCAGCGCAGACTCTCAACCCTTGAGCCTCGCTGAAGCCTCGGACGGAATAAAGGCTCAACTCAAACGCCAGCCCTTCCAGAGGGCGGCGAGCTGGAGAAAACGGGAGATGGAATCCACTTACCTTGCGGTGATCAAGGTCGTCGGAGCTGGCGGCGGCGGTACCAACGCGGTCAGCCGCATGGTCGATGCGGGTATTCGCGGCGTCGAGTTCGTCGCGGTCAACACCGACGCGCAGGCGCTGCAGGCCTGTGACGCCGACATCAAGCTCTCGATCGGCCAGGAGCTGACCCGCGGCCTCGGCGCCGGCGGCAACCCCGAGGTCGGGGCAGGAGCCGCGGCGGAGAGCCGCGACGAGATCAAG
>DATMEP010000157.1:0-11989 GCA_035556755.1 Solirubrobacterales bacterium
GACCACACCGCCTTCTACGTGATCGTCGGGGCGATGATCTTGATCATGCTGTCGATGGTCGTCTTCTTCAAGCGCCGGGGCTGGCTCTAGGCCGACGGACGCAGCCGGCGCCCTCGTAGCATCAGCGATGTGGCCAACCACCGCATCTGGGCGCCTTGGCGCCTCAAGTACGTGAAGGACGCGAGCAAGGACGTCGAGGCCGACTGCATCTTCTGCGCCTTCTCGGGGGAGGCCGGCGAGCGCGACGAGGCGAACCTGATCGTCCACCGCGGCGAGCGCTGCTTCGTGATCCTCAACCTCTACCCCTACACCAACGGGCACCTGATGGTGGCCCCGTACGACCACGTCGGCCGCCTCCAGGAGCTGCCTCCCGAGACGATGGCCGAGATGATGTCCCTGGCCCAGCGGGCGATGGGACGGCTGGAGGAGGCCTATGACCCGCACGGCTACAACGTCGGCTTCAACCAGGGCCGGGTCGCCGGCGCCGGGGTCGAGCACCACATCCACCTGCACGTCGTCCCGCGCTGGGGCGGCGACACCAACTTCATGCCGGTGATCGCCGACACCAAGGTGATGCCGCAGACCCTGGAAGAAAGCTACGAAGCTCTGAAGGGAGCGTTTTGACCGAGCAACCGACCCTCGCGCCCCCCGGCATCTTCAAGGCCTACGACATCCGCGGCCTCTACGGCGACGAGATGGACGAGACGACCGCCCTCGCGATCGGCCGCGCCTTCGCCCGGGTGCTGGCACGGCTGCGCGGCAAGCAGCCGAGCGAACTGAAGGTCGGGCTCGGGCGCGACATGCGCCTGACCGCGCCGTCGATGGCGGCCGAACTGCGCGACGGCCTCATCTTCGAGGGCGCGACCGTGTTCGACGCCGGCATGGTCGCGACCGAGATGCTCTACCACCTGGTCGGCTCGCGCGAGCTGGACGGCGGCGCGATGGTCACCGCCTCGCACAACCCGAAGGCCTACACCGGGGTGAAGCTGGTCCGCGAGGGGGCGCTGGCGCTCTCCGGCGACGCCGGGATCGGCGACGTGAAGCGCGAGATCGAAGCCGGGCTCGGCCCTGCCCCCGGCGGCGGCTACTTCGAGGAGGTCGACGTCTGGGACGAGTACCGCACGCACGCGCTCTCGTTCGTCGATCGAAAAGCTGTAAGGCCGATGGTGATCGTCGTCGACGGCGGCAACGGGATGGCCGGGCCGATGGTCGGGCCGATCCTGCGCGAGCTCGGCCAGGAGCTCGACGAGATGTACTTCGTGCCCGACGGCGAGTTCCCCGACCACGAGCCGAACCCGCTGCTGGAGGAGAACCGGCAGCTGATAATCGAGCGGGTGCGCGCCAGCGGCGCCGATCTGGGGATCGCCTGGGACGGCGACGCCGACCGCTGCTTCTTCATCGACGGCGACGGCACCTTCTGCGACGGCGACTTCATCTGCGCTCTGCTCGCCCGCGCCGCGCTCGCCGCCAACCCCGGCGCGACGATCCTCTACGACCCCCGCTCCAGCCGTGCGGTCCCCGACCTCGTCGCCGCCGAGGGCGGTCGCTCCGACCTTTCACGGGTCGGCCACGCCTTCTTCAAGATCCGCATGCGCGAGACGGGCGCCGTCTTCGGCGGCGAGGTCTCCGGCCATTACTACTTCCGCGACTTCTGGTGCGCCGATTCGGGAACGATCCCGGCACTGCTGATGCTGGAGCTGCTCTCCGCCGACGGGCGTTCGCTGGCCGAGCTGATGAGCGAGTTCCGGTCCCGCTACTTCATCTCCGGCGAGATCAACTCCGAAGTGGACGACCCGGTGGCGAAGATGGAGCAGATCGCGGCGCTCCACTCCAAGGCCGAGATCACGCGCCTCGACGGGATCTCGGTCGACTACCCCGAGTGGCACTTCAACGTGCGCCCCTCCAACACCGAGCCGCTGCTCCGCCTCAACCTCGAGTCGCTTATCTCCCGCGAGGACATGGAACGGAAACGCGACGAGGTCCTGGGGTTAATCCGGGCGTGAGCGTGCTTACCCCCGAGGGGGCGCTGGAGCGCGCCGCCGAAGCCGGCATCCACCGCCTCCGCATCCCCACCCCGTTCGCCGTCGGGCGGGTCAACTGCTACCTGCTCGAGGACCGGCCGCTGACCCTGATCGACACCGGCCCCAACTCCGGCAAAGCCCTGGACGAGCTGCAGGGCCAGCTCAAGGAACGCGGGCACTCGATCGACGACCTCGAGCTGATCGTCCTCACCCACCAGCACATCGACCACCTCGGCCTGGTCGAGATCCTGGTCGAGCACTCAGGCGCCGAGGTGGCGGCGATCGGCGTCGCGGCCGAGCGGCTCGCCAACTTCAGCGAGGACGCGGAGTCGGAGGACGAGTTCGCAGTGCAGTTGATGCTGCGCAACGGAATCCCCTCCGAGGTCGCCTTCGCGCTGCAGGGGGTCTCGCGCAGCTTCCGCGGCTGGGGGTCGAAGGCCGAGGTGACGCGGCCGCTCGCCGACGGCGAGGACGTGGCCTTCCGCGACCGCACCCTGCAGGCGCTGCACCGGCCCGGCCACAGCCCCTCCGACACCGTCTTCTGGGACGCCGAGCGCCGCATCCTGATCGCCGCCGACCACCTGATCGCCCACATCTCCTCCAACCCGCTGATCGCGCGGCCGCTCGACGGCTCACCCGAACGCACCCAGGCGCTCGTCACTTACATCGAGTCGATGCGAAAGACGCGCGAGATGCCGGCCGAGATCGTCCTCTCCGGCCACGGCGAGCCGATCGTCGACCACGTCGCGCTGATCGACGACCGGCTGGTCAAGCACGAGCGCCGCAAGGAGAAGATCTACGGCCTGATCGCCGAGCAGCCGCGCAGCGGCTACGAGATCGCCCAGGCGATCTGGGGCAACGTCGCGGTGACCCAGGCCTTCCTCACCCTCTCGGAGGTGATCGGCCACGCCGACCTGCTGGTCAACGAGGGGCGCGTGCGCGAAGTCGACGACGGGGAGGTGATCCGGTATGAGACGGCCGGGTAGGCGGCCCGCGAAGAAGCGGATGCTGATCATCGTCAACCCCTACGCGACGACGGTCTCCGACCGGCTCAAGAACCTGGTGGTCTACGCGCTGCAGGGGCGCTTCGAGGTCGAGACGGTCTCCACCGAGGCGCAGAACCACGCGACCGAGATCGGCCGCGAGGTACGCGACCACGGCTATGACGTCGTCGTCGCCTTCGGCGGAGACGGGACCCTGAACGAGGTCGCCAACGGCCTCGCCGGCACCGACGTGCCGGTCTCCGTGCTGCCCGGCGGCTCGACCAACGTCGTCTGCCGCACGCTCGGCATCCCCAACGACGTGGTCGACGCGACCGAGCACCTGCTGGCGCTGGCCGACGAGTGGGCGCCGCGGCCGATCGACCTCGGCGCGGTCGACGACCGCTACTTCGTCTTCTCCTGCGGGGTGGGGATCGACGCCACCGTGGTGAAGAGGGTCGACGCGCACCCGAAGCTGAAGTCGCGAGCCGGCCCCTACTACTACAGCTGGGCGGCGATCTCGGCCTTCTACCGCAGCTACATGGTCAACCCGGTGAGGCTGCGGGTCGAGATCGGCGACGAGACGGTCGAAGGGGTGACGGCGCTGGCCCAGAACTCCGACCCCTTCACTTACTTCGCCAGCCGCCCGATACGGGTCTGCGATGGGGTCGAGATCGACGACGGGACGCTCTCGCTGGGGGTGCTGAAGCGGGCTGCTCAGCGCGACATGCCGACCCTGATCCCGCGCCTGTTCGGCGAGAAGCACGCCGCCGCCCGCCACCGCCAGATCGAGCACTTCGAAGGCGTCACGACCGCCACGATCACCTCGATCTCCGAAGCCAAGGACGGCGTCGCCCGTCCCTTTCCGGTCCAGGTCGACGGCGACTACATCGGCGAGAAGACCCGCCTCGGCTTCAGCGTCGCCCCGGGCGCACTCAAAGTCATCGCTTGATCCCCATCCCCTAGCCCCCCCTGACAGCGAGCGGGACCGCCGGGTTGCCGGCCACGGTCTCCCCTGGGCTCACGTCCCTGGTGACCACGGCGCCGGCGCCGATCGTCGCGCCGCGACCGATGCGGACGCCGCCGAGGATCGTCGCCCCGGAGCCGATCGAGGCGCCGCGCTCGACGACGGTGCCGAGCATCTCCCAGTCGGATTCGGTCTGCAGAGCGCCGTCGCCGTTGGTCGCCCGCGGGAACTTGTCGTTGACGAAGGTGACCCCGTGGCCGACGAAGACCTCGTCCTCGATCCGGACCCCGTCGCAGATGAAGGTATGGCTCTGGATCTTGCAGGCGGCGCCGATCTCGGCTCCGCGCTGGACCTCGACGAAGGTCCCGATCTGGGTGTGGGACCCGATCCGGCACCCGTATAAGTTCGTGAACGAGCGGACGACGACGTCCTCGCCAAAGTCGACGTCGTCGATCATGCGGTGCGGTGCGTCGTTTGCCGGCATACGGAAAACCAACGCCCCTCTCCCATGCGTCCTTTCGTCTGAAATTCCCCCGAAGCGGCGCAAGCTGACGGACCTCGTCGGCGTTCTATGCGTATGACAGTGGGCGCCCAGCGGCCAATAGACGATGCCGCCATCTCAGCCGACCTGTCATCCGTGGTCGTGAGCGCCGGCGATCGCGAGATGCACCGCCGCATCGTTCGCGCGCTGGCGGAGCAGGACATCGAGGTATCGGCCCGCGTCGACCCCTCAACTGCCGCCGAGACGGACGCGGACGGGGCCACGATCATCGTCCTCGCCTGCAACGTCGACGCTCCGCGTGAGATGGCCGGTCTGCGCCGCCTGCGCCGCGAAATGCGCCTGCCGGCGATCGTGGCGATCTCACCGCCCGCCACCGGCACCGGCGTGCGCCGCGCGCTCGACGCCGGCGCCGACGCGCTGGTCTTCGAGCCCGAGCTTGAGCGCACCCTCGCGACCACGGTTCGTGCCGTCGCGATCGGCCAGTCGGTCGTCCCGCGCAAGGTCCGCGCCAGCGTCGAAAGACCGGTCCTCTCCCACCGTGAGCAGCAGGTCCTGGCGCTGGTCCGCAACGGCCTCACCAACGCGGAGATCGCCAAACGGCTCTTCCTCGCGGAGAGCACCATCAAGAGCCATCTCTCATCGATCTTCACCAAGTTCGGCGTCCGCTCCCGCAAGGAGGTCGCGGCGATCTCCAGCGACGACATTTCCGAGCGAGCGACGGCGTGAGCGGTGGGATGACTTCGAGCGCCCTGGCGGCGGACCCCGACGCGCGCGTCCCGTTCACGCGCCTCGACAACGCCGACCCGGAGCTGCTCGCAGAGCTGCTCGAGATCGTCGCCGAGGTCGGTCGCACCGCCGCCTTCACGCTCGGCGCGCACGTCGAGGACTTCGAGCGCGAGTTCGCCGCCTGGTGCGGGAGCGAGCACTCGATCGGGGTCTCCTCGGGCACGGCCGCACTGGAGATCGCGCTCCGCGGGCTGGGAATCGGCCCCGGCGACGAGGTGATCGTCCCGACCAACAGCTTCATCGCGACGGCCGAGGCGGTCAGCGCCACCGGCGCGACCCCGCGCCTCGTCGACGTCGACGAGGAGACGGCCCTGCTCACGGCGGAGATCGTCGAGGCGGCGCTGACGCCGCGTACGCGCTGCGTGATCCCGGTGCACCTCTACGGCCGTCCGGTCGACATGGACCCGCTCGTCGCCCTCTGCCGGGCCCGGGAAATCCACGTCGTCGAGGACGCCTGCCAGGCCCACGGCGCCCGCTACCGCGGCCGCCCGGTCGGGTCGCTGGGCGACGCCGGCTGCTTCAGCTTCTACCCGACCAAGAACCTCGGGGCCTGGGGCGACGGCGGCGCCGTCGTCACCGGCGACGCGGACCTGGCCGAGCGGGTGCGCCTGCTGCGCTCCCACGGCGAGGGGACCCGCCACCACCACGAGCTGACGGCCAGGACCGACCGCCTCGACGCCCTTCAGGCGGCGATCCTTCGCGTCAAGCTGGGCCGGCTCGACGAGTGGAACCAGCGACGCCGCGACGCCGGAGCCTCGCTTCGCGAGGCCCTCGCCGCTAGTGAAGTGACCGCCCCCGCCGCACCCGCGGCGGACGGCGACCACGTTTTCCACCTCTTCGTCGTGCGCTCACCCGAGCGGGACCGGCTGCGAAGCCACCTGGACGCGCGGGGCATCTCCAACGCGATCCACTACCCGACGCCGATCCACCTGCAGCCGGCCTACGCCGACCTCGGCATGACGCCGGGCAGCCTTCCGGTCGCCGAGCGGCTCGCCACTGAGAGCTGCTCCCTGCCGATCTTCCCCTCGATCGAAGAGTGGGAAATCGAGCGCATCGCCACCGCCGTGGCGGACTTCTCCGCCTAGCTGGACGGCGGCCTTGATTCCCATCGCGATCGTCTTGCTCGTCATGCGCTTCGTCCGCTCGGTCTTAAGCGACTTCGACCCTTTGCGGAAAGGGAAGACAGGCCCCCAAAGCATTTAGCGAGCCAAGGCCGCAGGGCGTCGTCGTTAGCGCGCTTTGCCGTCTCGGCCGGCGGAGGAGCTCTGGGGGGCTTCGCTCGCGGGGGGCTTCTTGAGGACGACCGCCGCTTTGTCGGTGGCCAGGGAGCCGTCGGCGGCTTTGAAGCTGACCTCGACGATGACCCTCACTCGGCCGGTTTCCTGGAGGAGTTTGTTGCCGGCGGCGGTCAGCTCGATCGGGATCTCGACCGCGCCGGCCTTGGCCGCGCGGACGCTCTTCGGCTTGATCTTCATCTGCCGGATCCTTGCTTTCCGGATTGCTGCCGCTTTGGCATTTTTCCTGCTGCTGCGCAGGGCTGCGGCGGGGGTGCGGAGCGAGAGCTCGCCGGGCCCGGAGACCTCGAGGACGACCAGCGTCGCCTTTTTCTTGATGTCGCGCTTGACGGTCACGAAGCGCACGAAGGCGGGTGAGGCGACCGGCGGGACGGGATCGGCGTCGGCCTGGGGCGGTTGCGGCGGCGTCGGCTCATCCGGAGTCCCCGTGGTGCTGGAGTCCTCGGTGTAAGCGAGAGGCGCCGAGCAGGCCGACGTGTTGCCGGCAGCTGAAGTGGCGGTGGCGCGGAAGGCCGTGGTCGAGTTGTCGGCGACCGTTGCCTCCACCCCGGCTTCGAGCTGTGCCGGGGTCGCGGTTGCGAGCGGCGTGCCCGAGCAGTCGGCGGTGCTGTAGAGGCGGACGGTGGTGCCGGCCGGAGCGCTGCCGACGATCTGCGGAGTGTTGTCGTTGGCTGGCGAGGCGGGGTCGGTGGCACTCAGCACCGGAGCGTCGGGAATGGCACTGTCGATGGTGAAGCTGCGGCTTGCGGCGCCCTGGTTGCCGACCGCATCGATCGCCCGCACCCTGAAGGTGGAGGGGCCGTCGGCGAGCGGTGCTGCCGGGGTGTGAGCGCCTGCTGCCGAGCACGGTTTGAAGTCGGCGGTGCCGGTGTCGATCGAGCACTGGAAGCCCGCACCGGGCTCGGAGCTGAAGGCGAAGGTCGGGGTCGAGTCGTTGGTGAGGCCGCTGGGGCCGGAGTCGATCGAGACCGTGGGCGCGGTCGTGTCGACGGTCCAGGTGTGGGTGGCGGGGCTCTGGTCGGTGTTGCCAGCCTGGTCGATGGCGCGGACCTCGAAGGTGTGTGGGCCCTCGCCCAACCCGGCGAACTCTTTGGGTGAGGCGCAGGGGGCCCAGGCTCCCGGCGAGGTGGAGTCGCGACGGCACTCGAAGGAGGCGATGCCGGAGCCGCTCGGATCGGACCCCGAGAAGACAAAACTCGCCAGCGCGCTCGCGATCAGAGCCGGTGGGCCGGACTCGATCTGAGTCTGTGGGGCGGAGGTGTCGATCGTCCACGCGAAGGTCGCGGGCGTCGGGTCGACGTGGCCGACCTGGTCGACCGCGCGCACTTCGAAACTGTGCACCCCGTCGGAGAGACCGGTGTAGCCGGTCGGCGAGGAGCACGGGCCCCATGCTGCGGGAGCAGCTGAGTCGCGGCGGCACTGGAACGAGGCGATGCCGGAGCCACCTGTGTCCGAACCGGAGAAGGCGAAGCTCGCCGCGGCGCTATTGCTCAGCGCCGGCGGGTTCGAGTCGATCTGGGTGCCGGGTGCCGTGGTGTCGATCGTCCAGGTGAAGGCGGCCGGGGTCGGGTCGACATTGCCGGCGACGTCGATCGCGCGGACTTCGAAGCTGTGTGTCCCCTCGGCGAGGGAGTTCTCGTTGCGGGGCGAGGTGCAGGCGATCCAGTCCTCAGGCGCCGCGGAATCGCGGCGGCACTGGAAGAAGGCGATGCCGGAGCCATCTGCGTCCGAACCCGAGAAGGCGAACTGGGCGGCTGCACTCGAGGTCAGCGCCGGCGGGCTGGAGTCGATCGCGGTGTTGGGTGCTGCGGTGTCGACCGTCCAGCTGAAGCTCGCCGGGCTCTGGTCGGCGTTCCCGGCCTGGTCGACGGCGCGCACCTCGAAGGTGTGCGATCCCTCGCCGAGGCCGGTGAGTTCCCGCGGCGACGCGCACAGCGCCCAAGCGTCGGGCGCGTTCGAGTCGAGACGGCACTGGAAGGAGGCAACGCCGCTGCCCGCCGGATCTGCGCCCGAGAAGGCAAAGTTGGCCGCGGCGCTATTGCTGAGCGCCGGCGGGTTCGAGTCGATCTGGGTCTGCGGCGAGGTGGCATCGATCGTCCAGGCGAAGCTGGAGGGGCTGCCATCGACATTGCCGGCTTGATCGACGGCCCGGACCTCGAAGGTATGAGCACCGTCGCTGAGGCCGGCGTACTCCTTTGGCGACGCACAGAGCTCCCAGGCGCCTGGTGCGGTGGAATCCACACGACACTGGAAGGAGGCCACCCCGGATCCGCCGCTATCCGAACCCGAGAAGGCGAAGCTGGCCACAGGACTGCTGGACAGCGCCGGCGGGTTCGATCCAATGGTGGTGTTCGGTGCGACGCTGTCGACCGTCCAGCTGTAGGTCGCCGGAGTGCCGTCCACGTTGCCGGCTGCGTCCGTCGCGCGGACCTCGAAGCTGTGCGCCCCCTCACCGAGACCAGTGAGCTCCCTCGGTGAGGCGCAGGGCACCCAGGCACCGGGCGCCGTGGAGTCGAAGCGGCACTCGAACGAGGCAACTCCCGAGCCGCCCGGGTCGGAGCCAGAGAAGGAGAGGGCGGCGGCGGCGCTGTTGCTCAGCGCCGGTGGGCTGGAGTCGATCTGGGTCTGAGGAGTGGCGGAGTCCTCCACATAGGACAACGGAGCCGAGCACCCTGAGGTGTTGACAGCAGTGGTCGTCGCGGTCGCCCTGAAAGCCGTCGTCGAGTTGTCGGCCACGCTCACCTCCACCCCGGCTTCGAGCTGAGCGGGAGTCACGGTGGCAAGCGGATCGCCTGAGCAGTCCGCGGTGGCGTAGAGCCGGACGGTGGTGCTGGCCGGTGCCGCGCCGGCGACCTGCGGCGTGTTGTCGTTGGCTGGCGAGGGCGGGACGGTGGCGCTCAGCTGCGGCGCTGCCGGAGCCGCGGTCTCGACCGTAAAGCTGCGGGTCGCGGTGGCCGGGTTGCCGGCGGCGTCGGTCGCCCTCACCCGGAAGGTGTAGGGGCCGTCGGCCAACGGACTCGCCGGAGTGTGGGAGCCGGCGCTGGAGCAAGGTTTGAAGTCGGCGGCGCCGGTGTCGATCGAGCAGGCGAAGCTGGCTCCCGGCTCGGAGCTGAAGGCGAAGGTCGGGGCCGAGTCGTTGGTGAGGCCGCTCGGGCCGGAGTCGATCGAGACCGTGGGAGCGACCGAGTCGACGGTCCAGGTGTGGGTGGCGCTGCTGGCGTCAGTGTTGCCGGCCTGGTCGACCGCGCGGACTTCGAAGGTGTGTGCTCCCTCGCCGAGGCTGGTGAGTTCCCTCGGCGACGTGCACAGCACCCACGCGCCGGGCGCAGTCGAGTCGAGGCGGCACTGGAAGGAAGCGACGCCTGAGCCGCCCGGATCGGAACCGGAGAAGGTGAGGTTGGCCACGGTGCTGCTCGTCAGCGCGGGCGGGCCCGAGTCGAGCTGGGTCTGGGGCGCAGCGGAGTCGACGGTCCAGGTGAAACTCGCGGGGCTCTGGTCCGTGTTGCCAGCCTGGTCCACAGCACGGACCTCGAAACTGTGCGCTCCCTCCCCTAGACCCGTGAGCTCCCTCGGTGAGGCGCAGGGCACCCAGGCACCGGGCGCCGTGGAGTCGAAGCGGCACTCGAACGAGGCAACTCCCGAGCCGCCCGGGTCGGATCCGGAGAAGGCGAACTGCGCAGCGGCGCTCGAGGTCAGTGCCGGGGGGTTGGAATCGATCTGGGTCGCGGGGGCGCTCGAGTCCTCCCCGTAGACCAAGGGCGCCGAGCAACCCGAGACGTTGGCGGCAGCAGAGGTGGCAGTCGCTCGGAAAGAAGTGGTCGAGTTGTCGGCCACGCTCACCTCTACCCCGGCTTCGAGCTGGGCCGGCGTCACGGTGGCGAGCGGATCGCCCGAGCAGTCTGCGGTGCTGTAGAGGCGGACGGTGGTGCCGGCCGGAGCGCTGCCGACGATCTGGGGCGTGTTGTCGTTGGCCGGCGAGGGCGGGACGGTGGCGCTTAGCTGCGGCGCCGCCGGAGCGGCGGTATCGACCGTGAAGCTGCGAGTGGCCGTGGCCGGGTTGCCGGCGGCGTCGGCCGTCTGCACCCGGAAGGTGTAGGGGCCGTCGGCAAGCGGCGCTGCCGGGGTGTGCGAACCCGCCGCGGAGCACGGTTTGAAGTCGGCGGTGCCAGTGTCGATCGAGCATTGGAAGCTCGCTCCCGCCTCGGAGCTGAAGGCGAAGGCCGGGGTCGAGTCGTTGGTCAGGCCGCTCGCGCCGGAGTCGACTGAGACCGACGGTGCGGTGGTGTCGACGGTCCAGGTGTGGATTGCCGGGCTCTGGTCTGGATTGCCAGCCTGATCGACGGCACGCACTTCGAAGGTATGCGCGCCGTCGATCAGGCTGGCGTAGTCCTTGGGCGAGGTGCATGATTCCCACGCACCGGGTGCGGTCGAGTCACGGCGGCACTGGAACGAGGCCACACCCGAACCGCCGGGGTCGTTGCCCGAGAAGGCGAACTGAGCCGCAGGGCTCGGGCTGAGAGCCGGCGGGTTGGAGTCGAGCTGGGTCTGCGGTGCGACGCTGTCGACGGTCCAGCTGTAGGTCGCCGGAGTGCCGTCCACGTTGCCGGCTGCGTCCGTCGCGCGGACCTCGAAGCTGTGTGCGCCCTCGCTGAGGCCGGTGAAGTCCCTCGGCGAAGCGCAGGGCGCCCAGGCACCTGGAGCCGTGGAGTCGAGGCGACACTCGAACGAGGTCACACCGGACCCTCCTGGATCGGAGCCAGAGAAGGACAAGCCGGCGGCAGTGCTGCTGCTCAGCGCCGGCGGGCTGGAGTAGATCTCGGTCTGCGGCGCACTTGAATCCTCGACGTAGGTGAGAGCAGCCGAACAGGCCGACGGATTGGCCGCAGAGGAAGTGGCGGTGGCGCGGAAGGAAGTCGTCGAGTCGTCCGACACCGTGACCTCCACCCCAGCTTCGAGCTGGGCCGGCGTCACGGTTGCGAGCGGTGCGCCCGAGCAGTCTGGGGTGCTGTAGAGGCGAACGGTGGTGCCCGCCGGGGCGCTGCCGACGATCTGCGGCGTGTTGTCGTTGGCTGGGGAGGCGGGCACGGTGGCGTTCAGCTGCGGGGCAGCCGGTGCGGCGGTGTCGACCGTGAAGCTACGCGTCGCCGTGGCCGGGTTGCCCGCTGCGTCGGTCGCTTTGACCCGGAGGGTGTAGGGGCCGTCGGCGAGCGGCGCTGCCGGGGTGTGAGCGCCTGCTGCCGAGCACGGTTTGAAGTCGGCGGTGCCGGTGTCGATCGAACACTGGAAGCTCGCTCCTGCCTCGGAGCTGAAGGCGAAGGTCGGGGTCGAGTCGTTGGTGAGGCCGCTCGGGCCGGAGTCGACCGAGACGGTGGGCGCGGTGGTGTCGACGGTCCAGGTGTGGGTGGCGGGGCTCTGGTCGGTGTTGCCAGCCTGATCGA
>DATMEP010000158.1:0-12779 GCA_035556755.1 Solirubrobacterales bacterium
CTGGCCATCTGTACCTCCTGGAGTTGCGGGCTAAGCGCGGTACTCGTATTTGAGCTTGCCCTCGGCAAGCTCCTCGAGCGCCATCGAGAGGTAGTTCCGCTCGCCGTGGGTCTCGACCATCGGTGGCGGGTACTCGCCGAAACCGCCCTCACCGAGGTTGTGGAAGTAGCTGTTTATCTGACGTGCCCGCTTCGCAGCGACGACGACCGCGGCATAGTGCGAGTCGGCGTGCTCGAGGAGCTTGTCTACGCGTGGGCTAATCATTCGGCCGTGGAGTCTAGTGGTAAGCCGAGCTCGGCGCGCACGATCTCCTCCAACTCGCCTGCAGCCTCGTCCAGATCGTCGTTGACGACGAGGTGGGCGAAGTCCCCCTGGGCCGCCAACTCCATCTCCGCGACCTTCAGCCGCGCCTCGATCGCCTCCGGGGAGTCGGTGCCCCGCGCCCGCAGGCGCTCGAGCAGGACCTCGGGCCGCGGCGGGGCGATGAAGACCTGAACCGACTCCCGCATCGCGGCGCGGACCTGGCTCGCGCCCTGGACCTCGATCTCGAGCAGGACCGAGTGGCCGGCGTCCAGGCGCCGCCTGACCTCAGAGCGCAGGGTGCCGTAGCGGTGTCCGCTGTAGGTCGCGAACTCGAGGAAGTCCTCGGCCTCGACCCGGCGATCGAACTCCTCGGGCGAGAGGAAGTGGTAGTCGCGCCCGTTTACCTCTCCCTCGCGCGGCTCCCGCGTCGTCGCCGAAACCGACAGCTCCAGATCCGGCACGCGCTGCAGCAGCCCCGAGATCAGCGTCCCCTTGCCGACCCCCGAGGGGCCCGTGATGACGAATACCTTGGCCATGCGGCCGAAGATATTGACCGGCGCGGCGGTCGGCTAACTAGCGACGGAGCTGGGAGACCAGCTCTGCGCGCTGGCGCTCGGAGAGACCGCCGATCGTCTTCGAGGGCGAGATCCGGCACTGGTTGAGGATGCGGTTGGTCTTCACCCGGCCGTACTTCGGAACGGCGAGGAGCATGTCGAAGACCTTCGCGGTCATCACGTACTCGGGCGGATCGAGCAGCAGCGCGTGGATGTTGGCTTTGCCCGCCTTCAGGTCTTTCTTCAGCTTGGCACGGGCAGTGCGGATGTCATTGGCCCGTTTGAGCGCGTCCATCCGCTGATCGAGCGACCTCTCGGGGGCCGCGGCAGACGTCTTGACTGGGGCAGGCATTAGGGCGGCGAGTATAGCCGCGGGCCGAGGGCGTGCAAGGCCATTCGCGCCTTTTTCCCGGAAATTCACCTCGACCTCGACCGGAGGTTGAGGTTAGACCGCCACCAACAGGCACTCAGAAAGCTCTGCGGCAATCCGGCTTCCCGCCCGCGGGTCGCGAAAGTTCTCGGTCCCGACGGCGACCAGCTGTGCCCCGGCGGCAAGCATCTCGGCGGCATCGGCACCGCTGCAGACCCCACCCATGCCGACGATCGGCAACTCGACCGCCGCCGCCACGGCGCGAACCTGAGCGATGGCGACCGGCCGTACCGCGGGACCGGAGAGCCCGCCGTGACCGGCCGCGATTCCCGGCTGCCCGGTCACGGGATCGATCGCGCTCGCCTTCAGCGTGTTGATCAGGGAGACGGCATCGGCCCCACCCTCCGCCGCGCCGACCGCCACCGCGGCGGGGTCGGCGACGTTCGGCGTCAGCTTCACGATCAGCGGCTTCCCGGTCAGCGGTCGCAGTGCCTCCAGCAGCGCCATGGTCTCCCCCGGCTGCTCGCCGACGATCAGGCCCGAGTGGACGTTGGGGCAGGACACGTTGAGCTCGACCGCGGCGACCTCCTCGCGCCCGGCGACCTCCTCCACCAGCCGTGAGAACTCCTCCCGGCTCGTCCCCATCACCGAGACGATCAGCGGCACGGGCAGCTCCGCCAGCTGCGGCAGGTCCTCGGCCAGGAACCCGTCGAGACCCTTGTTCGGCAACCCGATCGAGTTGATCATCCCGGCCGGGGTCTCCCAGATCCGCTGCGGCTCGTTCCCGACCCGCGGCGCGGGCGTGATCGTCTTCGAGACGAAGGCCGAGAAGGGGAAGTCCTGCAGCAGCGCTTCGCCGTAGATGCGGCGGGCGGCGATCGCGTCGAAGGTCCCGGACGCGTTGACCACCGGGTTGCTCAGTTTCAGGCCGCAGAACTCAACCACCGCGAATCACCGGGCCGTCGACGCAGAGGCGCATGTAGCCGCCGTCGGGCTTGGGGACGGCGCAGCCGAAGCAGGCCCCGTAGCCGCAGGCCATCGGCGACTCCATCGCCAGCTCGCAGGCGACGCCGCGATCGGCGCAGAGCGCCGCGACGGCGTCGAGCATCGGCGGCGGCCCGCAGGCATAGACGGCGGCGCCGGCAGCGTCGTCGCCTTCGAGCATCGCGCTGAAAACGTCGGTTATGTAGCCCCGGTGGCCGATGTGACCGTCCTCGCTGGCGAGGCCGACCTCGCAGCAGGCGAAGAGATCGTCGAGGCCGCCCGAGTGGACCTCGTCGCGGAAGCCGAGCAGGACGCGGGTGGGGATGTTCCGGTCGGCGAACCGGCGGCGCAGGAGGGCCAAGGGCGCGATGCCGATGCCGCCGCCGACGAGGATCGCGCCCGCGGCGCCAGGGGCAAGCTCGCGCGGGGGCGAGAAGGAGTTGCCGAGGGGGCCGTTGACCCATACCCGCTCCCCCGGGACCAGCTCGCAGAGCCGGTCGGTGCCGGGCCCGATTCCCTCGATCAGGAAGTCGAGCTGGGTGGGTCCCTCGCCCGGGGGGACGTCGGCGACCGAGAGGGCACGCGGCAGGAACGGCCGGCCGCCGTCCTGCTCCCAGTGGTGCTCGGTGGCGAGCATGTAGAACTGGCCCGGCAACGGAACCGGACCCTCCTCGTCGAGCAGCGAGAAGAGGCGGTAGCCGCCCGAATCGCGGCTCTCCGCCACCTCGCACAGCCGCCGCCCGAAGGGTGCGGTCATGCCGCCTCCATCCGAAAGCCCATCACGTTTTCCATCCATCGCATGGAAAACGTGATGGGATTCATCGGTGCCGGGCGCCTCAGGCATCCGCCGGAGCGGAGGAAGCGGCGGCTGTGCCGTGCACCTCCTGCAGCGAGATGACGCCGGCGTCCCCCTCCTTCTGAGCCGCGATCGCGCGCGCCGCGGCCGAGGCGCCGGTCATCGTCGTCACGCAGGGGATCCCGTGGCGGACCGCGGCTGTTCGGATCGCGACCCCGTCTTCGCGCGGCCCCGAGCCGGTCGGCGTGTTGATCACCAGGTCGCAGCGGCGCTCCCGGATCAGGTCGACGACGTGCGGCGACCCCTCCCCCAGCTTGTTGATCCGGGTCACCGGCACCCCCATCGCCGAGATCGACTGGGCGGTGCCGCCGGTCGCGATCACCTCGAAGCCGAGGTCGTGGAAGCGGGCGGCGAGCTGGGTCGCGGCCGGCTTGTCGGTGTCGGTGACGGTGATGAAGACCGAGCCCTCCTCGGGCAGCTTCACGCCCGCCGCAGCCTGCGCCTTGGCGAAGGCGGTCGGGAAGTCGGCGGCGATCCCCATCACCTCGCCGGTGCTCTTCATCTCCGGCCCGAGCACCGAGTCGACGCCGGAGAAGCGGGCGAAGGGCAGCACCGCCTCCTTGACGCTGACGAAGCCCTCCGGCGGGGCACCGAGGTCCTGGTCGGCGAGCCGCTCGCCGAGAAGCAGCCTCGTCGCGACTTTGGCTAGCGGCGTGCCGGTCGCCTTGGAGACGAAGGGCACGGTGCGCGAGGCGCGCGGGTTGGCCTCGATCACGTAGAGCTCTCCCCCCGCGACCGCGTACTGGATGTTGATCAGGCCGACCACGCCGAGCTCCAGCGCGATCCGCTCCGTCGTCGCCCGAATCTCCTCCAGCATCTCCTCGCCGAGGCTCATCGGCGGGATCACGCAGGCCGAGTCGCCGGAGTGGACCCCCGCCTCCTCGACGTGCTGCATGATCCCGGCGACGTGGACGGCCTCGCCGTCGGCGAGCGCATCGACGTCGACCTCGATCGCCCCCTCGAGGAAGTGGTCGAGGTAGAGCGGGTGCTCCTGGTCGGCCTTGGCGTGGGCCTCCAGGTAGGCCGCCAGGTTCTCGTTCGAGTAGCAGATCTCCATCGCCCTGCCGCCGAGCACGTAGGAGGGGCGCACGAGCAGCGGGAAGCCGACCTCCTCGGCGATCATCGCCGCCTCCTCGGCCGAGAGCGCCGTCCCGTAGGGGGGGTGCTTGACGCCCAGGCCGCGCAGCAGGGCGCCGAAGCGCCCCCGGTCCTCGGCCCGGTCGATCGCGGCGACGGGAGAGGCACCCCCCTGCTCGAGCCGGCAGCCGAGCAGCGGCACGCCGGCCTCCTCGAGGACCCGGGCCAGCTTCAGCGGCGTCTGGCCCCCGAACTGGACGATCACTCCCTCGGGGCGCTCCTGCTCGCAGACGGCGAGCACGTCCTCGGCGGTGAGCGGCTCGAAGTAGAGCCGGTCGGAGGTGTCGTAGTCGGTCGAGACCGTCTCCGGGTTGCAGTTGACCATCACCGCGTCGCGACCCATCTCGCGCACCGTCATCGCCGCGTGCACGCAGCAGTAGTCGAACTCGATCCCCTGGCCGATCCTGTTCGGCCCGGCGCCGAGGATGACGACCGAGGGGCGCTCGCCCCGGCGCACCTCCGAGGCGGGAGCGCGACCGCCGCTGGAGCGCTCGTGCGCCGAGTAGTAGTAGGGGGTCGCCGCCTCGAACTCGGCGGCACAGGTGTCGACGGACTTGTAGGTGCGGGTCAGCCCCTCGGTGCCGTCGCCTTCGGTCGCCAGCGCCTGCAGCTCGCACAGGAACCAGCGATCGACCAGGCAGCGCTCGTGCACGGCCTCCACGTCGATGCCGCGGCGGAAGGCCTCCAGCACGAGGTCGAAGCGCTCGGCGCTGGGCACCGAGATCGCCCCCAGCAGGTCCTCGTCGCCGCTGGGCGGCTCGGTCGGCGCATCGAGCTCGCGCGAGCGCATCGCCTTGGCGAAGGACTCGCGGAAGGTGCGGCCGATCGCCATCGCCTCGCCGACGCTCTGCATGTAGGTCGAGAGCCGGCCGGAGGCGGCCGGGAACTTCTCGAAGGCGAAGCGCGGGACCTTGGTCACGACGTAGTCGATCGTCGGCTCGAAGGAGGCCGGCGTGGCGCGGGTGATGTCGTTCGGAATCTCCTCCAGCGCGTAGCCGACCGCCAGTTTGGCGGCCATCTTGGCGATCGGGAAGCCGGTCGCCTTCGAGGCCAGCGCCGAGGAACGCGAGACGCGGGGGTTCATCTCGATCACGACGATGCCGCCGCTCTCGGGGTCGACCCCGAACTGGATGTTGGAGCCGCCGGTCTCGACGCCGACGGCGCGGATCACCTGGATCGCCTGGTCGCGCAGCTCCTGGTAGAGCCGGTCGGTGAGCGTCTGGGCGGGGGCCACGGTGACCGAGTCGCCGGTGTGGACGCCCATCGGGTCCATGTTCTCGATCGAGCAGACGATCACCACGTTGTCGTTGTGGTCGCGCATCACCTCGAGCTCGAACTCGCCCCACCCGATCACCGACTCCTCAACCAGCACCTGGTTGATCGGGCTTGCCGCCAGCCCCTCGGAGACGACCTGGCGCAGCTCGGTCTCGGTCTCCCCCACGCCGCCGCCCTGACCGCCGAGGGTGAAGGCCGGGCGGACGATCGCCGGCAGCCCGATGCGGCTGTCGGCGAGCGCGGCGTCGACCTCGGCGAGGCTGCCGACGGTCAGCGACCAGGGGATCCGCAGGCCCGCGTCGGTCATCGTGCGGCGGAACTCCTCGCGGTCCTCGGCGCGGCGGATAGCGGTGTGGTCGGCGCCGATCAACTCGACCCCGAAGCGCTCCAGGGTGCCGTCCTCGTGCAGCGCCATCGCCAGGTTGAGCGCCGTCTGCCCACCCAGGGTCGGCAGCAGCGCATCGGGGCGCTCCTTCTCGATGATCTTCGCCACCGGGCCCGGCAGCAGCGGCTCGATGTAGGTCGCGGTCGCGAACCCGGGGTCGGTCATGATCGTCGCCGGGTTGGAGTTGACGAGGATGACCTCGTAGCCCTCCTCGAGCAGCACCTTGCAGGCCTGCACCCCCGAGTAGTCGAACTCGGCGGCCTGGCCGATCACGATCGGCCCCGAGCCGATCAGGAGGATCTTCTCGATGTCGGTGCGCTTAGGCACGGGCCAGGGCGAGGAAGCTGTCGAAGAGGTGACGGGCGTCGTGCGGGCCGGGCCCCGCCTCGGGGTGGTACTGGACGGTCGCCGCGGCGACGTCGCGGAGGACGAGTCCCTCGACGGTGCGGTCGTAGAGGTTGAGGTGGGACAGCTCGGCGGCTCCGAAGTCGGTTTCCCAGCGGACCGGCTCGTCGGCCTCGATCCGCGCCTCGCCGCCGGGCCCGCGCACGGCGAAGCCGTGGTTCTGCGAGGTGATGTCGATCCGCCCGCTCGACAGCTCCTTGACCGGATGGTTGGCGCCGCGGTGGCCGAAGGGCAGCTTGAAGGTCTCCAGGCCGACGGCGCGGCAGAGCAGCTGGTGGCCGAGGCAGATCCCGAACATGGGGCGCTCTCCGACCAGGGAGCGGACCGTGTCGACCACGTAGTCGAGCGCGGCGGGATCGCCGGGCCCGTTGGCGAGGAAGACGACGTCGGGGTCCTCGGCCAGGACCTCCTCGCGGGAGGCGGTGCAGGGCAGCAGGGTGAGGCGGCAGCCGCGCTCGCGCAGCTGGCGGACGATGTTGAGCTTGATCCCGGTGTCGATCCCGACCACGTGCGGGCCGTCGCCGTCGAAGCGAACCGGCTCCGGCGGCGTCACCGTCCGGGCCAGGTCGGCGCCGGCCATCGAGGGCTCGGCGGCCACCCGTTCGCGCGCCTCGGCTTCGGAGAGCTCGGCGGCGAAGATGCCGCCCCGCATCGCGCCGCCGTCGCGGATGTGGCGCACGAGGGCCCGCGTGTCGACGCCGGAGATCCCGGCCACGCCGCAGTCGGCGAGCCAGTCGAGCCAGCCGCCCTCCGCGGTGGCGACGTCCTCGCCGTTCTTGGCTTCTCGCATGACCACCCCGCGGGCGTGGGCACGGTCGGACTCCATCGCCGCGGCGGAGACGCCGTAGTTGCCGATCAGGGGGTAGGTGAAGACGATGATCTGGCCGGCGTAGGAGGGATCGGTGACCGACTCCTGGTATCCGGTCATCGCGGTGTTGAAGACGACCTCGCCCGTGATCGGCTCTCCGTGCGCGCAGAGCTCCCCGTCGAAGCGGGTGCCGTCCTCGAGCAGGATGTAGCCGTTCGCGGCGCTCACGTCGCCACTCCCAGGGAGAAGCTGCGCAGCCGGTAGGCGACCTGGCCGCCGGCGACGGTCATCAGCACCCGGCCGGTCAGGGTCTGTCCTGCGCACCAGGAGTTGTCGGAACGGCTCTCGTAGCCCTCCTCGCCCACCGTCCACTCGGCCCCGAGGTCGCAGAGGGCGACGTTCGCTTCGCTCCCGGGGGCCAGGCTGGGCCGCTCCAGCCCGAACGGGGCGGCGCCACCGGCCATCCGCTCGACCACAAGCGCCAGGTCGAGCACCCCGGGCAGGACCAGGTGGGTGTGGACCGCGGCGAAGGCCGTCTCCAGCCCGGTCACCCCCATCGCCGCCTGCTCGAAGGGGACCTCCTTTTCCTCCGGTGCGTGCGGGGCGTGGTCGGTCGCGATGCACTCGATCGCGCCCTCGCGCAGGCCCTCGATCAGCGCCTGGCGGTCGGACTCGGAGCGCAGCGGCGGGTTCATCTTGGCGCTGCGCGGGTCGAGGCTCCGCACCTCCTCGTCGGTGAGGCAGAGGTGGTGCGGGCTCGCCTCGCAGCTGATCTCGACGCCGGCCGCCTTGGCGGCCCGGACCGCGTCCACCGACTCGGTGGCGGAGAGGTGCTGGACGTGGATGCGGCCATTCTCGTATCCGGCCAGGGCCGCGTCGCGGGCGATCATCGTCGACTCCGAGACGGAGGGGATCCCGGCCAGGCCGAGCGCAGCCGAGACGGGCCCCTCGTGCATCACCCCGTCCCCCGACAGCTCCGGATCCTCCTCGTGGAGGGCGATCGTGCCGCCGCAGAGGTGCTGGTACTGGAGGGCGCGGCGCAGGACGCGGGCGCTGCGGATCGGCAGGCCGTCGTCGCTGAAGCCGAGTGCCCCGGCGTCGCGCAGCGCCGCCATCTCGGTCAGCTCCTCGCCCTCCATGCCGCGGGTGACGGTGGCGAGGAAACCGACCTGGACGCAGGCCTGCTCGCGGGCCGCCTCACGCAGGGCCTCAACGTCGGCCTTGCTGGAGACCGGCGGGTCGGTGTTGGCCATCGCGATCACGCCGCAGTAGCCGCCCGCGGCGGCGGCACGGGTCCCGGTCTCGATGTCCTCTTTGTGCTCGTGGCCGGGGGTGCGAAGGTGGATGTGGGGGTCGAAGAAGCCCGGGAAGGCGTGCAGCCCCTCGGCGTCGACCTCCTCCGCGCCGGCTGCATCGGCGGTTCCGGGCGCCGCCAGCTCGGCGATCTGTCCGTCGCGGATCCTCACGTCGTGCGCGCCCTCGATCCCGGCGACGGGGTCGAGCACGGTGGCGCGGCGCAGGACGAGGTCCGCGCCCTCGCCGGAGCGCATGTCGAGCGACTCCGCGAGACTCACGCCGGCTGCCCTATCGGGGTCGGGCGTTCCGCTCCCTCGCCCTCGACAGGGGCGGGGCGTTCGTTCGCCGCCAGCAGCTCGTAGAGGATCGCCATCCGCACCACCAGGCCGGCGGCGACCTGCTCGGAGATCAGCGATTGCGGCGAGTCGACCGCCTCGCCGGAGAGCTCGACGCCGCGGTTGACCGGACCGGGATGCATCAGCAACTGGCGTGGACCGAGCCGCCGGGTGTCGATCTGGAAGCAGGCCGCGTACTCGCGCAGCGAGGGCACGAAGCTCTCCTGCATCCGCTCTTTCTGCATCCGCAGCGCGTAGACGACGTCCGCCTCCTCCAGCTTCTCGAGCGAGTGGGCGACCTCGCAGCCGAGCGCCTCGATCCCGCGCGGGATCAGGGTCGGTGGGCCGCAGACGGTCACCTCGGCGCCCATCGCCTGGAAGGCGACCAGGTTGGAGCGAGCGACGCGGCTGTGGAGGACGTCGCCGACGATCCAGATCCTCTTACCCTCCAGCGAGCCGAGCCGGCGGCGCAGCGTGAAGAGGTCGAGCAGGGCCTGGCTCGGGTGCTCGTGCTTGCCGTCGCCGGCGTTGACGACCGCAGCTTCGGACCAGCCGGCGACCATCTGCGCCGCCCCCGCGTAGGGGTGGCGGATCACGATCGCGGCAGGGTCGTAGGCCGAAAGGGTCGCGCATGTGTCCTTCAGCGACTCGCCCTTGTCGGCGGAGGAGCCGCTCGACTTGATCGAGATCAGATCGGCCGAGAGCCGCTTCGCGGCCAGCTCGAAAGAGGATGAGGTGCGCGTGCTCGCCTCGTAGAAGAGGCTGACCACGGTGCGGCCGCGCAGCGTCGGCACCTTCTTGATGTCGCGCCGGCCGACCTCGGCGAAGCTCTCGGCGCGCTCGAGGATCGCCTCGATCTCCTCGCGGGAGAGCTGCTCGATCCCCAGTAGGTGCTTCATGCCAGCGCCTCCGCCGTCTGCGGCTCGGAGATCGTCACCTCGTCGACCTCGTCGAGCTCCTCCAGCCGCACGTTGACGCGCTCGCTGCGCGCCGTCGGCAGGTTCTTGCCGACGTAGTCGGGGCGGATCGGCAGCTCCCGGTGGCCGCGATCGCAGAGGACCGCCAGCTGCACCCGCTGTGGCCGGCCGTAGTCGAAGAGGGCGTCGATCGCGGCGCGAACGGTGCGGCCGGTGAAGAGCACGTCGTCGACCAGGACGACGGTGCGGTCCGCGAGGTCGAAGTCGACGTGGGAGGCGTGGACGACCGGCTGGGAGGCGGGGCCCTTGGCGCCGACGTCGTCGCGGTAGAAGGAGATGTCGACGTCGCCGATCGGCAGCTCGCTCTCGGTCATCTCGCCGAGCAGAGCGTGGAGGCGGCGAGCGATGACGGCGCCGCGGGTGTGGATGCCGACGATCGCCAAGCTGTCGGGCCCCGGGTTCTTCTCGGCGATCTCGTGGGCGATCCGCCGCAGCGTCCGCCTCAGATCGTCGCGCTCGAGCACGACCTTCTCGCTCACTTCGTTTGCTCCTTCCTGGCCTCTCTGGACCTGGTTAAAGGACGGCGTCAGCCTAGCATTGCCCACCGGCGTCAGTCGAGAGTCGGCGCCTCGTCTCGATCTCGATCCCTTGCTCCATTTGGGATGAGCTCGGGCTCTCCACGCTCTGGGAAAGGGATCTCCACCAGGTCGAAGTCGCGGGGGGCTACGGCGGGGGGGAAGACGTCTTGGGCCTCTTCGAGGACCTTGCCGACGTGGTAGCGGGAGGAGATGTGGACCAGGGCGAGCATCTTCACTTCGGCCTCGCGGGCGACCGCGGCTGCCTGGCCGACCGTCGAGTGGCCGGTATCGGCTGCTCGCTGGGCCTCCTCCTCGGCGAAGCTCGCGTCGTGGATCAGGAGCTCGGCGCCGCGGGCGGCCTCGACGGTTGCCCGGCAGGGGGCCGTGTCGCCGGTGATCGCCAGCTTGCGCCCGGGTCGGGACTCGCCCATCACGTCCTTGGGTTGCACGGGGCCCGTCGTCCCGGCCACAGGCTCGCCGCGCTGCAGAGCCGCGAAGGCGGGGCCTTCCTGCACGCCGAGCCGCTTCGCCGCCTCGGGGTCGAAGCGGCCGGGGCGCTCGTCCTCGACCAGCGAGTAGCCGAGGGCGCGCACGCTGTGCTCGACCGGGAAGGCGTGGAGGCTCGCCCCGTCGAGCGCCATCGAGTCGCCCGGCTCCAGTTCGACCAGATCGAGCTTGAAGCCGAGCCTGCCGACGATCCGGTGCAGAGTGTTGAAGAGGTCGACCAGGCCGCGCGGGCCGTAGACGGTGAGCGGCGCCTCGCGCTCGGTCAGGTCGTAGGTTTTGAGCAGCCCCGGCAGGCCGAGGAAGTGGTCGGCATGGAAGTGCGTGAGGTAGATCTCGTCGACCTGGACCAGACCGAGCGAGCGCTGCATCTGGCGCTGCGTCCCCTCCCCGCAGTCGAACAGCAGCCGTTCCCCCCCGCGGGCGACGAGCACGCTCGCGGTCGAGCGCCGCGCCGAGGGCACGGCACCGCCGGTACCGAGGAATGCGACCGAAAGCTGCATGGGCGGCGAGCCTACGCGACCCGGCGCGTCGAACACGCGAAGCTAGACTGACGCCTGAGCGCCCGTAGCTCAGCTGGATAGAGCGCCGCCCTCCGGAGGCGGAGGCCGCAGGTTCGAATCCTGCCGGGCGCGTCTTCTGACGGTTCGTGTCTAATACCCGCCCGTGGAGACCAACGCCGATACGCGACCGCCCCGGGGAGCGCTTGCGGTCGTCGCGGTCGGGCTGGTCGCCTGCGCGGCGGCCTGGCTGCTCTCGACCGACGAGACCGGCGGCAGCTCGGTGGCGATCAAGTGGGCGACGCGGGCACCACTGCCGGATTCGCGGCCGGCGGCGATCCCGGGCGGTGGATCGATGCGGCTGCAGGACGGCGGCCTGCGGGCAACCGAAGCCAACATCAACGGCGAACGGGTCTATCGCGCCACCTCCGTGCTGCGGATCGCCCCCGGCTCAGCCGTCGGGCAGGCGCGAGTCCGCTGCCGGACGAGCGGCGCCCGCCGGGCCGAACTGGGCCGCACGGTCGACAGCCGCGGCGCCTTTCCCCGCTCCACCGGCGAATACAACCTGACCAAGCAGGAGGTCCCCGGGAGCGTCGGGATCCGACTGCCGATCCAGGGAGCGGAATTCGCCTCGCTGGAACTGGAGGACGCCTTCGAGACCTTCACCGACCTGCCGGGGGTCGTCGTCAGCTGGCTGCCGCACCGGACCGACTCGCAGGAATGGCAGTGGGGGCTCCCCGAGGGACGCCCGCAGGAGCCCCTCGGGCTCGGCTTCGCCAGCTTCTGGCGGACCGCCGGCCGGATCTCTGCGGACGTTTCCTGCACGCTGGAGAACGACGCCGGCAGCACCGCCGTGCGCACCGCCGGGTCGCTCCGCTAGGCGGGAGCGACAAGCAGCTCGGGCCCCTCGCTGCCTTTGCCGACTTTGTTCAGTTTCGGGTTGGCCGGGGCGCCTTCCATCCGCGAAGCCGGCAGCGGCCCGCACATCGCGATCGCGTCCTCGGCATCGAGGTCGGGACGCAGCCAGGCCGCCTCGGCCTCGGCGTTTGGCAGGATCGCCGGCATCCGGTCGTGCACCTTGCCGACCACCTCGTTCGGCGTCGTGGTGACGATCGTGCAGCTGTAGAGCCAGCCGTCCTCGAAACCGCGGTCCTCGGGGTCCTCCCACTCCTTGCGCGTGCAGATTCCGGCGAAGGCGAAGGGCTCGCCGCCGTCGACGGTGAAGCGCCAGGGCTGGCGCGGCTGCTTCGGGTCCTCCGCCCGCATCCACTCGTAGAAGCCGTCGGCGACGATCAGGCAGCGGTGGCGGAACTTGCCGACCAACGGCGCGTAGGCGCGGCTGGAGTCGAGGTTCTCCGCTTTCGCGTTGATCATCTTGTAACCGACCTTGAGGTCCTTGGCCCAGCGCGGGACCAGGCCCCAACGCATCAGGCGCGCCTCGCGCTCGCCGGCTGCCGCCTCCTCGGGGTCGGGCGAAGAGCGGATCGTGAGGATCTCCTGGGTCGGGGCGACGTTGAAGCGGCCCAGACCCGATTCGGCTTTTTTCGCCCGCTCCTTGGTCGGCGCCGGCGC
>DATMEP010000159.1:0-8434 GCA_035556755.1 Solirubrobacterales bacterium
CCTTCGTGGTAGGCGTATTTCTCTTTCAGGTTCGGAAGCCTCGGATCCCAGGCTTCGATCAGTCGCAAGTGGCCGTCATAGTTGTATTTGGCGACCTCTTCGGAGTTGGCGCCAGTCGCGTTGTAGTAGCGAATCGAGGCGAGCGCGACTTCCCATGAATAAGGGTTTGAGTAGACGGCCCATTCATCCTCAGGCAGGTATTCGAAGTTCAGCGTGCGACAGCCAGCCTGTTCTATCGAGGTCCAATCTCCGCAGGTGACGCCAGGCGGCGACGGTGCGATCATCCGCTTGAGCAGCAACCCCACGTAGTTTGACTCAGTGTCTTCGTAGACCATCCGCGCCGAGGTCGGCGTCGCCTGAAAGGAAACCGCTTTGGGCAGATAACGCCCGTCCTCGTCCTTGAGGAACGTGGTATGAGTGCCGTCGGCGTCGGCGAGCACGATGTGCGTCGCGTCCTCGCGGGTCAGCTTCAGTTCTTTGGCGTAGTCGGGCGATACGTAGGATTCGCCCTGTATTTCGAATGGGATCGCTTCCCCTCCATTGGCGACGAGCTCCATCCAGCGCTCTTCGGGTTGCGCTTCTTCGGCGAGCCATTTTTCGCATTCTTCTTCGCCTTCTTCTTCCCAGCATTCTTCGCCGTAGACCGCCAGCGTGGCGGGTATCACTCTTTCTTCGACCTTCGTCCACGCCCCGCCTTCGTAGTCCAGCTCGGCAGGCGTCGACATCTGCCACGCCCCCATCGGTCCGTGCGACCCCTCTGGCACCGCGCTCGAGTTGTAGACGCGGGTGAATTCCAGGCTGGCGCTGCTGCCGGGCACCGGGATCGAGACATCGGTGCGGCTGATCGTGTACGCCCCCGTCAGCAGGTCCAAGGAGACGGGGCCGATCGATTCGATCGCATCGGTGGGCACCCTCGTCCCACCCTTCTTGTGGGAGAACTCGGTCGTGGCGGGCTCGCTCGCGCCAGCGGCTTGTTTGCCGCCGTCGAATAGGGCGCGGAATTTGATTTTTTCTTCTGGATATTTCGCGTCGACGAAGGGTTTGCAGTCGCGCACTCCCAGGAAGACGGGTTCGGTGTGTCCCGGGTTGCCGCTTGCCTCAAGCGGCCAGGACACCTGCTCGCCCTCTCCGTCGATCACGCATTCGGCGGGCACGTCTTTGAAGACGTCCCAGTAAGGCAGCCTCATCTGGAACGTGACCGCCGTAACTCCGCCACCTTCGGGCGCGGTGCCCCATTCGGCCTTCAGGGTGTAGTAGCTGGCGGTCGTTTTACCCTCTTCTGGATACACCAGCTTGCTCGTCGCGGGCGCCGGCGGGTAGATGTCCTGGTTGAAGGTCCATCGCGCCGAGATCGGGTCTTTGTTTCCTGCCGAATCGGTGGCGACGACGCGGAAGGTATGCCATCCCGGGTCGAGGTCTTCCGGCAGCGAGTATGGGCTGGTGCAAGGCGTGGTCGGGAACTCAGGGCCGTCGAGGGAGCACTTGAAGGTCGAGCCGGTCTCGTCGGAGGTGAACTCGATCGGGGATTTGTCGTGGCTCGTGTAGCTCGGGGTCGGGGACGTAATCGTCGTCTCCGGCGGGTCGTAGACCTGGATGTTGCGGACCGCTGGCGTGGGGTCCTGATCTTCGTCGGTGTCGGTTGCTCGCACGCGGAACTCGTGCTGACCTTCCGCGAGGCCCTGATAGGACTTGGGCGAGGTGCAGGTGCTGAAAGGTGCGCCGTCGAGGGAGCATTCGAAGGTGGACCCAGTCTCGGTGGCCATGAACGTGAACGACGGGTTGGGCAGAGTTTTCCCCGACGGGCCGGTGTTGATCACGGTGTTCGGCGCCGGACTGACGTCGGTTACGCGAAGGCCGATCGGTTCTTCTAGTTCGTTTTCGGCGCTCAGCTCCCACTTCGGTCGCCAGTGTCCATCCGAGCCCGAGCTGCAGTTGCTTGCCTTCGTGTACTCGAGTTCGCTGGCCTCGGCGGAGACGATGACCTGGGCGTTGCTGCCCTGGCCCACGTTCGTGTATTCAGCCGGCGCAGTGAAGCCCTCGCCCGGATCGATCGCGGCGGTACCGCAGCCCCACCATTTGACCGTGATCGGGCCGCAGCCTTCGGGACCGAGGGCGAGCGTGCCGGCAAAGGCCCCCTGTGAGATCTGCTCCCCCGGGCCAAAGGTCACCTTGCAGTCATTCAGGTCAAGCGGCTGATACAGCTGCCCCGACCAGCACTGCCCGTCGCCGCTCGGGCTCGCGGGCAACGTCGATGCCTCCATGAGCGTTTCGGTTGCAAATGGCGGCGGGCTGCAACTGAGGCCGAGACCCAAAATGAGGCCATCGGACTGCTCGATCCCCTCGCCTTTGATCGTCGCCGGGTATTCGTCGGCGGAGAACTCGGAGGTCGAGGTCGCAAAGATCCAGTCTTTGCCGTAGGTCGTTCCCCAAGAGTTAGTCGCGACGATGCGGAAGTGATAGATCGTTTCGGGATCGAGACCCTCGATCGGCTCGTCGACTGCGACGTTCGTCGTGCCCGAGCCAATCGCCTCTGCCTCAATCGGGGCTTTTGAGCCGTAGACGGTCGTCTCGCCGTATTCGAACTGGTAGCTCGTCGCAGCGCCGTTCGGGTTGATCGTCGCATTCAGCGTCGCGCCGGCCTCGGCTCTCTCCGTGACCGACTCGGCACTGAGGACCGGCCGCATGTCCACGGTCGTAAACGTTTTGGTTTTGCCGTGACTCGTACCCAGCGTATTGGTGGCAACCAGCCGGTAGTGATAGACGGTGTTGGCCTGCAGGCCGGCGAGTGGCACTTCGACTTTGACGCCGACACTGCCGCCGCCGGCGCTGGCAGCCTGCGCCGGGACTTTACTGCCAAGCGATGCCGTTTTCCCGTATTCGAACTGGTAAGTGGTGGCGTAGCCGTTCGGGTTGACGGTGCCCTTCAACGTTGCGCCCGATTCACTCGTGTCGCTCGCGGCTTCGGTCGTTACGGTCGGTTTCTGGTCGGGCGTGACGAAGGTTTCGCGCTTGCCGTAGGTCGTGCCTTCGGCGTTGGTCGCCGAGATGCGGTAGCTGTAGGTCCCGCCGGAGAGGAGTTCGTCGATCTCCTCGCTCACGGCGAGGCTCTCGCCTCCTGAACCGATGCTTTTCGGGGAAGCAGGGGCTTTCAGGTAGAAGGTGCTGGAGTTTCCGTGGGCATATTCGAACTGATAGCTCGTGGCCGAATCCCTTGGGTTGACCCTGGCGTTCAGGGTCGCGCCGGTCGGCGTCAATTCGGTTGCCGGCTTGGTCGTCGCCTTCGGCTCCAGCGGTGAAACGTTCTCTGCCCAAAGGCCGACCTCTTCAGCCAATTCGTTCTCGCCCCACAGTTCCCAGTCGGCCTCCCAGGTCCCGTTCGTGCCGGAGCCACAGTTGTTCTGGCGCGTGTAGTCGAGGCCGCTGAGCACCACAGAGGCAAGGACCCTCGCGCTGGCGCCTTCACCGACGTTCGTGTACTCGATCTGGGCGACGTAGCCGCCGTTAAGGTCGATCGTCGCGGTGCCGCACCACGGCCATTTGGTCGTGATCGGACCGCAGCCTGCAGGACCGATGCTGAGGGCGCCGCCAAAGACTCCTTCTTCGAGTTCCTCGCCTGAGTCGAAGGTGATTTTGCAGCCGGCGAATTCGAATGGCTGCGCACCCAGCTGGGCGGTGTAGCAGGTCCCGTCTCCTCCGTTCGCAAGCAGCGAGGCGATCGGGCTCAGGGCTTCCGCTTCGAATAGCCCGGGAAGGCAATCGATGGTCGAGCCCAAGGTCAGGTCGTTCGGTCCCCAGGGGTCCGGGCCGCCTTTGATCATCGCGGGGTATTCGCCGGCGACCAGTTCTCCGCCCATGTCGGTTCTGAACGCCTTGTCCTGCCCATGGGTCGTGCCCGAGGAGCTCGTCGCCGCGACGCGGAAGTGGTAAGTGGTGCCGGGTTGAAGTCCCTCGACTTCCTCGCTTACTTCGACATCCTGGCTGCCGGAGCCGATGCCCTGCGGGGTGGTGGGAATGTTGGAGCCGTAGGAAGTCGTGGTGCCGTATTCGAATTGGTAGGAGGTCTGCTGGCCGGCGGGATTGACCGTGCCGTGCAACCTCGCGCTGAAAGCATCGACTTCCGTGGCTGCTCCCGTGGTTGCGGCGTGGGCGGCAGAGGAAGGAATCGCCGCGAAAAGAATGGCGAGGCCAAGCGCTAACGAAGCGCGGCGAATTGATGCGGTGGTCCCCCACGAACTCGGCAAATCGACCCCCTGGTGACTTAAGAGAACTCGCCCGTCACGAGTTCGGCGCGGCGACCCTATTTGCCCTAAGGGCACAACGCAATACTCAAAACTTCGGTCAGTCAAACCAAAATGTTCGACTCAGTAGATGTTCGTCCAGCAATCTTGGCTCTCTGCCTATTCATGCTTAGGCTCCTCCGGCATCGGAGAACCAATGTGTTTACGGAGGGAAAAAACATGAGGCAGGGGATCTGGCGGGGCTCGCCGGCGCTGGTGGTGTCGGTGGTGGCGTTGTTCGTGGCGTTGGGCGGGACCGTTTACGCGGCTAAGAAGATCGACGGGAAGGCGATCAGGGCGAAGTCGCTTCCCGGCAACCGGTTGAAGCCGCGCTCGGTGCCCGCCAACAGGTTGAAGCCGGGGGTGTTGAAGGATGCTCGCCTCTCCGCCCCGCTGACCGGCGCCGACATCAACGAGCTGACTCTGGGCCAGGTGCCCAGCGCGGCGCACGCCGAACGGGCCGACTTCGCGCAGAGCGCCAGCGACGCCCAGACCGCGCTCAACGCCGTCAATGCCGTCGATGCGCAGACGCTCAACGGCCACCACGCCGGCTGCCTGCCGGGGACACAGCTCTTCGCCGGCGCCTGTTGGCAGAACTCGGCGAGCGTCGTCACGGCGACGGCGCCTCTGGCCGCGGCCGAATGCGCCACCCAGGGTGGGACGCTGCCCGACGCGCTGCAGCTGGCCGCCTTCGCCAAACAGCCAGGGGTGCACCTGCATGAAGGGGATGAGTGGTCGAGTGACGTCACGAATGTGTCTGGCCTCAATGTCTTCGGCGTCGTCACTGTGTCTGCTGCGGCGGGTGTCGCCTCCGCGCTCTCGACCGCCACCAAGCACTACCGCTGCGTGATTCCGCTGCTGCACTGACCAGATCGCCCAGGCGGCGAGCCGGTATGCGCGGGGGCTTTATGCTCAGCTCCGATGACCCGGCGCTCGCACAGTGCTCGGCCGCGCCTGGCGAGCGCTCTGGCGGTTCTCGCCTGCCTCGCCGCGGGCGCGCTCGCAACGCCCATCGGGGCGGCCGGCTCCGAGCGCCTCAGCCCCGCGGCCACCGCGGCGCCCGGCGAAGCCGCGCGGGTGGCCGATTACTGGACGCCGGCGCGGATGCGCGGCGCGCAGCCACTCGACTCGGCGCTCGGCGGCGACCCCCTCGCCCACGCCAGCTTCGGCCCCGTGGCCACGCCGGTCGTACCTCCCTTCACTGTCAACGGGCGGCTCTTCGTCCGCCAGGGACGCAAACGGGGCTTCTGCTCGGCGACGGCGATCAACAGCGCCAGCCGTCGCCTCGTGCTGACGGCGGCGCACTGCCTCAACTCCGGCCCGCGCAGCCGCTTCGGCAACGACGTCTGGTCCCGCTACGTCGAGTTCGTGCCCGCCTTCACCAGCGGCATCGGGCCCTTCGGCGCCTTCGTCGCCCGCCGCAACGCGGTCTTCGCGCCGCGGCAATGGGTCCAGTTCGGCAACCCCAACTTCGACGTCGGCGCAATGCTCACCTCACCCAATGCCGAAGGAATCAACGTCGCCGACGCGGTCGGCGGCGGCGCGACGATCGCCACCGACCTCAGCCGCCGCCAGCAGTTCAAGACCTTCGGCTATCCGGGCAAATCCTCCTCGCTGCAGGAATGCGAATCGCCGTACGTGGGCGACGACCCCCTCACCTACCGGATCCCCGGCCCGCCGACGATCGCGATCCGCTGCCACTGGGCGCCCGGTGCGAGCGGCGGCGGCTGGCTGACCGAAAACGGCACGATGATCAACGGCGTGACCAGCTACGGCAAACGCCGCGACCGGGTCCACACCTTCAGCCCCTACTTCAGCCAGAGCACCGTCGGGCGCCTCGTCGCTGGGATGTAGCGGGCGCCGACGCCTCAGGTGCCGAGCAGCTCGCGATAGAAGCGGTAGTCGCGCCGCTCGGGCCGCAGGTTCGAGGCAAGCGCCAGGTGATGGCGGGCGCGCTCCACCTGGCCGGTCTTGGCCAGCGCCCGTCCGAGGCAGAAGTGGGCGAAGTCGTTGACCTGGTGCGTGTCGACCACGGCCTCGAACTCGGCCGCGGCGGCGGCGAAGCGACCGGAGCGGAAGTAGGCGCGCCCGAGGGCCTCGCGCACGGAGGACTTCTCCGGCGCTCGCCTGGCCGCCGCCTCCAGCGGCGGCGTCGCCTGCTCGAAGTCGGCCTCCTCGAGCAGCTCGATGCCGCGCCGGTAGAGGGTGAAGGTCGAGTCCCGGTCTGCCGCGGACGCCATCGCTCAAGTGTAGGCAGCTCGCCAACCGGCTCCCCCGGCCCAACCGAGATCTCGCCCGGGACCCGTGGGCGGCCACCGGGCGAGCCGCTCGGCAAGTTCGTAGGCGACCCTCAGCCCGCCTTGCTGATCGAGAGCGCCGGAAGGACGCTCGGCGTGTTGCCGATCTTCAAGTTCCTCACCTCCTGAATAGTTATTCACTTCCTAAGTGTTTAATATCATAGAAATGTTTTGTCTGCAATCATCCGTTCTCTTTCACTACAGTGAAGCGGTCCGAAAACGCTGGATAGTTAGAAAGGACTGCGACAAGTGGCGAAGCCCAAGACGGAGGTCAAGAAGGGGTCCGAAATACTCGACCCGCGGCTGGCCAAGGCCCTGGCGAACAGCCTGCGCGTGGAAATCCTCGCCGTGCTCAGCCACAGGCAGATCAGTCCAGTTGGCTACGTGCGCGAGTACGGCGGCAAGCTGCCAAGCGTCGCCTACCACTTCAAGGTGCTGGAGAGCTACGGGTGCATCGAGCTCGCCGAAACGGTGAAACGGCGGGGAGCGCTGGAGCACGTCTACCGCTGCTCGAAACGTCCACTCCTCGGCGATGGAGAGTGGAAGCTCCTGCCGATGTCGGTACGCGGCGGCATCAGCGGCGCGATCCTGCACACCCTGATCGAGCGTGCACGCCGGGCGATCGAGGAGGGGACCTTCGACAACCGCGCCGACCGCCATTTCACCTGGACCCCGCTCGCACTCGACCGCAAGGGGTGGCACGAAATGACTTCGCTGTTCGCGTCGATCCTGGCGAGGATCGAGAAGATCGAGGCGAAGGCCGGCGGGCGGATGTCGAAGAGCGGTGAGACGGCAATCCCGGTGACCGTGGCGCTGGCCGGCTTCGAGTCACCGCCGGAAGGCGACGCGGAAGCGAGCTGAGGCTTCCCGTCCCGGGTTGGACATAACGGACTGTTTGTTTAGTTTTTATTATGCTAATCGGCAAAATCCACCTATTTCCCACGGAGTTTTCGATACTTGATCGGAAGACCCCAGAAAGGAAGTCAGGTGGACCCCCAACTGAAGCGTGCGCTCTCACAGGCGGTGAGGGTGGAAATCCTCGAGCGGATCGCGGCGAGGCCCGCCAGCCCGAGGCAGATTGCCGCGCTGTCGGGCGAGCCGCTGGGCAAGGTCGCCTACCACACCACGGTGCTCTGCCTCACCGGTTGCATCCGGCCGGCCGAGCCGGCCGACTCCGACCCCGGCGAGCGCGTCTACGAGGTTGCGACCCTGATGCCCGCCCCGCCCCGCCTCGCACTCTCCGAGTCGACCCGCAACCACCTGTATGCGGCGATACTGCGACGGATCGTCGAGAGCGGGTCGATCGCCCTCGAGGCCGGCACGCTCGGCAATCGCGAGGGCGACTGCATCAGCTGCGAGTCGGTCGTCTTCGACCCGCAGGGGTGGCGGGAAGCGAGGGCGATCGTCGACGAGGCGACGGAGCAGCTGGCGGCGGCGAGGTCCGCAACCGCCAAGCGCCTGGCCCGGAGCGGCGAGCCCGGAATCGCGGCGACGATCGCCCTCGCCGCCTTTGAAACGCCACCGGACAGCAGGCCCGCGGGCGCCGCCTGAGAGTCATTTTTGCCGGCTCCACGCTTTTTTAGGCGCCGGAATCCGTCGTTTTCCGGCGGTTTTATACCGAGCTAAAACATCGTCCGTACCGAGGTAGCACGACCTCGGACCTATTGCTATAGTCGGCGAAAATTGAATGGTCGAGTGTTAAGCGACACTCTTTCGCGCACCAATAACTTAATCGGCTAAAGGGCCGGCGTTGTAAGCCGGAGATCCGGGTTCGAGCCCCGGTTGGTGCATGGGTTACCCGACAGAAAGTCGTCGCTAAACCATGCAAAATCTTTTCGACTATTTCAGTGACACCGCAGG
>DATMEP010000160.1:0-4242 GCA_035556755.1 Solirubrobacterales bacterium
CGATTCTCAGTTCGCCAGCATCTCGTCGAGGTCTACCGGGCGGCCCAGGTGGAAGCCCTGCGCCATGTCGACCCCGTACTCGCGCAGCAGGTCCATGGTCGCGTCGTCCTGCACGTACTCGGCGATCGTCGTCTTGCCCAGCCCGCGGGCGATCTGGACGATCGCCTGCACGGTGAGCTGGTCGGCATCGCTGCGCGGCATGTCGCGCACGAACGCACCGTCGATCTTGATCAGGTCGAAGGGGATCCGCTTCAAATAGTGGAAGGGGCCGAAGCCGGCGCCGTAGTCGTCGATCGCGACCTGGCAGCCGCAGTCGGTCAACCGGTCGGCGAAGCCGGCGGCGGCCTCGTAGTCGTGCACGTTCGCCGTCTCGGTGATCTCAAAGGTGCACTTGGTGGGGTCCGCCCCCTCTTCGTCGAGCCGCCGTTCGATGAACTCGAGCACGGAGACGTCGGTCAGCGAAGCTCCGGAGAGGTTGACGTGGAGGGAGAGCGGACGCCCCTCGCGCTCGCGCTCGGCAAGCAGCCGGAGGGCGCGGGCGACGACCCAGCGGTCCAGCTCCTGAACCATCCCGGAGCGCTCCGCCGCGTCGATGAAGGACGCTGCGGGGAGCAGCTCGCCATCGTCGTCGGTCATCCGCAGCAGCAGCTCGTAACGCTCGATCCCACCCGATGCGAGGCTGTGGATCGCCTGGGTGTGAAGGCTGAGGCGGTCCTGGGTGAGCGCGTCGCGGATCCTGGCCGCCGTGGTCTGGCGACGGTCGGGGTCGCGCTGGGCCTCGTCGAGATCGCGGAACAGGGCGATCTGGTTGCGACCGCCCTCCTTCGCCCTGTACATCGCCTGGTCGGCCGCGATCAGCACCGACTCGGCGCCGCCGTCCCGCTTGCCGCCGAACATGCTCACCCCGACGCTGATCGTGGCGGGCGGGGCCTCGGGCGCCGGCCGGGCGCTCTCGGCGACCTGCGCCCGCAGATCCTCGCCGAGCTGCAACGCGCCGTCGGTGTCGGTCTGGGGCATCAGGATCGCGAACTCGTCGCCGGAGAGGCGGGCGACTATGTCGGTGTTGCGGACACGTTCGCGCATCGTCGCCGCGACCTGGCGGATCAGGTTGTCGCCGGCGTGGTGACCGAGCGAGTCGTTGATCGACTTGAGCGCGTCGATGTCGATGATCATCACCGCGCCCTGGCCGCCGTAGCGGGCGGTGAATGAGACGTGCTGGTCGAGCTCGGCACGGAAGCGGCGCCGGTCGAGGAGCCCGGTCAGGGAGTCGTGGTCCGCCAGGTAGCGGAGCTCGGACTCGCTGCGCTCGGCTCGCGCAAGCGCCCCGAGGACGATCGCACGGTCTTCGGGGTCGAGCTTCTGCAGCACGGCGTCGATTGCAGGCTCGCTGCGAGCGAGTAGTCGGTCTTCAGCCACTTGAGGAATGTAGAGGTACCGTATTTGGGAATTGCGACGTACCAGCCGTATTTCCTTCCCCCCAACCCACTTTCAGCGACCCCCGCCCGCCAATAGTTGGCTTCCAGGATTCGCGGGGTAGTCTGGGCGGTATGGCCAATCGTCTGGCGCAGGAGACCAGTCCGTACCTGCTCCAGCATCGCGACAACCCGGTGGATTGGTACCCGTGGGGCCCCGAGGCACTCGGCCGGGCCCGCAGCCTCGACCGGCCGGTCCTCCTCTCGGTCGGCTACTCCGCCTGCCACTGGTGCCACGTGATGGAGCGGGAGTCCTTCGAGGATCCCGGGACGGCCGCCTACATGAACGAGCACTTCGTCAGCGTCAAGGTCGACCGCGAGGAGCGCCCCGACGTCGACGCCCTCTATATGGAGGCGGTGCAGGCGATGAGCGGCCACGGCGGCTGGCCGATGACCGTCTTCTGCGACCCCGATGGGGTGCCGTTCTACGGCGGCACCTACTTCCCACCCGACGACAGCCGCGGGATGCCGAGCTTCCGGATGGTGATGGAAGCCGTGATCGAGGCGTTCGCCAACCGGCGCGACGAGCTGCGGGCCCGGGCGCCGGAGACGCGGGCGCGGCTGGGCGCGATCGGGCGCGTCGAACCCACGGGCGAGACACCCGGCGGCCAGCTCCTCGACGCAGCGATCGGCGCGCTGCGCGAGGGGGCAGACATGGAGCACGGCGGCTTCGGCGGCGCACCGAAGTTCCCGCCCGCGGCGGCGCTGGAGCTGTTGCTCGCCCGCGGAGAGACGGCGATCGTCGAGAGGACCCTTGACGCGATGATGGCCGGTGGGATCTACGACCAGCTCGGCGGCGGCTTCGCCCGCTACTCGGTCGACGTGGCCTGGCTGATCCCTCACTTCGAGAAGATGCTCTACGACAATGCGCTGCTGGCACCTGCCTACCTGCACGGCTGGCAGGCGCTCGGGCACGAGCGCTACCGGCGAGTCTGCGAGGAGACGCTCGACTGGATGCTGCGCGAGATGCGGGGCCCGGAGGGTGGCCTCTTCTCCGCGCTCGACGCCGACTCAGAAGGAGAGGAGGGACGCTTCTACGTCTGGTCCCCAGAGCAGATCCGTGAGGTGCTGGGCGGGGACGCGGAGGCGATCGCCGAGTTCTACGGCGTCACCGAGGCCGGCAACTTCGAGGGGCGCAACGTCCTGCACCGGGCGGGCGGCGCGGCGGCTCCGGAGCCCGACGGCCTCCAGGAGGCTCGCCGCGCCCTCTATGAGGCACGGGTGGAGCGCGAGCGACCGGGCCTGGACGACAAGCGCCTCACGTCGTGGAACGCACTGGCGATCGCCGCGCTCGCCGAGGCCGGCGCAGTGCTCGGCCGCGACGACTACCTCGACGCGGCTCGGGCCTGCGCCGAGTTCGTCCTGGAGGAGCTGCGTGACGACGAAGGCCGGCTGCTGCGCACCTACAAGGACGGCGAGGGCCGCCTCAACGCCTACCTGGAGGACCACGCGTTCCTGCTAGAGGCGCTGCTCACCCTGTACGAATCGAGCTTCGAGCGGCGCTGGTTCGACGCCGCCCAGGCCCTGGCGGACACCATGGTCGCCCGCTTCGGGGACCCGGAGCGGGGCGGCTTCTACTCGACCTCCGACGACCACGAGGAGCTGATCGCCCGCCGCAAGGAGATCGGCGATCACCCGATTCCCTCCGGCAACTCCTCCGCCGCGCTGGGCCTGTTGCGGCTGGCGGCGCTGACCGGCGACCGCTCCTACGAAGGGCAGGCGATCGGCATCCTGCGGCTGTTCGGCAAGGCGGCGCCGCGCCAACCAGACGCCTTCGCCCACCTCCTCCGCGCCCTCGACTTCCATCTCTCCCCCACCAAGGAGGTGGCCCTGGTGGGCGACGACCTGAGCGAGCTGGCCGCGGTCGTCCGCTCGGACTTCCGCCCCCACCTCGTCCTGGCCGGCGATACCCAGCGAACCACCACCCCTCCCCTGCTGAAGGGTCGCGACACGGTCGAAGGCCAATCCACCGCGTACGTCTGCGAGCACTTCACCTGCCAGGCGCCCGTAACCGACGCCAGCACCCTGGCCGCCCTGCTCTAGCCGTTACAGCACCGGCAGGAAGTTTTCGATCTCGTAGGGAGTCACCTGGACGCGGTAGTCGTCCCATTCCTGCCGCTTGATCTCGACGAAGCGGCGGAAGGTGTGCTCGCCAAGCGTGCGCAGGACCAGCTCCGAGTCGGCCGCGACCTCGATCGCCTCGCCGAGGGTGGCCGGCAGCTGCTCTATCCCCTGCTGCGAGCGCTCCTCGGTGGAGAGGTGGTAGAGGTTCTGCTCCATCGGCTCGGGCAGCTCGTACCCCTTCTCGATCCCTTCGAGCCCGGCGTGCAGCATGCCGGCGAAGCAGAGGTAGGGGTTGCAGGCGGGGTCCGGGCAGCGGAGCTCGGCGCGGGTCGCGCCCTCCTTGCCGGGGTGGTAGAGCGGCACCCGGATCAGCGCCGAGCGGTTGCGGCGCGACCAGGCCAGGTAGACCGGCGCCTCGTAGCCCGGGACGAGCCGCTTGTAGGAATTGACCCACTGGGCGAAGAGCGGCGAGATCTCGCGGGCGTGCTTGAGCTGGCCGGCGATGAAGGCCTTCGCGGTGGCCGAGAGGAAGTACTGGTCGTCGGGGTCGAAGAAGGCGTTGCGACCGTCTTTGGTCAGCGACTGGTGGACGTGCATCCCAGAGCCGTTCTCGCCGAACAGCGGCTTCGGCATGAAGGTCGCGTGCCAGCCGTATTTCATCGCGTACTCCTTGACCACGATCCGGTACGTCATGCAGTCGTCGGCC